>CAJBYR010000196.1 GCA_903959855.1 uncultured beta proteobacterium
GACGGCGAAGATGTGCTCGAGGTGCGACTCGAAGCGAATGCCGCGGATGGATCCAAGGTGACGAAGGTATATGTCTTCAAACGCGGCAGTTACCAGATTGAAGTGCGCCACGAAGGAGTGAAACCTGGCAGTCATGCCTACTACCAGATAACCCGCGATGGCAAGCCGGCCGATGGCCAGAACAACGCGATGATGATGGGGGTCGTTACCTTTACGGGCCCTGCTGTTTACACGGATGGGGAGAAATTCCAGAAGGTTGAGTTCTCCGACATCGAGAAGAACAAGGCTAAGTTCGCGCAGAAAGCGGATAACGGCTGGCTGGCGGTGGTGCAGCATTATTTTGTTTCGGCCTGGTTGCCGGCGCCTGGCATTGCCCGTGAGTTCTACATGCGCAAGGTTGGCAACGATCTGTTCTCCGCGGGCGTGATCCTGCCAATTGCTGCAGATGGCAAGAGCACTATCTCGCTTTATGCCGGTCCGCAGGAGCAGGACAAGCTTGAAAAGATCGCCCCGGGTCTTGATCTTGTGGTGGATTATGGCTGGCTGACGGTTATCGCCGCGCCCTTGTTTTGGGTGTTGGGGGCAATTCACAAATTGGCCGGCAATTGGGGTTGGGCGATCATCGGCCTCACTGTGTTGCTCAAGCTGATTTTCTTCCCGCTTTCAGCGGCCAGCTACAAGTCCATGGCGAAGATGCGGGTGCTGACGCCCAAGCTGATGAAGTTGAAGGAGACCTACGGCGACGACAAGCAGCGCCTGAACCAGGAGATGATGGCGCTCTACAAGCGCGAGAAGGTCAATCCCCTGGGCGGTTGCTTGCCTGTTTTGGTTCAGATTCCGGTGTTCATTGCGCTTTACTGGGTGCTGCTTGGCACGGTCGAAATGCGCAATGCACCCTGGCTGGGCTGGATCACCGATCTTTCGGTAAAGGATCCGTACTACGTTCTGCCCCTGATCATGGGCGCAACGATGTTCATCCAGACCAAGCTCAACCCGACGCCGCCTGACCCCATTCAGGCCAAGGTAATGCTGATGATGCCGGTCATCTTTACCTTTATGTTCCTCTGGTTTCCGGCTGGATTGGTTCTTTACTGGACGGTCAATAACGTTCTGTCGATTGCGCAGCAATGGCAGATCACTCGCCTGATCGAGGCGGGTGAAGGCAAGTAGGTAGGCCGGATTCCCCGGGCGGATGGCGGCTCGCGACGACACCATCGCCGCGATCGCGACGCCCCCGGGGCGCGGCGGTATTGGGGTAGTCCGCGTTTCCGGCCAGCGAATGGCCGAATTCGCCCTAAAGCTCACTGGCAAGGATCCGCAACCGAGGCGCGCGACGCTTTGCGGCTTCACGGCGGCCGGCGGTGAAGTTCTCGATCGCGGCATCCTGCTTTATTTCCCAGGCCCACAGTCCTTTACTGGCGAAGATGTGCTCGAACTCCAGGGCCATGGCGGCCCGGTTGTCATGCAGAGTCTGCTGGCCCGCTGTGTAGAGCTGGGTGCGCGATTGGCCAACCCTGGGGAATTTTCGCAACGGGCATATCTCAACGATAAGCTGGACCTGGTTCAGGCGGAGGCTGTCGCCGATTTGATTGGGGCTGAAACAGCGGCGGCGGCCCGTTCAGCCATGCGTTCCCTGGCGGGTGATTTTTCACGCGAAGTTCATGGTCTGGTAGAGCGCCTGATCGATTTGCGTATGCGGGTCGAAGCTGTGTTGGATTTTCCTGAAGAAGAAATCGATGTGCTTCGGGAAGGCGATGTGGCGGCGCGGCTGGTTTCATTGGTCGATGATCTTGGGGCCTTGGTCAGCCGTGCCCGTGCCGGCAGCATGTTGCGGTCCGGTCTTCGTGTGGTTCTTGCGGGCTTGCCCAATGTCGGTAAATCATCGCTGCTGAATCGTCTCGCGGGTGATGATCGGGCTATCGTGACGGACGTCGCCGGAACGACGCGCGATGTGCTGCGCGAGTTGATACAGATCGAGGGCATACCGATTCATGTAATTGACACCGCGGGTTTACGCCACTCTGATGACCCTGTGGAAAAGATCGGTGTCGAGCGCGCGTGGCTGGAAATCGAAAGGGCCGATCTGGTTCTGCAGCTTCTCGATGCGCGTTGCGGGGAAACCGACGGAGACCGAGCTATCGTGGCGGGCCTGCCCGAGGCTGTGCTGCGTATCGTGGTGGAAAACAAGTGCGATCTCGCCGGTCGGGCGGCCGGTCGAACCGAGGAAGGCGGTCATGTGAAGCTTTCCCTGTCGGCGAAAACTGGCGAGGGGATGGAGCTTTTGCATCGCGAGCTGCTGATCGCGGCCGGCTGGAGCGGTCACGGCGAGGACGTGGTGCTTGCCCGTGAGCGGCACATTGAAGCGCTGTCGATGGCGTTTGATAAGTCGGCGCTGGCGGTACGGCGATTGGGTGAGATCGAGCTTTGTGCCGAGGAGTTGCGACTTGCACAGGAGGCGCTGTCGCGCATCACAGGGGAATTCACCGCAGACGACCTGCTAGGCGAGATCTTTTCGCGTTTCTGCATCGGAAAATAGGTCGCGGACATGGGGTCGCTTGATATCGCCTTGCTCTTGGTGGCGGCCTTGTTCGCCGGCTTTGTCGACGCCGTTGCTGGTGGTGGAGGGCTTATTCAAGTGCCGACCCTGCTGGTTGCTTTGCCTGCCGAATCGCCGGCTACGGTGTTTGGCACCAACAAGTTGTCGAGTATATTCGGCACCGGCAACGCGGCAGTTCGCTATGCACGGCGAATTGCTTTGCCCTGGGGTGTGGCCTTGCCTGCCGCTGCGATGGCGTTTGTTTGTTCCTTTGCAGGGGCGGCGGCGGTCGCCTGGTTGCCGAAAGAGTTTGTGCGACCACTGGTGTTGGTGCTATTGGCGCTGGTGCTCGCATATACGGTGGTTCGGCCGGAGTTTGGCGTCGCGGCTGGTGCGCGGCTGAGCAAGGACAAGGAGCGCCGCCTTGCCGTGATCGCCGGTGCCGTGCTGGGTTTCTACGATGGCTTCTTCGGGCCGGGCGCCGGCAGCTTCATGATATTCGCGTTCGTACGCTGGTTCCGCCTGGATTTTCTGCATGCCTCGAGCGCGGCGAAGGTGGTGAATCTTGCGACCAATGCAGCGGCTCTTGCCTATTTTGTGCCCAGCGGGCATGTGCTGTGGGGGATCGGCTTGGCGATGGCCACGTTCAACATTGCCGGAGCCTTGCTTGGAGCCAGGCTAGCCTTGCGGCACGGCAGCAGCTTTGTCCGCGGAACCTTCATTGTGGTCGCTTCTTTGTTGATCTGTCGGCTTGGCTACGATACCTTTTTTTGAACAGGGAATTGACCCCGATTCGATTGTTGTATACGGTATACCTAATTTATAGGTTTGGTGGTGCCCGGCTGCAGCAGGTAGTTCATAAGTGGTTGAAAAGATGCAGGACAACGTATCCTGCAGCAACACACCCTGACGGTGAGACAGTGGAGGAGGCTGGCACCGTGTTCCGCTATCAAAGGAGCACGGTGACATGCTTTGCGATGCCGACTTGAAAGCGCGCCAATGGATCTGCAAATTGCTTTATTGCTGGGGCAGGATGGAATTACCAACGGTGCGATCTATGCCTTGCTCTCGCTGGCGCTGGTGCTTGTATTCGCGGTAACCCGCGTGATCTTCATTCCTCAGGGCGAGTTCGTCGCCTTCGGCGCGCTGACTTTGGCAAGCTTCCAGGCGGGCAAGACGCCAGGGACGCTTTGGCTGCTGATAGGTGCCGGGGTGGCCGTGGCTCTGATTGACCTCAGTGTCGCCTTGCGTGCCGGGCACGTGCGGCGCATACCGCGCATCGTGGCTTGGAATCTGGTCTATCCGGCCGCTGCTGCTGCGCTGATATTCCTGGTCAAACCCAATGAGATGCCGCTGTTGGCTCAGATCGTCCTGTCACTTGCCTTGGTGGTGCCGCTTGGTCCCCTGACCTATCGCCTCGCCTACCAACCCCTGGCGGAGGCCAGTGTTCTGGTGCTGCTGATCGTCTCAGTTGCCGTTCATCTGGCACTGGTTGGTTTGGGTCTGTTGTTCTTTGGTGCAGAGGGGTCCCGTACCCCTGCGTTTTCGGATGGAAGCATTGTCATCGGTTCCCTGACGGTTACCGGCCAAACGCTTTGGGTGCTTGGGGCCAGCCTGATGCTGATCGTGGTGCTGGCTGTGTTCTTCGAGCGCACCATTTACGGCAAAGCGTTGCGGGCAACAGCAATGAATCGCACCGGTGCCCGCCTGATGGGCATCTCAACCGTGATGGCGGGCAAGCTTTCATTCCTGCTGGCTTCGCTGATCGGCGCTTTCTCCGGCATCCTGATCGCGCCGATCACCACCATCTATTATGACACCGGGTTTCTGATCGGACTGAAGGGTTTTGTCGGTGCGATTGTTGGCGCTTTGTCCAGCTACCCCTTGGCGGCAGCCGGTGCCTTGCTGGTGGGGCTGCTTGAATCCTACTCGTCCTTCTGGGCCTCAGCCTTCAAGGAAGTCATTGTTTTTACATTGATCATTCCGGTGCTGGTGTGGCTGTCGCTGACGACCCGTCATGTCGAGGAGGAGGAGTGATGCAACAGCGTTACCTCCTTGTGGCGTTTATTGCCCTGCTGCTGATTGCACCCCAGCTTGCCTCCGAATTCCACGTTACCCTGCTGAATTACATCGGCTTGTACTCCATCGTTGCGGTGGGTTTGGTCTTGCTCACGGGTGTCGGTGGTTTGATGTCGTTCGGGCAGGCGGCTTTCGTCGGTCTCGGTGGTTATGCGACAGCTTACTTGTCCACCGCGACTGAGCTTCCCGGCTGGGCGGCGTTTCTCGGCGGATCTCCCTGGATGGGTTTGCTCGTCGGGATCCTTCTCACGGCCGGCGTGGCCTTGCTGCTTGGGTTGCTGACTTTGCGCCTCTCCGGGCACTATCTGCCGCTGGGGACTATCGCCTGGAGCATCAGTCTCTACTTCCTGTTTGGCAATCTGGAGTTTCTTGGTGGCCACACTGGGATCTCCGGGATCCCGGCATTGACGCTGTTCGGCCTGCAGATGAAGGATGGCCGCAATTTTTTTTACCTGATCTGGGCGGTGGTCATGGTAGTCGTTTGGCTCACGCTGAACCTACTGGATTCGCGTGAGGGCCGCGCCATCCGCGCGCTGAAAGGCGGCGTGGTAATGGCCGAGGCGATGGGGGTTGATACTGCGCGTTCCAAGGTGGTGATTTTTCTGATCGCTGCCTTGTTCGGCTGTATTTCCGGTTGGCTCTATGCCCACCTGCAACGCTTCGTCAACCCGACGCCGTTCAGCCTGTACATGAGTATTGAGTACTTGTTCATGGCGGTGCTTGGGGGTGCCGGTCATGTATGGGGCGCGCTGGTTGGCGCAGGTGTCATCACCATACTTAAACAGTGGTTGCAGGACTGGCTGCCCAAGTTGTTCGGCGCTTCAGGAAATTTCGAGATGATCGTGTTCGGCTTCCTGCTGGTTTTCGTCCTGCAGCGGGCACGCGACGGCATCTGGCCGATTCTGACCCGGTTGATTCCGCAGCGGGCGTCGATCCGTACTGTTGTGGCTGCGGAGCCGTTGCCGACAAAAGCCTTGCCTGATGCGGGTCAGGTATTGCTTGAGGCAAACAATGTGGTCAAGCGCTTTGGCGGGTTGGTCGCCAACAACAACATGAACCTGATGGTCAGGGCGGGGGAGATCATGGCGCTGATCGGGCCCAACGGGGCTGGCAAGTCGACCATGTTCAATTGCGTGTCCGGTGTCGATCGGGCCACCGAGGGAAAGGTGCTCTTTCGGGGGCGTGAGGTTACCAGCCTGGATTCACGGGAAATCGCAAAGCTCGGTATGAGCCGGACTTTTCAGCATGTTCGCTTGCTGGCGACCATGTCTGTTTTGGAGAACGCTGCTATCGGCGCCCACCTTCGTGGGAGCAAAGCCGTGCTGTCCTCGATGCTGCATTTGGAACGTGCCGAGGAGAAGCGCTTGCTGGCCGAGGCGGCGCGTCAAGTCGAGAGAGTCGGTCTTAAGGATTCGATGTTCGAGGCTGCCGGAAGTCTGGCGCTGGGGCAACAACGTACGCTTGAAATTGCGCGGGCCTTGTGCGCGGACCCATGCCTGTTGTTGCTTGATGAACCTGCTGCGGGTTTGCGATATCTTGAGAAGCAGGCGTTGGCGGAACTGCTGCGCAAGCTGCGAGGCGAGGGCATGGGCATCTTGCTGGTCGAGCATGACATGGATTTCGTCATGGGTCTCGCGGACCGGGTTGTAGTCATGGAGTTTGGGGAAAAAATTGCGGAGGGCTTGCCGGAGGAAGTTCAGCGCAATCCAGCCGTGATTGAAGCGTATCTTGGAGGCGTGGAATGATGGACGCGATTTCTCCCGTACTCGAGGTTGAGGATCTTTGCGTTTCGTACGGCAAGGTCGAGGCTTTGCATCATGCCAACATCAAGGTAGGCGCCGGGCAGATTGTGACGGTGATCGGGCCCAATGGTGCCGGCAAGACCACCATGCTCTCCGCGGTGATGGGCCTTTTGCCCCGTAGCCAAGGTCGGATCCGGTTTAACGGGACTGATGTTGGTGATGCCGAGGTTGGGGTGATGGTTGGCTATGGCGTTACGCTGGTTCCGGAGTCTCGCGCCTTGTTTGCGGAAATGAGTGTTGAAGACAATCTCTTGTTGGGTGCGTTCAATCGGTATCGTGCCGGCAATCGGGACCAGGAGCAAACCAAGGACGAGGTTTTCGGGATCTTTCCGCGGCTCAAAGAGCGGCGTAACCAGTACGCCGGGACGCTTTCCGGGGGCGAGCGCCAAATGCTTGCCTTGGCGCGGGCGCTGATGGCCAAGCCCAAGGTGCTGATGTTGGACGAACCGAGCCTAGGTTTGGCGCCTCTGATCGTGCGAGAGATTTTCCGAGTGATTTCCAGCTTGAAGGATACGGGGGTTGGAATTCTCCTTGTTGAACAGAACGCGAGGGCTGCTCTTCAAGTGGCTGACTACGCCTATGTGCTCGAGACCGGCGAAATAGCTCTTGAGGGTTTGAGCAAGCGGCTCATTGATGATCCCAAGGTTGTCGAGTCCTACCTGGGGTTGGGTGGCAAACAATAAGGTGTTTCACGTGAAACAAAAGAGCGACGTTTCACGTGAAACATTCGAATTAAAGCTTACATAAAGGGAAGACGGCATCCCCGACAACCGGCTGCCAAGGCAATTGCGGCTGCGATTTGCAAACGAGAGGCGTATGATTGCGCCTCTTTTGGTTTCGGGTAGAACAGCGTGCTGTTTCCGGCTTCCTTTGATGTGATTGTAGTGGGCGGTGGACACGCTGGCACCGAGGCAGCGTTGGCTGCCGCGCGTGCCGGCGCACGTACGCTGCTGCTAACCCACAACATCGAAACACTAGGCGCGATGTCCTGCAATCCGTCGATCGGGGGGATCGGCAAGGGTCACCTGGTGAGGGAGGTTGACGCACTGGGTGGTGCAATGGCCGCCGCGACTGATGAGGCAGGAATCCAGTTCCGGACGCTAAATGCCTCCAAGGGCCCGGCGGTTCGCGCGACACGTGCGCAGGCGGACCGGCAGCTCTATCGCCAGGCAGTTCGTCATCGCCTGGAGAACCAGCCTAACCTGACACTATTCCAGCAAGCCGCAGATGACCTGATCTTGTCGGGAGACCGTGTCACAGGAGTTGTAACCCAACTCGGAGTTCGCTTCGAGGCCCCGGCGGTGGTGCTGACCGCGGGAACCTTCCTGAACGGCCTGGTTCATGTGGGTTTGGAAAATTATCGCGCCGGCCGCTTTGGTGATCCAGCAGCTATTTCGCTCGCAGAGCGCCTCAAAGAAATCAAGCTTCCGGTCGGCCGCCTAAAGACTGGCACTCCACCGCGCCTTGACGGACGCAGCATCAATTACTCGCAGTTGCAGGAACAGCCCGGCGATAAACCCGAACCCGTATTCTCGTTGATTGGAACGCGTGACCAGCATCCCCGCCAGGTGTCTTGCTGGATCACTCATACCAACACGAACACCCATGACATCATCCGCTCCGGCCTGGATCGGTCACCGATGTTCACGGGCGTCATCGAAGGAGTAGGGCCGCGCTACTGCCCATCCATTGAAGACAAGATTCATCGCTTCGCCTGCAAAGACAGCCATCAGATATTTCTCGAACCCGAGGGACTGACGACCCATGAGGTGTATCCGCAGGGGGTGTCAACCAGTCTGCCATTCGATGTCCAGCTAAATTTGGTGCGCTCGATCCGCGGTTTGGAGAATGCGCATATCACGCGACCGGGATATGCCATCGAATATGATTACTTCGATCCGCGCAATCTTAAGGACAGCCTGGAAACCAAATCCGTTGCTGGCTTGTTTTTCGCCGGCCAGATCAACGGTACAACCGGCTATGAAGAGGCAGCAGCACAAGGCCTGCTGGCTGGAATCAACGCTGCGCGTCTCGCGCAACAGCTGGAATCATGGGCGCCGCGCCGCGACCAGGCCTACCTTGGCGTATTGGTCGACGACCTGATAACGCGCGGCGTCTCGGAACCTTATCGAATGTTCACCAGCCGCGCCGAGTACCGTCTCAGCTTGCGCGAAGACAATGCCGACCAGCGCTTGACCGAGATCGGCCGCGGCCTCGGCTTGGTGGATGATCGACGTTGGGACGCCTTCAACCGCAAGCGGGATGCCGTTGGGCGCGAGACTGAACGCCTCAAATCGACTTGGGTCAATCCTCGCCAGTTGCCCGAGGCTGATGCACTGCGTGTCCTCGGTCAGCCAATGGAGCGCGAGTATCGCCTGTTTGATCTACTACGCCGCCCCCAAGTAAGCTACGCGAGCCTGCTAAGCCTTACCGGTGCGGGCGAGGCGGTCACCGAGCCTGACGTGGTGGAGCAGGTCGAGATTCAGGCCAAGTACCAAGGATATATCGAGCGCCAGCAAGACGAGATCAACAAAAGTCTTGCCCATGAATCCATGCCGCTACCAGATGAGCTGAACTACGCCGAGGTGCGTGGTTTATCGTTCGAAGTCAGGCAAAAGCTGACCCAAGCCAGACCGCAAACGCTTGGCCAAGCCTCACGGGTGCAAGGCGTGACGCCGGCGGCCATTTCGCTGCTGCTGGTCTATCTAAAGCGGCGCAGAGCGGCATGAACATGTCTGTGAACTTGCGAGCCGGCTTGGCTGGCATGGGTCTGGATTTGTCCGCCGAAGCGCAGGGCAAATTGCTGGCCTTCGTTGCCTTGCTGCAAAAGTGGAACCGGACCTATAACCTGACGGCGATCCGCGACGAGCAGGAAATGCTCACACACCACCTGCTGGATTCGCTATCCGTTCTGCACGCGGTCGAAGAGTCGGCGCTGGCGGGACGGCGCTGGGCTGATGTTGGGAGCGGCGCCGGCTTGCCAGGCATACCTCTCGCCGTTGCATGCCCTGGTCTCCAGATCACTTCGATTGAAACCGTGGAAAAGAAGGCCACCTTTCAGCGCCAGGCAAAGATTGAGCTTGTATTGGACAATTTCACGGTTGATAACCGTCGTGTCGAAGATGTCCCGGGTGGGGGCTTTGATGCGGTGATATCGCGTGCGTTTGCCGAACTTGCGGATTTTGCAAGGCTGGCGGGACACCTCCTGAAACCGTCGGGACAACTTTTGGCGATGATGGGTGTTCTCCCCGAAGATGAATTAAAGCGACTGCCTTCCGGCTGGACGCTGCTTGAAACCTTGCCATTGCGCATACCCGGACTGGATGCGCAGCGCCACCTTCTGGTCCTGGAGAGAGCCTGAAATGCATATATTTGCGATCGCGAATCAGAAGGGTGGGGTGGGCAAAACCACCACCGCCGTCAATCTTGCCGCGGCACTTGTGGCAAATGGCCAGCGCACCTTGCTGGTGGACCTTGATCCCCAAGGCAATGCGACGATGGGCGCCGGCGTGGATAAGCGCAGCCTGGAGTCCTCGGTATACCAGGTGTTGCTGCAGTTGGCGACGTTGGAGCGGGCTCGCATTACCTCACCGTCAGGCAAGTTCGACGTGTTGCCGGCGAACCGTGACCTCGCCGGCGCCGAAGTCGAGCTGGTAGATCTTGAGCTGCGCGAAATGCGTCTCAAGGCAGCGCTCGCCGCACACCGCAGCGATTATGACTTTGTCCTGATCGACTGCCCGCCGTCGCTGTCGATGCTGACGCTGAACGGACTGTGTGCAGCGCATGGCGTCATCATTCCGATGCAATGTGAATATTACGCGCTGGAGGGGCTTTCCGACCTGGTCAACACCATCAAGAAGGTGCACGCCAACCTCAATCGCGACCTGAAGATCATCGGTTTGCTGCGCGTCATGTATGACCCGCGCAACACACTGTCGACCCAGGTTTCGGCGCAGCTGGAGCAGCATTTCGGCGACAAGGTCTTCAAGACAATGGTGCCGCGCAACGTGCGCCTTGCCGAGGCCCCGAGCTACGGTATTCCGGGCGTGCTTTTCGACAAGGGCGCAAAAGGAGCGCAAGCCTACATGGCCTTCGCTCTGGAAATGATCGAACGTGTAAATTCGTGGAAGGAAACAACGTGAACCCACCGAAACAAAAGGGCCTCGGACGGGGTCTTGACGCATTGCTGGCCGCCAACAATGCGCCCGAAACCCAACGTCAGGAGTCCCTTGCCGTCGGCTCCCTGCAGCCCGGAAAATACCAGCCGCGTACGCGCATGGACCCGGGTTCGCTCGAAGAGCTTGCGGCCTCGATCAAGGCCCAGGGTCTGATCCAGCCCATCTCGGTACGGCCGGTCGGCGGCGGTCGTTTCGAGATCATCGCCGGCGAACGTCGTTGGCGTGCCGCGCAGATTGCCGGTTTGGCGGAAGTACCGGTGCTGGTGCGGGACATTCCCGACGATGCCGCGTTGGCGATGTCCCTGATCGAGAACATCCAGCGCGAGGACCTCAATCCGCTGGAAGAGGCGGCCGGCATCCAGCGCCTGATCGATGAGTTCAGCATGACCCACCAGCAGGCGGCAGACGCGGTCGGTCGCTCGCGTTCAGGGGCCTCCAACCTCCTGCGCCTGCTGCAGTTGGCGAAGCCGGCGCAGGATATGCTGATGGCTGGCGACATTGAAATGGGGCATGCGCGCGCGCTCTTGCCGCTATCCAAAGGAGAGCAGGGGCGCCTTGCGGCGCTAGTGGTCGAGAAAGGTTACTCGGTGCGCGAAACCGAGCGCCTGGTGGCGCGTGAGTTGAATCCGCCGGTGAAAAAGGGCGGCGAAAAGAGGGCCGATCGAGACCTGCTACGATTGGAAGCCGAACTTTCGGATCGGCTAGGTGCCACCGTCAAGATCAGCGCCAATCGCAAGGGCAGCGGTAGCCTGAACATCCGCTTCGGTAGTCTTGATCAACTTGATGGCCTGCTGGCGCGCCTCGGCTAGCTTCCGAAAAAATGCAATCGACAAGGTGCGGGATGCCCAAGTCAAAAAATGGCGCGCTGCAACATAAATTAATTGACAACCTATGATCAATGCCCTATATTCGCGGGCTTTTGGACGCGGCCTAGTCTTGTAGATGTTTAGGGCGGTGTTCCATCAAGTCGTCGCAACAATCATTGCGACGGGGCTGGCAGGAGTATTCGCTGGCTGGCAGGGCGCCGTTTCGGCGGGGTTGGGCGGTGCAGCAATCGTAGTTCCGAACCTGATGTTTGCCTTGACTCTCTGGGCAGCCGCAAACAGCGGCAGGGCGTCGGTAGCGCGGTTTTTTGTTGGCGAGATGATCAAGGTCGCGGCGACGCTGGCGTTGCTCGCGGTAGTGGCGGGGGCGTATCAGGAACTGAACTGGCTGGCGCTGTTGGCTGGCGTATTCCTGGCGCTGAAAGCGAATCTGTTTGTGATACTGATTAAGGCTTGATGACCATGGCAGCCCAAGGTCCAAACGCATCGGAATACATTGTTCACCATTTGACCCATCTGAACAGCCTGGGTCAGAAACAGGCCAAGTTGGTTGATTGGTCGGTATTCCATCTCGATACCCTATTTTGGTCTGTCACGCTCGGGTTGCTATGCATCCTGATTCTGGCGAAGGCGGCATCCAAGGCGACTTCCGGTGTTCCGGGGCGCTTCCAGGCGGCGGTCGAAATCCTCGTCGAGATGGTCGAATCGCAATCCAAGTCCATCGTTCACGGCGACCGCAGCTTCATCGCTCCGCTGGCACTGACCGTGTTCGTCTGGATCTTCTTCATGAATGCAATGGACCTGCTGCCGCTGGACCTGCTGCCCAACATCTGGGCCGGGATCTACGGTGCCGCCGGCCACGATCCGCATCACGCCTACATGCGCATCGTCCCCACCGCCGATCTCAATGCCACACTCGGCATGTCCCTCGGCGTGCTGATCCTTTGCGTCTACTACAGCATCAAGATCAAGGGCATCGGCGGCTGGATGCACGAACTCTTCACAGCGCCCTTCGGCAGCCATCCGGTGCTCTACCCGATCAACTTCGCCATGCAGCTGATCGAGTTCGTCGCCAAGACCGTTTCGCACGGCATGCGACTGTTCGGCAACATGTACGCCGGCGAACTGATCTTCATGCTGATTGCCCTGATGGGTGCGGCCTGGGCTGGAACATTCGGCAGCGGCCTGCTCTGGATCGGTGGCGTTGTCGCCGGCTCCATCTGGGCCATTTTCCACATTCTGATCATCACCCTGCAGGCTTTCATCTTCATGATGCTGACGCTGGTTTATATCGGCCAGGCTCACGAAAGCCATTAATCCCCTGTATCAATCGTTACAACCTTAAATCTGTTACTAAAGGAGTAGTCATGGAAGGCAACATCGTTGGTTTCGTCGCGCTGGCCGCCGGTTTGATCATCGGTCTGGGTGCTGCGGGCGCTTGTATCGGCATCGGCATCATGGGTAGCCGCTTCCTCGAAGCCTCGGCGCGTCAGCCCGAGCTGATGAACACGCTGCAAACCAAGATGTTCCTTCTTGTCGGCCTGATCGACGCCGCGTTCATTATTGGTACCGGTATCGCCCTGTGGTACACGACTGCCAACCCGTTCATCAAGTAATCGACTCCCCTAACCGCTAAGGAGCGATTACCGTGAATCTGAACGCAACGCTGTTTGCCCAGCTGGTTGTGTTCCTCATTTTGGCGTGGTTCACGATGAAATTCGTGTGGCCGCCCATCATGAAGGCACTCGACGAGCGTGCGGGCAAGATAGCCGACGGGCTTGCGGCCGCGGACAAGGCCAAGGCCGACCTGGCCCACGCTGAGAAGAAGGCTGGCGAGGAGCTGCGCAAGGCGCGCGAATCCGCCGCCGAGTTCCGCAGCGGCGCCGAACGGCAAGTGGCCCAATTGATCGAGGAAGCGCGTGTCGAGGGAGCCCGCATCGTATCCGCGGCCCGCGAAGCCGCTGAAACCGAAGCTGCATCCGCATCGCAGCGCGCCAGGGAAGCCCTGCGCGAGCAGGTTGCCGTGCTGGCCGTGGCCGGCGCCGAGCGCATCCTGCGCAAGGAGATCAATGCCCAGGCCCACGCCGAGCTGCTGACGCAACTCAAGTCGGAGCTCTGATCCGCCATGGCCGAAAACGTCACCCTTGCGCGCCCCTATGCCGAGGCCGCGTTCCAGCTCGCAAAGGGCGGGAATGCACTGCAGGCGTGGTCCGCTGCGCTGTCGCGCCTGTCGGCGATAGCCGCCACCTCCGAGATGGAAGAGTGCATCGGCAACCCGCGCCTCTCCGCCACCCAGGTGGCGCAACTCTGCCTCGACGTGGCAGCTTCGGGCGGCAAGCTTGACCTGTCGGCCGACCAGCAGAACTTTGTCCGCGTCCTCGCGGACAACGATCGCCTGTTCGTGCTGCCGGAGATCAGCGGGCTCTTCGACGAGCTCAAGCACGCACAGGAAGGGGTCAAGGATGCCGAGATCTCGTCCGCCTTTGCGCTCGACGATGCCACGCTGAAGACCCTGGTCGCCGACGTGGAACGCAAGTTCGGCTGCAAGATCCAGGCGACCGTCAAGGTCGATGCAGAACTAATCGGTGGCGTCCGTATTGCCGTCGGCGATGAAGTGATCGATGCCTCGGTCCGCGGCAAGCTTGCCGCGATGGCCACCGCGCTAAAGAACTAGGAGCAATTCCATGAATCTCAATCCATCCGAAATCAGCGACCTGATCAAGAGCCGGATCCAGAACATGCAACTGGCCGCCACGGCCCGCAACGAAGGTACCGTGGTTTCGGTTACCGACGGCATTTGCCGCGTGCATGGCCTGACCGACGTGATGCAGGGCGAAATGCTGGAATTCCCCGGCAACACCTTCGGCCTCGCGCTGAACCTCGAGCGCGACTCCGTCGGCGCCGTGGTCATGGGCGACTACGAGCACATCTCGGAAGGCGACACCGTAAAGTGTACGGGCCGCATCCTGGAAGTGCCGATCGGCCCCGAGCTGCTGGGTCGCGTGGTCAATGCGCTGGGCGAGCCGATCGACGGCAAGGGCCCGATCAACGCCAAGCTCACCGACAAGATCGAAAAAGTCGCGCCAGGCGTGATCTGGCGCAAGTCGGTGTCGCAGCCGGTGCAGACCGGTCTCAAGGCGATCGATTCGATGGTTCCGGTGGGCCGCGGCCAGCGCGAGCTGATCATCGGCGACCGCCAGACCGGCAAGACCGCTGTCGCGGTTGATGCCATCATCAATCAAAAAGGGCAGAACATGTTCTGCATCTACGTGGCGGTCGGCCAGAAGGCTTCGACCGTCGCCAACGTAGTACGCAAGCTGACCGAGCACGGCGCGATGGGCTACACCATTGTTGTCGCGGCTACTGCCTCCGACTCGGCAGCGACGCAGTTCATTGCACCCTATACCGGCTGTACCATGGGCGAGTACTTCCGCGACCGCGGCATGGACGCCCTGATCATTTATGACGATTTGACCAAGCAGGCCTGGGCCTATCGCCAGATCTCGCTGTTGCTGCGCCGTCCTCCCGGCCGCGAAGCCTATCCCGGCGACGTGTTCTACCTGCACTCGCGTCTGCTCGAGCGTGCCGCTCGCGTGTCCGAGGCCTGGGTCGAAAAGCTGACCAACGGCGAAGTCAAGGGCAAGACCGGTTCGCTGACCGCGCTGCCGGTGATCGAAACCCAGGCCGGTGACGTTTCCGCCTTCGTGCCGACCAACGTGATCTCGATTACGGACGGCCAGATCTTCCTCGAAACCGACCTGTTCAACGCCGGTATCCGTCCCGCCATGAACGCCGGCGTCTCGGTGTCGCGCGTCGGTGGCGCCGCCCAGACCAAGGTGATCAAGAAGCTCGGCGGCGGTGTGCGTCTGGCCTTGGCGCAGTACCGCGAACTCGCGGCCTTCGCCCAGTTCGCCTCCGACCTCGACGAAGCCACGCGCAAGCAGCTTGAGCGCGGCCGTCGCGTCACCGAACTGATGAAGCAGTTGCAGTACGCGCCGCTGTCGGTGGCCGAAATGGCCGTCACGCTCTACGCCTCGAACGAGGGCTTCATGGACGACGTCGATGTCACGCGCATCCTGGCTTTTGAATCCGACCTGCATCAGTTCGTGAAGCAACAGTACGCTGCGCTGATGGACAAGATCGCCAGTACCAACGATCTCGACAAGGATGCCGAAGCCCAGCTCAAGGCCGCCTTGACCGAGTTCAAGAAGTCCTGGGCTTGATCATCAACGCCTAACGGGAGCGATCATGCCTGGCAGTAAAGAGATCCGCACCAAGATCAAGAGCGTCCAGAACACGCGCAAGATCACCAAGGCCATGGAGATGGTGGCCGCGTCCAAGATGCGCAAGGCGCAGGAACGGATGCGTGCCGCACGTCCCTACAGCGAGAAGATCCGTCGCCTGGCGGCGAATCTTTCGCAGGCCAACGTGACCGAGTACCGTCACGCCTTCCTCAGCCGGGGCAAGACGGAAGCGATCAAGCGTGTTGGCCTGATCGTCGTGACCACGGACAAGGGCCTTTGCGGCGGCCTCAACACCAACGTCCTGCGTCAGTCGCTGGCCAACATGCGCCAGTGGGAGGCCAGCGGGGTCAAGGAAATCCGTGTCACCTGCATCGGCAACAAGGGTCTGGGTTTCATGCAGCGCCTGGGTGCCAATGTCGTTTCCCATGTCACCCACCTGGGCGACACGCCGCACCTGGACAAACTGATCGGACCGATGAAGGTCATGATCGATGCCTTCCAGGCCGGCGAGCTGGATGCCGTGTATATCGCCTATACCCGCTTCATCAATACCATGAAGCAGGAACCGGTGCTGGAGCCGCTGCTGCCGCTTTCGGGCGAGCGCATGGGCACGCCGGAGCGCACTTGGGATTACCTGTACGAGCCCGATGCGCAGACCGTGATCGACGAGCTGCTGGTGCGCTACGTCGAGGCCCTGATCTACCAGGGTGTTGCCGAAAACATGGCCTCCGAGCAATCGGCGCGCATGGTGGCGATGAAGGCGGCGACCGACAACGCAGGCAGCGTGATCAAGGAATTGCAGCTGGTCTATAACAAGGCGCGCCAGGCGGCGATCACCAAGGAAATTTCAGAAATCGTTGGTGGCGCTGCTGCCATCGCGGGCTAAGCATTTAATTTAAGGAAACAACCATGAGCAACGGAAACATCGTTCAGTGCATTGGCGCGGTGGTGGACATCAAATTTCCCCGCGAGGCGATGCCCAAGGTTTATGAAGCCCTGACCCTCGACGAGGCCGATTCCGGCAACGCCGAACAGGGCCTGACTTTCGAGGTCCAGCAGCAGCTTGGCGACGGCGTCGTGCGTACCATCGCCCTCGGCTCCTCCGATGGCCTGCGTCGCGGCATGGCAGTCAAGGGCACCGGTGCAGCGATCTCGGTCCCCGTCGGCGTCGGCACCCTCGGCCGCATCATGGACGTGCTGGGTCGCCCGATCGACGAAGCCGGCCCGGTTCCGGGCGGCGAGCTGCGTCCGATCCACGCCAAGGCGCCGAAGTTCGACGAGCTGTCGCCTTCGGTTGACCTGCTGCCCACCGGCATCAAGGTTATCGATTTGGTTTGCCCGTTCGCCAAGGGCGGCAAGATCGGCCTGTTCGGCGGCGCCGGCGTCGGCAAGACCGTGAACATGATGGAACTGATCAACAACATCGCCAAGTCCTACGGCGGCTACTCGGTGTTCGCCGGCGTCGGCGAGCGTACCCGCGAAGGCAACGACTTCTACCACGAGATGAAAGACTCGGGCGTTCTCGACAAGGTCGCCATGGTGTTCGGCCAGATGAACGAGCCTCCCGGCAACCGTCTGCGCGTGGCGTTGACCGGCCTCACCATGGCCGAAAAGTTCCGCGACGAAGGCAAGGACATCCTGCTGTTCATCGACAACATCTACCGCTACACCCTGGCCGGTACCGAAGTGTCCGCGCTGCTCGGCCGCATGCCCTCCGCCGTGGGCTACCAGCCGACGCTGGCTGACGAAATGGGCAAGCTGCAGGAGCGCATCACCTCGACCAAGGTCGGCTCGATCACCTCCATCCAGGCCGTGTACGTGCCTGCCGATGACTTGACCGACCCGTCCCCGGCAACGACCTTCCTCCACCTCGACGCCACCGTCGTGCTTTCGCGTGACATCGCCTCGCTGGGCATCTACCCGGCCGTCGATCCGCTCGATTCCACTTCGCGCCAGCTCGATCCGCTGGTGGTTGGCGAAGAGCACTACAGCGTCGCCCGCCGCGTCCAGTCGAATCTCCAGCGCTACAAGGAATTGCGCGACATCATCGCGATTCTGGGTATGGACGAACTGGCTCCCGAAGACAAGCTGGCCGTGACCCGCGCGCGCAAGATCCAGCGCTTCCTGTCGCAGCCCTTCAACGTCGCCGAAGTGTTCACCGGCACACCGGGCAAGATCGTGCCGCTGGCCGACACCATCAAGGGCTTCAAGATGATCGTCGATGGCGAATGCGACAGCATTCCCGAGCAGGCCTTTTACATGGTCGGCGCGATCGAGGAAGTCTTCGAGAAGGCCAAGACACTCCAGTAAGCGCTGCAGCAATCCAGACACAGGGATAAAGATATGGCCATGACCATTCATGTCGACGTCGTCAGTGCCGAGGAGATGATTTTCTCCGGCCTGGCCCAGTTTGTCGTATTGCCGGGCGAAGCTGGTGAGTTGGGCATCATGCCCGGCCACATGCCGCTGATGACCCGTATCAGGCCGGGTGCCGTGCGCGTCCAGACGCAGGAAGGCAAGGAAGAGTTGATTTTCGTTGCCGGTGGTCTTCTGGAAGTGCAACCGGGTCTGGTAACGGTTCTGGCCGATACCGCGATCCGCGGTACCGACCTTGATCAGGCCAAGGCCATGGAAGCCAAGAAGCTGGCCGAAGAAGCCATGGTCAATCGCGGTTCCGAGATGGATTACGCACGTGCCCAGGTCGAACTTGCCGAAGCCATCGCCCAGCTTGCCGCCATTGATCGTTTGCGCAAGCAGCGGCACTGAGCACAGCAGATGTTGGTCAAGAAAGGCAGCTTCGGCTGCCTTTCTTGTTTTACGAGTCAGCCCAGGTACTCCGGGCCGACGAAAACTTGTCGTCACTTGACTTGGCAATAATTCGCATTTACCCTAGACTGTACAGTCCAGTCTAGGAAACCTGCCTTGGCCTTGCTTGCGAACCCAGACCCTTCAGATTGCCGTTCGCGGCTAATTCAGGCCGCGACCGAAGTTTTCATCGAAGAAGGCTACCGTGCAAGCGTCGAGCGTGTTGCAATGCGCGCCAGCGTGGCGCGCCAGACGCTCTACAATCATTTTCCATCCAAGGCCGACTTGTTCGGCGAAGTGATCAAGCAGGTTACGGCTGCCTTGCTGGTTACCTTGGACGCCAAGGCCGAAGGGCTACGTGAGCGCTTGCTTCGGTTTGGAATCGCATTCCGCGAGAAGGCGCTGAGTGCCGAGGGCCTGGGCTTCTACCGTGCGCTGGTGGCAGAGACGATCCGCTTTCCCGAACTTGCCGCCAGCTTCTATCGCAGTGGCCCGGTCCAGACTGCAACGCGTCTGCAGCGCGTGTTGCAACAGGCCATGGTCGACGGTGAATTGCGTGATGGCGACCCGGAGTTCGCTACCGTAACTTTCCTGTCCATGCTGGTCGGCGCAGAACGCAGCCATTACCTGCTTTCCGGCGAGCCGCCACCGGAGCCGGACCCGGCCCGCGTCGCCCGGATTGTCGATTGCTTTTTGCGCGGCTTTGCGCCGGAACCCCACCTGTCCCCTCCCGTCGCCCCACGGAGCACCCAATGAACAAACACCTTCCCCTGTTGTTCCTCGCACTTCTGGCCGCCTGCGGCGAGGGTGAAAAAAAGGCGCCCGCCGGCGCGGCCCCCGGAGCCGGGATGCCGCCACCCGAAGTTGACGTGATTACCGTCGCCGCAGGCAGCGCCACCGTCACACAAGATCTGCCAGGGCGGCTCCAGGCAGTCCGTTCGGCGCAAGTAAGGGCTCGCGTCGAAGGGGTTGTCGAGAAGCGATTGTTCAGCGAGGGCACCGATATCGCGGCGGGAAAGCCGCTATTCAGGATCGATGCCCGCACCTACCAGGCGCAGGCAGACGCGGCCGCCGCAGACCTCGACGCGGCCAAAGCAGTGTTCTCCCGTTACAAGCCACTGCTCGACATGAAGGCGGTTAGCCAGCAGGAATTCGACGCCGCCCAGGCGCGTGTCAAGCAGGCTGAAGCCGCAGCGGCGAAAGCCAGGCTCGACCTGGAAAACGCGGTACCCTCGGCGCCGATCTCCGGCCGGATCGGGCGCGCGCTGGTCACCGAAGGCGCTTTGGTCGGCAAGGGCGAGGCCACCCATCTGGTAACTATCGAACAACTCGATCCGATACGCGTCGAGTTTTCACAGTCGTATTCCGATCTGCTGCGTTTGCAGCAAGCGGTGCGCGGCGGCAAACAAAAGAGAGCCGACGCCGCCAGCGTCGAGCTGGTTCTCGAAGACGGCACCATCCTGCCGGAAAAGGGCCGCCTCCAATTTACCGATCTGGCTGTCGACCCAAACAGCGGCGCGGTGATCCTGCGCGCCGAATTCCCCAACCCGCGCCGCGATCTCCTGCCGGGTACCTTTGTCCGCGTGCGCTTCCCGCAGGCCCAGGTCGACAACGCAATCAAGGTTCCGCAGCGCGCAGTTCAAGGTGGTGCGCAGGGCCAGTTCGTCATGACGGTGGACGCCGAAGGCAAGGTCGCACCTCGTCCCGTCAAAACCAGCACCATGGCCGGCCCGGACTTCATTGTTGATTCCGGCCTGAAGGGTGGAGAAAAGATCATCGTGAATGGCTTGCAGAAGGCCAGGCCGGGTGCGGTGGTAAAGCCGGTACCGTGGACTCCCGGCGCACCGCTGCTGGCCGCCCCTGCAGATGCCGCCAAGCCACCTGCCGCTGCGCCTCCGGTTGCGCCGCCAGCCCCGGCGGCGAAGCCGGCTGACGAAAAGAAGTAAACCATGATCTCAAAATTCTTCATCGACCGGCCGATCTTCGCCTGGGTCATCGCCATCATCATTGTGCTCGGCGGCTTGCTTGCCCTGCGCCAACTGCCGGTAGCGAGCTATCCGGCCGTGGCTCCGCCGGCACTCGCGATTTCGGTTAACTATCCGGGTGCTTCGGCGAAGGTGCTGGAAGAAACCGCAGTCGCCCTGATCGAACAGGAACTGAACGGCATCGAGAACCTGCTCTACATGGACTCGGCGTCCGAACAAAACATCGGCACCATTACCCTGACCTTCCAGGCTGGCACCAACCTCGACCTGGCCTCGGTCGAAACCCAGAACCGCATCAAGCGCGCTGAACCGCGCCTGCCCGAAGAAGTCCGTCGCCTCGGCATCACGGTGGTCAAATCGGCACGCAACTACCTGATGTTCATCTCCCTGTTCTCGCCGGACAAGTCGCAGGACAACGTCGCGCTGGGCAGCTACGCCGCCGCCAACGTGCTGGAAAGTATCCGCCGCACGCCGGGCGTTGGTGAAGCCATCCTGTTCGGCACCGAGTATTCGATGCGGCTATGGATCAAGCCCGAGCGCCTCACGGCATTCGGCCTGACCCCGGCCGACGTGGCGAAAGCCGTGCGCGCACAAAACGCGCAGATTGCCACCGGCGAACTGGGGCAGGTGCCGGCAGCGCCGGGCCAGGAATATGCGGCAACCATCATCACCCAGGGGCGGCTGGCCACGACCGAAGAGTTCGGCAACGTGATCATCCGCAGCGATGGCCGTGGTTCCACCGTGCGGGTCAAGGATGTCGCTCGGGTAGAGCTCGGCGCCCAGGACTACAACGTCGCTGCCCGTGTCGATGGCCAGCCGACGGCTGCGATCGCCGTGCGCATGGCGCCGGGTGCCAATGCGCTTGATACTGCCAAGGCCGTCAATGCGCGGATGACCGAGCTGGCGAAGTATTTTCCGTCGAGCATTTCCTGGATGGTGCCTTACGACACCTCGACCTTCGTCGACATCTCGATCCGCGAAGTGGTGAAGACGCTGATCGAGGCAATGATTTTGGTCGTTCTGGTGATGTACCTGTTCCTCGAAAATGTGCGCGCCACCTTCATCCCGACGGTGGTCGTGCCGGTGTCGCTGTTCGGTGCCCTGATCGGTCTGTATGTGCTGGGCTATTCGATCAACGTGCTGACGCTGTTTGCGATGGTGCTGGCAATTGCCATCGTGGTCGACGATGCGATTGTGGTGATCGAGAACGTCGAGCGCATCATGAGTGAGGAAGGTCTCAACCCGCGTGACGCGACGCGCAAGGCCATGGGCCAGATCATCAACGCCATCATCGCCATCACCGTGGTGCTGACGGCGGTGTTCGTACCCCTGCTGTTCTTCGGTGGCTCGGTCGGTGCGATCTACCGCCAGTTTGCGGTGACGCTGATCCTGACCATGGGCTTTTCGGCCTTCATGGCGCTGACGCTGACGCCTGCCTTGTGCGCCACCCTGCTCAAGCACGAGGCCGGCAAGGACGACCTCATGCCGACGACCGGCTTCTTCGGCTGGTTCAACCGCTTCTTTGCCGCCACGGTCACGCGGTATATCGGCGTGACCCGGCGCATGCTGGGTAAACCAGGGCGCTGGCTGGTGCTCTATGCAGCGATTCTGGCCGCAACCGGCTGGTTCTTCACCAAGCTGCCGGGAAGCTTCCTCCCCAGCGAAGACCAAGGCTACTTCCTCAGCATAGTCCAGCTTCCGGCCGGCGCGACACGCGAGCGCAGCCTGGAAGTGCTGGAATCCGTCGAGAAGCACTATATGGCGCAGAAGGAAGTCGCCCACGTCATCGGCGTGCTCGGTTTCTCCTTCTTCGGTCGGGGCCAGAATGCTGCCATCACCTTTGTCCGGCTCAAGAGTTGGGATGAGCGGCCGAACAAGGAGAACAGCGCCGAGTCTGTCGTGCAGCGGGCCAACATGGCCTTTTTCCGCATCAAACAGGCGATGATTTTCGCCATCAACGTGCCGCCGATTCCCGAACTTGCCGCCGTCGGCGGTTTCGACTTCCGCCTGCAGGATCGTGGTGGTCTCGGTCGCGACAAGTTGCTCGAAGCACGCAACATGGCCCTGGGTATGGCTGCACAGAACCCCGCGCTGGCCGGGGTGCGCCCCGAGGGCCAGGAGGCCGGGCCGCAGGTCTACCTCACGGTCGACCGCATCAAGGCACGCGCCCTGGGCATTGATCTGGGTGAGCTCAACGACACGCTGCAGGCGACGCTGGGCACCGCCTATATCAACGACTTCGTGCGCGAAGGCCGCATCCTGCGCGTGCAGATGCAGGCCGAAGCCGACACCCGGCGCACGCCCGACGACCTGCTGCGTCTGCCGGTCAAGAATGCGCGTGGCGACATGATCCCGCTGGCCGAAATCGCTACGGCGAAATGGACTGTCGGTAGTCCCAAGCTCGACCGTTACAACGGCCTGCCGTCGATGAAGATCGCAGGCAACCCGGCGCCGGGTCGCTCCACCGGCGAGGCGCTGCTTGCAATGGAAGAGGTGGCGAGCAAGCTGCCGCCCGGCATCGGCTTCGAGTGGTCGGGCAGTTCCTTCGAAGAACGACTATCCGGTACCCAAGCGCCCTTCCTGTTTGCCGTCTCGTTGATCGTGGTTTTCCTCTGTCTCGCCGCCTTGTACGAAAGCTGGTCGATACCCTTCGCGGTGATGCTGGTGGTGCCGCTGGGCATCTTCGGCGCGGTGCTCGCGGTTCATCTGCGCGGCCTGCCGAACGACGTGTATTTCAAGGTCGGCCTGATCGCCATCATCGGGCTTTCGGCAAAGAACGCGATCCTGATCATCGAGTTTGCGCGCGAGTTGCAGGAGCAGGGCAAGGACCTGATCGAGGCCACGCTCGAAGCCTGCCGCCTGCGCTTCCGGCCGATTCTGATGACGTCGATCGCCTTCATGTTCGGCGTGCTGCCGCTGGCGGTATCCACCGGCGCCGGCGCCAACAGCCGCATCGCCATCGGCACCGGCGTGATCGGCGGCATGTTTACCGCCACCGTGCTGGCAGTCTTCCTGGTCCCGGTATTTTTCGTGGTGGTGCGCCGCTTCTTCCCTGGCCATGCTCGTCACCACGAGGAGACGCATGATGCGCACTAAGCTACTGACCCTTGCCGTCGCCCTTGCGCTGGGTGCCTGCTCGTTCATACCCGAGTACCAGCGCCCGGCGGCGCCTGTGCCCGAAGCCTGGCCAACCCCGGGAGTCGGCGCCCCACAGGGACTTCCTTCGGTCGCCGGCAGCACGGCGATTTCCCCGGACTGGCGCAAGTTGTTCCCCGATCCGCGTTTGCAGGAACTGATTGCCGCCGCACTGGAACACAACCGCGACCTGCGCATCGCGCTCGCCCGGGTCGACGAAGCGCGTGCGCAAGCCGGCATTGCGCGCGCCGATCGCTTTCCGCAACTCGATCTGGCGGCCCAGCGCGCCGCATCGCTGACGCCGGCCGATCTTTCCGGCACCGGGCGCCAGCTGAACGCTCAGCGCTACGACGTCAGCCTCGGCATCAGTGCCTTCGAGCTGGATTTTTGGGGGCGCTTCAACAGCCTCGACCAGGCAGCGCGGGCCGCCTTCCTCGCCAGCGAGTTCGCCCAGCGCAGTTTCCGCCTCGCCTTGATCAGCGACGTGGCAAGCGCCTACTTCAGCGGCATCGAGCTGCAGGAGAGGGTTGCCCTTGCCGCTGCCACTTTATCCAGCCGTGCCGAAAGCCGTCGCCTCATCGCCGCCCGGCGCGACGTCGGTGTCGCCGGTGATCTCGACGTACTCGCCGCTGACGCTGCGATGCAGGCCACGCGCGCCGAGCTTGCCAATCTCACGCGCCAGTCTGCCGCCGCCGAAAACGCCTTGCGCCTGTTGGTCGGCAGCAGCCCCGTGTTGCCGCTGGGAAAGATGCTGGAGCAGCAGGCGCTGGTGGCCGATGTTCCTGTCGGCCTGCCGGCAGAAGTTTTGCTCGGACGCCCCGATGTGCTCGCTGCCGAGCAGCGCCTGCTGGCCGCCAATGCCAACATCGGCGCCGCGCGCGCGGCCTTCCTGCCGCGCATCCTGCTGACCGCCGCACTGGGAACCGCCAGCCGCTCGCTGGCCGGCCTGTTCGACGCCGGCAGCGGCGCCTGGAGCTTCAGCCCGGTACTACGTTATCCGCTGTTCGATGCCGGCCGCAGCCAGGGCAATTCCGACCTGGCCGAAGCGCGCAAGACGGTTGCCGTGGCCGAATACGAAAAGACGCTGCAGCAAGGATTCCGTGAAATCGCAGATCTGCTGGCAGCGCGCGAACACTACACCGAACAACTGGCCGCGCAGGATGCCGCTATGAAGGCGCAAGGCGAACGCCAGCGTATCGTCGAGGCACGGCACAACGCCGGGCTGTCGAGCTACCTCGAACTGCTCGACGCCCAGCGCGACTACTTTGCCGCTCAACAGTCGGCGCTGGCGATACGGCGCTTGCAGCTCGCCAATACCGCCAGCCTGTACAAGGCGCTGGCGCTGTACTGATATGTCCCGGCAGCTTTGTGCCGGGACGGTATCCGGCGAGATTACAGCGGGCGCTTGACCGTCAGCGCGCCGCGGATCTGGCCCTCGCTGTAACCGGTGGCCTTGTCGTTGGGATACAGCTCGGTCAGCCTGGCCTTGACCTTGGCGTCGATCTTGTCCTCGGTGCCATGGCAGTTGAGGCATACGCCCTGGGTCGGCAGCGCCTTCATGTAACGCAGCGTGCGCTTGTCGCCCTCGGCGACGATCTCTGCCTTCTCCATGTTCGCCGGGCTGTCGCCGGCGGCGCGGCGGCGGTCGAAGTCTTCCAGTACGGCCTGCTCCCAGGCGTCGGGCACGGCCTTCGGGTTGCGGTTCTTCAGGCTCACGCGGCGGATCGCCCAGCCGGTGCTCTGCGAGGCGGCGGCGGCCATCTTCGGCGCCTTGTCGTTGCAGGCCGCGATCGCGCCGTCATAGCTGCCCTTGTTGATCTCCTCCTGCACCATCTGCAGCAGCTTGGGCGGAATCCCCAGCGCGGTCTTCTTCGTTTCCTCGATCAGCGCGGCATCGTTGGCGAGGGCGTGGAAGGCGGCGAGGGCGAGCGTGGCGGCAATGAGTCTCTTCATGGTTTTGTCTCCCTGGGTGGTGGCGAAGCGAGGGGATTGTCGGCCAGGGTGGCGGCGGGCGCCAATAGAAGATTTCAATGCAAGGAACATGGGGGCGGGGCGGGGCGTGGCGGACGGCGAGCCGCTTGCGTCGACGGCCCAGGATCGCCGGCCTGCGGCTGCCCTCGCGGCGGGGCCGCGCCAGGCCGCTGGCTGAACTAGCCGACGCCCCGTAGGAAGTCCTCTTGGGGGACGCCGATGAAGCCGGCGTCGTCGTCGGACAACGCCAGCGGAAAACTCCTGTCACGGCTCCTCGCTCGGCGTCTCACATGGCCCGCCGCCGCAAGCGGCCCGCCGTCGTGGCCGACGCTACCGATGGACGCTGGCACGATCTTAGATTATGCTGAATGCAACTAGTGCAAATGATTGCTCAATTGACTTGCAGCCAGCATCTGGCCTATTCGAATGAAATGACTCTGATCCCTTTGGCAGAAGCTGGGCATGCCCTTGGGCAGCGAGCGGTTTGCGGAAGCCATCTGCGCGCGGATGGGAGTCCGGCGCAATACCGGCAAGCGGGGACGGACACCGGGCGAGGAGCGCGAATCGCCAATGACACTGACTGAACAACAGGGATTCGGATTCTGAAAATGGAGGACGCAATGATGCGAAACAAAAAGCGAAATGACTCTGACCCCTTTGGCATTGACCCCTTTGGCATTGCTGCATGAATTCCACTTCGGAACCAATTTTCGGAATCACTTTGGGCTGGTTGCCGATTCTCGTGATCTGGCTGCCGCTATGTGTCTGGCTTTTGCGAAAGATCGCTCTTGGTCTCGAACCCGGCCCGTTCAAGTGGGCGATATTGGGTTTGCTTGGGGTGGCGTTCGCGGCGATTCCCGTCGCCGACGACGCCTACATTCAGTGGCACTTCAACCGCCTGTGCCGCGATGCGGGTATGCACTATGAGAAGAAGATTGCGGTGGACGGGTTCTACGACTCAGTGTTGAGTAGCGGGTATGAGATGGTCGAAAAGCGCGGTTTTCGGTTCGTCGAGCACCGGAAGCAGGTTAGCGGCAAGCTCGAGCGCGTTGAGAGAGTCGGCGGTGAATGGCGGGTAACGGAACTTGACCGTCCTACGGCGAGATACCACTACAAATACTTGTCCCAGCATGAACCAATCGCGTTTCGCGTGAGAAAAGTCGAGAAGGCGGTCCTCGACACGGAAACCAATCAGGTCGTCGGGCGCCAACTCATTTACACCCGCTATCCAGGTTGGCTCGATGGCCTTTGGCTGGGATTCTTCGACGCCCGAGGAAAACAGTGCCCAACATCTGACAAACAGGGCCACCTACTGACCACAGTACTCACTCCAACAGTCAAGCAATAGGGGGATTCAGTCATGCCTACGGGGAACTAAAGGGGTCAGAGTCATTTGACTTTCCGGGCTTGAAAGTATTGGGCCGATCACCCTTCTGCTAGCCAAGAGCCCGCGGTTTTCAGACCGCAGCGACCCCACAGTTACACCTCCGCAAGCCTTAACCCGGAACTGGCCGATGTTTTTCCTTGTGTGCCACGGGCCGGATTTTTCGTCCTGCCTTAGCCTCTGTGCTGAGCGGCATGGTCGATGGCGAGGGTGCGCGACGATGCCATGGTCGGGTCATCGAACGGGCAGGGGGCATCATGGCTACACCGGAAATCGCATTGATCGCGCTGGTCCTTGCGGGTTTCGCTATGGCCCCGGCCGAGCCACCCGCGCCGGCCGCCACGGCCGATCCCGGTAAGCGGGTCGAGAGCGACAGCTTCACCGCGCCGCCCGAGTTGGCGCGCTGCATCGCCTACAACATCAACCGGAAAATGCCCCACCTGAGCGTTCGCCAGCGTAGCGATGCAACGACGGACGACCGCATCCTGCTTGTGCTGTCGGCGCCCGGCCAGGAAACCTTCGGTGTGATCCGTGTCGAGCCGGATGAAGGCGGCTCAAAGCTCACCACCTGGCTTGCGGGGCGGGACCTGGCTGCAGCGCCGGAGGCCGTGGCGAAACGGCTGGTGGCCGGCTGCTGACCAGCCATGCGCTGTTAGCAGGACAACCGATTTCCTGAGGCATCGAAGGCCGATGCCTCAGCGCCTTGGGCGGCGCTCAGCTGATCAAAGCAAGGCGTTTTTCCAGCCGCGCGACGTCGTCGCGCAGGCGGTCGATGTCGGCCGAAAAGGTGGCAATGTCGGCCTGCTTGGCGATCAGGGGTTGTTCCTCGGTGAAGTATTCGGCGAGGTTGGCGGCGAAGTTCTGTGCCGCCTGCTGCTGCCAGGCGGCGAATTCCTTGCCGCCCTTGACGATGCGGTGGGCGGCAACGTCGCCGACCAGGCGCGAGAGGTCTTCCTCGGCATCCCAGCGCAGGTTGCGGATGACGAAGCCCAGTGCCTGGGCGAACTCGGCCGAACCCTCGATGCGCGCTGCCCGCATCACGGCATCCTTGCCTTGCAGGGCCAGCAGCGGGGTCGTTGCCGGCAGGGAAATGCTGACTTCGAGTTCGGCTTCTGGCGGGGGGGCGGAAATGCTGCCGTCGGTCGTGATCAGGAAGGCGGCCTCGAAGGGCGGCAGCTTGATCTGCGCCGCATGCCCGGCGAAGGGCATGAGCTTTTCGCGCGCCCAGGCCGCCTGACCCAGAACGTGGTTGACGGCGGCCTGGATCGGCGGGGGCAGCGGCAGCATGCGGATTACTGGACCTGCTGGATGCCGGCGATTGCCCAGCCGCGGCTGCCGTCGATCGGCTTGGTCAGGTGCCAGACCTCGGCAAAGGCCGCCGGTGCGGCATCGTCCTCGCGCAGGGTGCCCTGGAAGCGCACGCTGGCGATGTGGTTGCCGCCCTCGCTGACGACTTCCAGCACCTCGGCGTCGAGCTGCTGGACGTCGGTTTCCTGGGCCTTGCTGCCACGCTCGCGGAACTGCATCTCGATCTCGGCATACAGCTCGGGGGCGACGAACTGGCGGATGTCGTCCATGTCGCCGCGGTCGTTGGCGGCCTGCAGGCGGATGAAGTTGAGCTTGGCCTGGCGCAGGAAGCCGGGAACGTCGAAATCGGCCGGGATGCTGCTGACGGCGGCGGTGGTCGCCGTGCTGCCGGCGCCGACTCCTCCCTCGCTGGCCTCGAACTGCGACGCTGCCGGTGTGAAGTTGGCTGGGGCGCTTGCGCCCGGTGCGGCGCCGGCGTATTGCATTGCCGCTTGCGGTTCGCGCTTGCGCATCAGGAAACGCACGACAAAGATGGCGGCAACCACCAGCAGTGCGATCAGCATGAAGTTGGCGGCGGCTTCACCCATCCCGAAGTGCGAGAGCAGGGCGGCGATGCCCAGACCGGCGGCGAGACCGGCCAGAGGGCCGAGGAAGCGGCTCATGCCCTGCTTGGGCGGCGTTGCCGTAGCCGCGGGTGCGGCAGCGGGCTTGGCCGCCTGGGTTGGTGCGGCAGCGGGCGCAGCCGGAGTGGCCTGGCGCTGCATGCCGGCGGACTTGCCGCCGCCCAGACGCTTGGCCTCGGCATCCTGAACCATCATGCCCAGACCGACCACAACTGCGAAAACAGCGATTGCCAGGTTTTTCATTTGTTTCCTCCTCAGAATTTATAGCCCCGATGCAGCGCGACGACGCCGGCAGTCAGGTTGAAGACTTCGACACGTTCGAGGCCGGCCTGTTCCATCATGGCCTTGAGCGTGGCCTGGTCCGGATGCATGCGGATCGATTCGGCGAGGTAGCGATAGGAATCGGCATCCCCGGCGATGCGCTGCCCCAGCCAGGGCAGCAGATGGAAGGAATAGGCATCATAGGCCTTTTCCAGCGGCTTCCAGACTTTCGAGAATTCCAGTACCAGCAGGCGTCCGCCGGGACGCAGCACGCGGCGCATCTCGGCCAGGGCCAGTTCCTTGTGCGTCATGTTGCGCAGGCCGAAGGCGACGGTGACGATGTCGAAATGCTCGTCGGGGAAGGGCAGCTTCTCGGCGTCGCACTGCGCGGTGGGCGCCAGCACGCCCTCGTCGAGCAGGCGATCGCGGCCGACGCTGAGCATGGCATTGTTGATATCGGTGAGCCAGACCTGTCCCGTGGCGCCGACACGTTTGGCGAAAGCCGATGAGAGGTCGGCGGTGCCACCGGCGACATCGAGCACGCGCTCGCCGGGGCGCGGCGCAGCGAGGTCGATGGCGAACTTCTTCCACAGCCGATGCAGGCCGGCCGACATCAGGTCGTTCATCACGTCGTACTTGCCGGCAACGGACGAAAACACACCGGCGACGCGTTGCGCCTTTTCCTGCTCGTCGACGGTCTGGTAACCGAAGTGGGTCTGGCTCATGCGTTCGCTAAATACTAGTGCTTGTGGCTGCCGCAGCCGCCGCCGGATTTGGGCGGCAGGGTGGTCGAGTCGACGTCGCGGCTGGCGCCGGCCTGTTCAAGCCGGGCGAGGTAATCGGCCCACAGCGCTTCCTGGTTGGCGCCCAGGTCATAGAGCAGGTCCCAGGAGTAAAGGCCGGTGTCATGGCCGTCGGAGAAGCTCGGCTTCACGGCGTAGTTGCCGACGGCTTCGAGGTCGGTGATTTCGACGCTGCGCTTGCCGGTCTGCAGGGTTTCCTGCCCCGGTCCGTGGCCGCGCACTTCAGCGGATGGACTATAGACACGCAGGTATTCGGCCGGCAACTGGTAACGGGTACCGTCCTCGAAACCGAGTTCGAGGACGCGTGATTTCTTGTGCAGAGTGATCTCTGTCGGGATCGGTGTCTTGCGGTCGAGACCGGACATCGTGGCAACTCCTGGATGGGGGCCGCTATCATAGCGCAGACGGCCGCGCCGTCGATGTCACGGAACCGTCATCAAGCTGCAATACACTGGCTTTTGTCCCTTTTCTAAGTGCGCCTATGTCCGCAACCATACTGGTGGTCGAAGACGAACCCGCGATCCAGTCACTGATCGAAGTGAATCTGCATCGTGCCGGTCACAGCGTGATCCTGGCGGCCGATGCGGAGTCGGCACGGCGGGCCGTACAGCAGTCGCTGCCCGACCTGGTGCTGCTCGACTGGATGCTGCCGGGCATGAGCGGCATCGATTTCGCGCGTCAGTTGCGCGGCGATGCACGCACCCGTCGCCTGCCCATCATCATGCTCACGGCGCGGGCCGAGGAGCGCGACAAGATCGAGGGTCTCGATATCGGCGCCGATGATTACGTGACCAAGCCGTTCAGTCCGCGCGAACTGATGGCCCGCATCAAGGCCGTACTGCGCCGCAATGCCCCCCAGGCTACGGACGACCTGGTCGAGCTGGGCGGCTTGAGCCTCGATCCGGCGACGCACCGGGTCACTGCCGGTGGCACCGAAATCAACCTCGGCCCGACCGAGTTCCGCCTGCTGCATTTCCTGATGGCCCACCCGGAGCGCGTGCATGGGCGTTCGCAACTGCTCGACCAGGTTTGGGGCGACCATGTTTTCGTCGAAGAGCGCACGGTCGATGTGCATATCCGCCGCCTGCGCGCGGCGCTTGAAACCACCGGCCACGATAGCTTGATTCAGACGGTGCGCGGCAGCGGCTACCGGATCTCGGCGCAATGAATGGAGTTGTTGGCGAGCTGCTGACGGCGCTGGCGCTGATCCTGCTGGCCGGTATCGTAGGCTGGTTTGTGGACGGGGAGCGCGGTGCGATGCTGACCAGCGTTTCCGCTCTCACCGTGTTCTTCCTGCGTCAGCTCTGGTTGGTGCTGCGCTTGATTCACTGGGCCGGCGCCCCTTTGGGCACGCCGACGCCAAGCGCCAGCGGCGCCTGGGGCACCGCATTCGAAGCCCTGCACCGGAGGGCGCGACTGGCCAGCGCCGAAAGCGAACAGGCGACACAGGAACTGGCGCGCTTCCGTCGTGCCGCCGAGGCCTTGCCCGACGGCGTGATGATCCTCGACGGTTACCGCACCATCGAGTGGATGAACTTGCAGGCTGAAGTCTGTCTTGGCCTCAAGGCCTCGATCGACACCGGCAGCCGCATTACCCACCTGTTGCGCGAGCCGGAATTTCTTGCCTACCTTCACGATACCGACCACCGCGGCATTCCCTTCGAGCTGCGCACCCAGCGCAATCCGGGTCGTGTCTTGCAGGTTCAGGCTGCGCCCTTCGCGGCGGGGCGCATCCTGCTGCTGGTGCGTGACGTCACCCAGTTGCAGAAGCTCGCCACCATGCGGCGTGACTTCGTCGCCAATGTTTCGCACGAACTGAAGACGCCGCTGACGGTGACGCTGGGCTTCATCGAAACCGCGCAGGATGCGCTGCCGGACGCGCCGCCCGCCGAGATTGCGCGCTACCTGGACACCGCCGGCGAGCAGGCGCGACGCATGCAGCAACTGATCGAGGATCTGCTGACGCTGTCGGCGCTGGAAACGAATGCGCCGCCGCCACTCGAGGACCGCGTCGGCGTCACCGCACTGCTCGAGGACATCCTGCAGGAAATACGCTCGCTCTCCGGCGGGCGGCATCGCATCGCGCTGGAAAGCACCGGTCCGGCCTGGCTGCTGGGCGGCGTGCGCGAACTGCGTTCGGCCTTCGCCAATCTTGCCGGCAATGCGGTGCGCTATTCGCCCGACGGTGGTGACATCACCGTGGGCTGGTGCGTTGATGGGCGGGGAGGCGGTGCGCGATTCTGGGTGCGCGACAGCGGCATCGGCATCGCCGGCGAACATCTGCCACGTCTGACCGAGCGCTTCTACCGCGTCGATCGCGGCCGTTCACGCGAGGCGGGCGGCACCGGCCTGGGCCTGGCGATCGTCAAGCATGTGCTGGAACGACACCAGGCAAGCTTGCTCATCGAAAGCACACCAGGCCGCGGTTCAACCTTCAGCGCGGTGTTCCCGGAGCACCGGGTTCAGTCGTAGAAGTTGCAGCGTTCGAATTCGATGCCGCGGTCGAGCACGCGGAACAGTTTGCGCGATTCGATCTTCTGATCGACCATGACCTCGACCACGCGATCGAGGCGGAAAGTCCCGGCCGGCAGCACCAGGCTGGCGGATTCCTTGAGGGCCGGAATCGCCGGCAGAACGAACGCCTGGTGCCAGACGGAATGCGATCCCGCCGCGTCCAGCGCACGGATGGACGCGGCCTTGGCCTCGCCGGGAAACAGCTGGAGGCCGGCGACGAGGGAGTTTTCGCCCTCGCGCAGCACCCAGCGTACATTGCCGAGAACCAAATAGGGACCGTCGCCGATCCTGGTGGCCACGACCTGGCCGGGGCCGATGCGCGCGCCATCCTTCAATGGGCGTCGCAGGCGCAGTCCCGAGGCTGACTCGTCGATTACCCGCCAGGTCTCGATATGGGCCGTGCTCTTGGCGCCGCCGCCGTCCGTATGGCGCTGGCTGTGGTTGCCGAAGGTTTCGAACTCTTCACGCTCGCGGCGCAAGGTGGAATCGGACCGCGACGGCGCGCGAAACGGTACCCGGCCGGATAGTTCGAAATGCACATTTTCCAGACCGGCAATGAAGGCGCATTGCTCGTCGGCGGGTTGGCGGTCCTGGCGGCGGGTCGCGCCGCCCTTGCACCAGCGCAGCAGCACGCGCTGCAGGAGGACGGTTGCAGCCGGCTGGGTGACGTCATCGCCGAGTTGCAGGTCACCCGGTGCCCGTCCCTGTTCCAGCAGGGTGATGCGGGCAACGAGGCTTTTCCTGAGTTCGGTGGTTTCGAGCCAGCGCCCGCCATCGGCCTGGCGCGGCAGGTAGCTCGGCGGCCGGTCGGATTCGAGATCGACCCACAACGGCACAGCACGGTTGCGGATATCCTCGGGCGGAGCGGTCAGCAGTGCCAGCTTGGCACCCCAACGCCGGGCCCAGCGTGCCGC
>CAJBYR010000197.1 GCA_903959855.1 uncultured beta proteobacterium
CTGAAGAAAGACCTCACCGCACTGATGACCGACTCGCAGGACTGGTGGCCAGCCGACTGGGGTCACTACGGCGGCCTCTTCATCCGCATGGCCTGGCACAGCGCCGGCACCTACCGCATCTCGGACGGGCGCGGCGGCGCCGGCACCGGCAACCAGCGCTTCGCGCCGCTCAATAGCTGGCCCGACAACGTCAACCTCGACAAGGCACGCCGCCTGCTGTGGCCGGTCAAGCAGAAGTATGGCAAGAAAATCTCATGGGCCGATCTGATCGTTCTCGCCGGCAACGTGGCCACGGAATCGATGGGCTTCAAGACCTTCGGTTTCGCCGGCGGGCGCGAGGACATCTGGGCGCCGGAAATCGATGTCTACTGGGGCAACGAGGAAAAATGGCTGGACGACACGACCCGCTATTCCGGCGAACGGAACCTCGAAAATCCCCTCGCCGCCGTGCAGATGGGGCTGATTTATGTGAACCCAGAAGGCCCCGGCGGCCAACCCGATACGCTCGCATCCGGCCGCGACGTGCGCGAGACCTTCGCCCGCATGGCGATGAATGGCGAAGAGACGGTGGCGCTCACCTGCGGCGACCACACCTTTGGTAAGTGCCACGGTGCGGGCCCTGCCTCGCACGTGGGGGCCGAACCGGAAGCCGCGCCCATCGAACAACAGGGGCTGGGCTGGAAGAGCAGCTTTGGCAGCGGCAAGGGTGGCGACCAGATCGGCAGCGGCCTCGAAGGCTCGTGGACGCCGACGCCGACCAAGTGGGACATGAGCTATTTCGACATGCTGTTCGGCAACGACTGGGTGAACTCGAAGAGCCCGGCCGGCGCCCATCAGTGGACACCGAAAGCAGCCAACGACAGCAACACGGCCCCGGCCGCGCACGATGCGTCGAAAAAGGTGCCGATCATCATGACCGATGCGGACATGGCGATGCGCATGGATGCAATCTATGAACCGATTGCGCGTCGCTTCCAGCAGAACCCGGACGAATTTGCCGACGCCTTCGCCCGCGCCTGGTTCAAGCTCAACCATCGCGACATGGGACCCAAGTCGCGCTACCTCGGCCCGGAAGTGCCGAAAGAAGACCTGATCTGGCAAGACCCCATCCCCGCCGTTGATCATCCGCTGGTCGACGACAAGGACATCGCCCTGCTGAAGGCCAGGATTCTGGCATCCAGGCTGTCGGTCTCCGAACTGGTCTCGACCGCCTGGGCCTCGGCCTCCACCTTCCGTGGCTCCGACAAGCGCGGCGGCGCCAACGGCGCGCGGATTCGTCTCGCGCCGCAGAAGGATTGGGAAGCCAACCAGCCCTCGCAACTGGCCAAGGTGCTGGGCAAACTCGAAGCCATCCAGCGCGAATTCAACGCCACGCAATCCGGCGGCAAGAAAGTCTCGCTGGCCGATCTCATCGTGCTGGCGGGGTGCGCCGGGGTTGAAGAAGCCGCGCGCAAGGCTGGCAACGCAGTGACGGTGCCGGTCGCGCCGGGCCGCATGGACGCCTCGCAGGTGCAGACCGACGTGGACTCCTTCGCCGTGCTCGAACCGATCGCCGACGGTTTCCGCAACTACCAGAAAGCCAAGTACTCCGTATCGGCCGAGGAGCTTCTGCTCGACAAGGCACAATTGCTGACGCTCACCGCGCCCGAGATGACGGTTCTGGTGGGCGGCATGCGCGCGCTGGGTGCGAATACCGGGCAGTCGAAGCATGGCGTCTTCACCCAGCGGCCGGAAGCGCTTACCAACGATTTCTTCGTCAGCCTGCTCGACATGAACACGCAGTGGCAGCCGACCGCGGCCGACGCCGATGTGTTCGAGGGCACTGATCGCAAGACCGGGGCGAAGAAGTGGACCGGCACCCGTGTCGATCTCATCTTCGGCTCGAACTACCAGCTCCGTGCCCTGGCTGAAGTTTATGCAAGCTCGGACGCGCAGGAGAAATTTGTCCATGACTTTGTCGCGGCCTGGAACAAGGTGATGAACCTCGATCGCTTCGACCCCGCGTGATCGCGGGGGAGATTCCTTTTCGGGCCAGATGGCAGGCTTCGCTCTGATGATGGTGTTCGATACGAGGCTGGCATGCGGGGCGGCACCAGAATGGCAACGAAAGTCGGCGCCGGCGCCACGGCGACCGGCAACAGAAAGGGCGCCCCATGCTGCGGGGCGCCCGCTTATCACCGCTTGCGCGAATTACTTGCCGAACGGCGTCGGACGCGGCGTCTTGTCGGAAGACGGCGGCAGGATCGGCAGCGCGAAGTTGGGCTGATCACCGGTCAACGTCTTGAGGAAGGCGACGATCTTGCCGTTCTCGTCGGCGGTGAACTTCTTGCCCAGTTGCAGGCGTCCCATGACATCGACGGCTTCGGTCAGGGTATTGGCGGCGCCGTCATGAAAGTAGGGATAGGTCATTTCCACGTTGCGCAGGGTCGGCACCTTGTAGTTGAACCTGTCGGCGTCTTTGCCGGTCACCGCGCTGCGGCCCTCGACCTTGTCGTTGGCCTTATAGGCGGCAACCACACCCATCTTCTGGAACGACGCGCCGCCCACCGCCGGTCCGTTGTGGCAGGCCACGCAGCCGGTTTCCTTGAACAGCTTGTAGCCGGCCTTTTCGTCGGTGGTGAGCGCATCGGCTTTGCCCAGCAGCCACTGGTCAAAGCGCGAGTTGGGCGTGACCAGGGTCTTTTCGAACTCGGCGATCGCGAGCGTGACTTCCTCGATGCTGATCTTGTCCTTGCCAAAGACTTGTTTGAATTCGCGCACATAGGCGGGGATGGATTCCAGCATGCCGATTGCAAGGGTGTGGCTGAAGCCCATTTCTCCCGGATTGGCGATCGGGCCGCCGGCCTGGGCCTTGAGGTCGGCTGCGCGACCATCCCAGAACTGGGCGACGTTGAGGCTGGAATTCAGCACCGTCGGCGAGTTGATCGGACCTTGCTGCCACTTGTCGCCGATCGAAGTCGGGATGTTGTCGGTACCACCCATCGACAGGTTGTGGCAGGAGTTGCAGGAAATGAAGCCGGACTTCGACATGCGCGGATCGAAGTAGAGCTTCTTGCCCAGCTCCACCATGCCGAGGTTGATCTGCGAAGCCGGCTTGACCGGCTGGATCGGTTCGTTGGACTGCGCAAACCCGATGCCGGCGGAGAAACCGAGTGCGATGAGCGAGGTGGCGATTGTGCGGATTTTCATGGTGAGGCTCCTTA
>CAJBYR010000198.1 GCA_903959855.1 uncultured beta proteobacterium
GCCGGCACGCTGAATTACCTCAAGCTGAAGGACGACGGCCGTTGGGCCTGGCCACCGATGGTTTTCGACAATCCGGTGGAAAAGGTTCAGGCCTTCCTCGACGTGATGAATGAAGCCGGCACGCGCCCGGAATTCGAATGCTTCGATGTCGGCATCGTGCGTTCAGTAGCCATGTACCAGAAGGCCGGCATGACAGACCACGCCGAGTACAACTTCGTCATGGGTGTGGCATCCGGCATGCCGGTCGATGCCGACCTGCTGCAACTGCTGCTGCGCTGGATCGCCCCCGGCTCGCACTGGCAAACCACGCTGATCGGCCGCGCCGAAATCTGGCGGCTGCACCAGCGCACGGCGGAACTGGGCGGCATGCTGCGCAGCGGGCTGGAAGACACGTTCTACCTGCCCGACGGCAGCCGGGCGGCAGGCAACGGGGCGCTGATCGAGGCGCTGGCAGCGTGTGCGCGCAATGCCGGGCGGGACGTTGCGAACCCGACGGAGGCCAGGGCGGCGCTGGGGCTGGCGGCCGCCTGAGCGGGTCTCCCCGCCGCAGCGCTACTCGTAGTGATAGCGGCAGGCAATTATCGCGAGCTGCCCGCCTTCCACCGAATAGACGAGACGATTGACGTCGTCGATCCGGCGCGACCAGCAGCCGGACAGGTTCTCGCGCAGCGGCTCCGGCTTGCCAATACCTTCGAAGGGATGGCGCATCGCATCCTGGACCAGCAGATTGATGCGCTTCAGCGTCTTGCGATCCTGCCCCTGCCACCAGACATAGTCGGCCCAGGCGGCAGCCGTCCAGACCAGGCGGTCAGGCATCGATCAGCGCCCTTTCGCGGACCTTGCCGCCACGCAGTTGCTTAAGCGACTTCGCCAGGTGGGCTGCATTCGCCGGCGTCCCGAGCAGATGCACCGTCTCGCGCCAACTGTTGTAGGTCTCCAACGACATCACCACCGCGTCGGGCGCATCGCGGCGCGAAATCACGGTGACGTCAAGATCGTCGACCACCTCGTCGATGACCTGCTTGAGATTGTTGCGGGCTTCGGAAAAGCTTACGACGCGCATGGTTTCGACCTCGCCCGGAACCGGGCACTTGTTCAATCAATGGTACAAGTCTAGCCGGCGACAGCATCTTGGGCAAGTCCCCACCCGTCGGCGACGTAGCCGCTGGCGACAAGAAGCCAAAACCTGCCTCGATCCCGAAAACATCCAGGTGGGGTCACAATCGGCAAGGTCAGGCGGCCTGAGCGGTCAATGACTTAGTTGCATGAACCTCCGCTGAGTGCCCTTATGGAAAGCTTTCCATAAGGGTACGTCGAAGACATTGACCTCGTGCCACTTGCCGTCGCTGATGTGAATGAAGCTGGGAATGTTGCCGCGCAGGTCGAGCAAGGTATGCATTTTCACCGCCGCTTTGGTGGAGCGGAACGGCGCCCACGGGAACACCGACAGGCACAGGTCGCTGGTCGTGGCATCCAGCGCATACACGGTGTTGGACAGATCGACGCCAAAGGATTCTTCGGCGTAAAGCTTGCGTGCAATGCTGATCAGGCTTTGCGCAAAGTCGGCATGGATGCGCCAGTCGCGAACCGAGTTGGCGTTGGCCAGCGTGTTCCTCGCGACCGTGCTGCGAAAGCCCATGTGGTACAGCTTGGCCGCCTGACTGCGCAGACAGGCTTCGATGTCGCGCAGACTCTCCCGATAGGTCAGCTGCGCGAATGCCATGCACAGGTACTGATCGAGACAGGTGAAGTGCTTGACCTTGGGTTCCCCGTCGTAGCGAGCGACACAGCGGCGAAAAGTGGTCAGCGGCAGATGCGCCATGACCTGCGCAAAAACGAGTTTGCCTGTGTTCATTGGCGACGCCCGCAGTCCGGTTGGAAGAACCCAGAATGCTACGAGCGACGTTCAAATCGAGACCAGCTTCGAACACGGAATATCCTCAATCCTTCAAATTGTTAGACGCCCCCAGCGTGAGAACGTTGGGACACTACTGATGACATTCAACAAATCATGGAACGCTGGGCAAGGCTGCGATACGAAACAGCACGAATTGTTTACGTTGGGCTACACTTGATTCATGCCGACCGTCGTCAGACTGCAGGGGTTTCGGTTCTTCTTTTTCAGCGGGGAAGGGTCTGAGCCACCTCACATCCATATCGAGCATGACGACAAGGTGGCAAAATACTGGCTGAACCCTGTCGAACTAGCCATGTCAGAAGGATTTCGTAGTCATGAACTGACCCGCGTGCGCGCCTTGGTGATTGAACACAGGGTTCTATTTTTGGAGAAATGGCATGAGCACTTTGGCAGTCCGACTTGACCCACACGCGATTGATGTAACCATCGACACAGCGGCCTTGCACTTCATCTTGGCCGACGGACGTGAGATATCGGCGCCACTGGAGTGGTTCCCCCGACTGCGTGATGCCACTGTTGAGCAGCGGGGCCACTGGCGATTGATCGGAAAGGGCATCGGGGTGCATTGGCCAGATATTGATGAAGATATTGCCGTCTCCACGCTCATGCAAAACCACTGAGCATGCCGCTGGCGTTTTACATATAGCTGCTCTTTTAAAAGTGCGAGCCTAAGCTGGCTTCAGTGACTCCTGTTGGGGGTAGAGCTGCCGCCCAGGAATTGCTCTCCAATGGCTGGAATGTGGTGGAAGCCGACCTAGAAATCGCATTCCAACGGCATCGTCAATCGCTCCAACCGCTGCGTAGGAGCCGATCAGGCGAGAAAATAGGGTGCCGCCGATTCAATGGCTGCTTCCGAGAAAACACGGCAAACAAACCTGAAAATTGGAGGGGCGACCCGACTGTCTCTTCCTGGCCGGACTGAGGCATTGCGAGAAAGGGCATCGATGGCCGTTCCGGCCGAATAACCGACCTGGCCCAGAATGCGACTTCGCAAGCCCGCTGGAGTCGGAGAGAAGCCAGGGCGACGTCAAAACCGAACCCCCGCTGAAAAACACCGATATCACTCGGATACCGTTCCTACGTTCCGCAGGGACATAAAACCCCGCTATACAGCCATCCAGCCACCTTGCCGCCACCGATCACGCCCCATGCTATCGTCGCGGCCATGAATACCATCTGCTCCGTCACCGTCGATCTCGACGGCACCCTGCTCGACACCATCCCGGACCTTGCCGCCGCCGCCAACGCCATGATGCGCGAGCTGGGACGGCCCGAATATCCGCTGGAAACGGTCGCCACCTTCGTCGGCCGCGGCATTCCGAAGCTGGTGGCGCGCTGCCTGCCCGATCTCGATGAAGCCGCCGTGGAAGCCGCCCAGGCCATCTTCCGCCGCCATTACGCGATCGAGAACGGACGCCGCTCGACCATCTTCCCCGGCGTGCTGGAAGGCTTGCAGGCGATGCGCGATGCCGGCCTGCACCTGGCGGTGATCACCAACAAGGCGGCGGCCTTCACCGAGCCGCTGCTGGTCGCCAGCGGCCTTGCGCCCTGGTTCGAATTCGCTGTATCCGGCGACAGCCTGGCGCACAAGAAGCCGCATCCGGCGCAACTGCTGCATGCCTGCGAGCGCATGGGCACGCTGCCCGGCGAAAACCTGCACATCGGCGACTCGCATCATGACGCCGCTGCGGCGCGCGCCGCCGGCTGCCCGGTGTTCATCGTCCCCTACGGCTACAACGAGGGCGAGGATGTGCAGGGAATCGACTGCGATGCTATAGTCGCGTCGCTGGCGGAGGCAGCCCGCCGTGTTACCGGCCAGCGAAGCTGAATTCCCGGTATGCAAAGCCCCAGCGCCGACTTTTGAAAGACCGCTTGATCCCCATGCTCCACCGCAACCTGCATACGACAAGGAAACACGCCCTCGGGGCGGAGGCTTGGCCCTGGCGGCCCTGGCTCGCCTTCGCGCTCACGCGCCGCTGATCCTTTCCCGCGCCGGCCCACGGCCCGCGCCTGTCGTTGCAGTACCGTTTTTCCGGAGCTTTACCCATGACTGAAATCGAATTCAACCGCCTGGCGGCGGAGGGCTA
>CAJBYR010000199.1 GCA_903959855.1 uncultured beta proteobacterium
AGCGGGGGTCATGGCGACCGACGACAGCAATAGTGAGCCGGCAAGCAGAGCGAATGTAGATGTTTTCATGTGCAGTTTCCTGGCAATGTGTGAGGGATCTATTGCCGACTAACGACGACGTCGATTAAGCCGACAGATATCAAACCCCTGGCCGTTTATCAACAACGGACAGTGTGCTATGCATAAAACGCTCCAGCATCAAATAAGATGACGGTCCGGACAAATCAATTAACCGGGCCGTCGGGCTGACGCCATTTCCTTACTTGATCACCCACGTGGGCGAGACAGGCCGCTAACTGTTCTTGGTCCACAAGGCAATCCTCCACAAGAAACCTGCAAATGACCATCAATCACGCAATCCCCGGATGAGCTCCACCGCCTTCTGCCCGGCCGCCTCGCTCATTCCGGGGCTGGGCATGAACGACAAGGAAGGTGCGGCCTGCTGGTCGTTAGGACGATGACAGAACCGAACAGCGAATTCGCGCGTCGACTGAGCGGACGCTTCTTCGGCATCATCCGCTGGCAAGATCTCGACGCCTTGTGGCTCCGGGTAGCGGCCGAGCCCGAAGGCTGGTACGCCACCCTGGCCGGCGCAGCCTTGCCCGAGACGCCGCTGACCGCTGATGCACTGACGCATTTCATCGCCGAGGTCGACTCTTTGCTGCGACGGGAGCATGAGCAGGACTATTGCGGCATTGTCTATGCCGATGACCTTGAAACTCCGGGCCTCATAAAGATCTACGACCCAAACAACCTTGGCAGTTCCTGCGGCATGCGCGGCGGGGCGTATCCGCCGCGCTGGCTGCTTTCACGCCTGCGTCCGGAACAGATTGCCGATGCCGACCCGCTGCCCAATGCACGCCGCCGCTGGTGGCAGGCGCTTTTCGGCTGAGCGAGCTGCCACCGCTCAGGCGCGACGTGGCAACTCTCTGGTTTCCGGCACGCCCCTGGGGGCCATCTGCTGTTGCCTAGATATTCAGGTACTTGAGGCAAATAGCGCGCAAACCGAGTACTCCCTGCCCCAGAAGGCGCCTGATCGCAATGTAGCGAGCCACGTTGCGAATTGACGAAATTCGCCGGTCGAAACAGCGGCCTTTCCTGGCCCGGTCAGAGAACTCCACGACTGCCGTTGCAAAAGAATTCCCCACAAGCTCGGTGCCACAGGATTAGAATCAATCAACATTTCTATGATCATGGAAACATTGAAATGAAAACCCGCCAAGCCGTCGAAAAGCTCGCCTCGCTAGCCCAGGAAACCCGCCTGAGTATCTTCCGCCTGCTGGTTCAGGCCGGGCCGTCGGGCATGAATGCCGGAGCAATCGCGGAGGCCGTCGACATCGCCCCCAATACGCTGTCCTTCCACATCGCCCACCTGGCGCGCGCCGGCATGGTCATTCCGCGCCAGGAAGGCCGCTTCATTTTCTATTCCGCCGATTTCGCGGCGATGGACGACCTGATCGCCGACCTCACCGAAAACTGTTGCCAAGGCGGGCAATGCCTGCCGAAGACCGCAGCGGCATCGACCACGGCGCGGCGCCGCGCCAAAGTCTCTTAGGAGTTTTCATGCCCCTCAACGTACTTGTCCTTTGCACCGGCAACTCTGCGCGCAGCATCCTCGGCGAAATGCTGTTCAACCACCTCGGCCAGGGCCGCATCAAAGCGCACTCCGCGGGCAGCAAGCCGGGCGGCACGGTGAATCCGGTTGCCATCGAAACGCTGCAGCAGCACGGCATTCCCTGCGCGGGTTCGCGCAGCAAGTCCTGGGACGAGTTCGCGGTCCCCGGCGCACCCGAGTTTGATTTCATCTTCACCGTCTGCGCCAATGCCGCCAACGAGACCTGCCCTGTCTGGCCCGGGCATCCGACCACCGCGCATTGGGCGCTTCCCGATCCCGCCCATGTCGAACCGATGGAGGCGCGGCGTGCGGCGTTCGAGGACGCCTACCAGTCACTGAGGAAGCGCATCTCAGCCTTCCTCGCCCTGCCGCTGGAAACCATGAGCCGCGACGATGTGCTCGTCGCCGCCCGGCAAATCCATACCGGAGCCTGATCCATGTCCGCACAATGTGAAACCACCGCCAAACTCGCCGCCAATGCGCCGATGAGCGTGTTCGAGCGCTACCTTACTGTCTGGGTCTTCCTCTGCATCGTCGTCGGCATCGGGCTCGGCCAGTTCCTGCCGGCGCCGTTTCAGGCGCTCGGCCGCATGGAGTTTGCGCGGGTCAACATTCCGGTCGGCCTGCTGATCTGGGTGATGATCATCCCGATGCTGGTCAAGGTCGATTTCGGCGCGCTGCACGAAGTCCGCCAGCATGTGCGCGGCATCGGCGTCACGCTGTTCGTGAACTGGCTGGTGAAGCCCTTCTCGATGGCGCTGCTGGGCTGGATCTTCATCCGCCACCTGTTCGCGCCGTATCTGCCGGCCGATCAGCTCGACAGCTACATCGCCGGGCTGATCCTGCTTGCCGCCGCGCCCTGCACCGCCATGGTCTTCGTCTGGAGCCGGCTGACCAATGGCGACCCGTTGTTCACCCTGTCGCAGGTGGCGGTCAACGACATGATCATGATCTTCGCCTTTGCGCCCATCGTCGGCCTGCTGCTGGGAATTTCGGCCATCACCGTCCCGTGGGACACGCTGGTGACCTCGGTGGTGCTCTACATCGTGATCCCGCTGGCGCTGGCACAACTGTGGCGCAAGTCGCTGCTGCAAAAAGGCCAGGCGCATTTCGACGCCACCATGGAGAAAATCGGGCCCTGGTCGATCAGCGCCCTGCTCGCCACGCTGGTGCTGCTGTTCGCCTTCCAGGGCCGCGCCATCATCGAGCAGCCGCTGATCATCGCCCTGCTCGCCGTGCCGATCCTGATCCAGGTCTTCTTCAATTCGGCGCTGGCCTACTGGCTCAACCGCGTGGTCGGCGAGAAGCACAACGTCGCCTGCCCATCGGCCCTGATCGGTGCCTCGAACTTTTTCGAACTGGCCGTCGCCGCCGCGATCAGCCTGTTCGGCTTCGAGTCGGGTGCGGCGCTGGCCACGGTGGTGGGCGTGCTGATCGAAGTTCCCGTCATGCTGCTGGTGGTGAAAGTCGTCAATTCCAGCAAGGGCTGGTACGAGGCGAAAGCCTAGGATCCGCCATGGACATCTTGGTTGCCGCGCTGCAAAGCGGCGCCGCCAGCCTCGCCTCCTACCTCGCGGCGCATGTGCTGCTATGCCTGGTGCCGGCCTTCTTCATTGCCGGCGCACTCTCGGCATTGGTGCCGCAGCAGTCCATCATCCGCTTCCTCGGCCCCGGCGCCTCGAAGTGGGTGTCCTACCCGGCCGCCGCCGGTGCCGGCAGCCTGCTCGCCGTCTGCTCCTGCACCGTGCAACCCCTGTTCGCCGGCATCTACAGCAAGGGCGCGGGGCTAGGGCCGGCCATCACCTTCCTGTTCTTCGCCCCCGCCGCCAACATCCTGGCGCTGTCCTACACCGGCGTGGCGCTGGGTGCCGATTTCGCCATTGCGCGCATCGTCCTGGCATTGTGCTTCGGCATCGGCATCGGGCTGCTGATGGCGCTGATCTTCCATCGCGAGGACAGCGCACGCACCGACGCCATCGGCGCCTTCACGGCCGGTGGCGGCATTCCACGACAGAATCTGCAGTTCCTCGCCGTGCTGATCGCCCTGCTGATCGCCGGCACCCTGAAGATCGACTGGCTCACCGTCCCACTGTTTTCCGGCCTGCTGCCCTGGGATGGCGCTGCCGCGTTGCAGGACACGCTGAGTCGCTGGGTGCCCACCAACGAGATCAAGGGCGAGGAAGGACTCAGCCTGCAGGGCCTGGCATTGATCGGTCTGCTGCTCGCCATCGGTGCCAGTGCCTGGCGCGGGTTGGGCAAGGTCGATGCCGGATTCACCCGCCTGACCTGGCTGGCGTTGGCCCTGACCGGCGCGACGCTGGCCTTCGCCGCACTGGGGGTGCATGCCACGGCAACGGGCCTGGCCATCACCGTCACCGGCCGCACGCTGGCGGTGGCCGCACTTTGCGTAGCGCTGATCCCGCTGGCGCGCCGTTTCGAAGCCTGGGACATGCAGCAATGGCTGTGGGAAACCTGGCGCTTCGTCGCGATGATCTTTCCACTGCTGGTGATGGGCGTGTTCTTCGTCGGCGTGGTGCGCAGCTTCATCCAGCCCGAATGGATACAGTTCATCGCCGGCAGCAACACGCTGCTGGCCAACCTGGCCGGCGTGGTGTTCGGCATCTTCATGTATTTCCCGACGCTGGTCGAAGTGCCGATCGCGAAAATGTTTCTCTCGCTCGGCATGCACCCGGGGCCGCTGATCGCCTACCTGATGGCCGATCCGGAACTCTCGCTACAGAGCATCCTGATCACCTCGGCCATCATCGGCAAGGCCAAGGCCTGGACCTATGTCGGGCTGGTGGCGCTGTTTTCGACCATCGCCGGGCTCACCTATGGCGCCTGGGTCGACGGCACCCCACTCATCACATTGCTGCTCGGCGTCGGCGGCGGCATCGGCTGCCTGCTGCTGGCCCTGCACACCATCGAAAGGAGACGGACATGCTGATCAAGATCCTCGGCACCGGCTGTGCCAAATGCCAGCGCCTGGAACAACTCACCCGCGAAGTGGTCGCCGAACTGGGCATCGATGCGCAGTTCGACCATGTGCGCGACATGCCCGCGATCATGGCCTACCCGGTGATGAGCACCCCCGCCCTGGTGATCGACGAGGAAGTCATGGTGTTCGGCCGCATGCCGAGCAAGCAAGAGATCGCCGGCTGGGTTAAGGCCGCCTGATCGTCGTTTCGCTGCGCCTAAAGCGCCAGCCACCCTCGTCGCACCGCCTGATGCAGCAGCAGGCCAAAGACAACCGCGGCGCCGACGTGCCACATGGTGAACGCAGCCGTAGTCAGCACCACGAAGCGGCTGCCGCGCTCTGCGTCCTGCGGTTTGCCACCCAGCGCCAGCTCGGCACCGGCGAGGAACAGGATTACGCCCAGCACCGGCAGCGGGAACAGGCGAAAAAGCGTGACCATCGCCTCGCCGAAGAACAACGCGCAGGCCAGCAGCAATGCCCCCAGCATTACCGAGGATCCGCCGGTGCGCGCACCGAATCGCACGTGTCCAGCCATGCCCCCGGCCCCGTGGCACAGCGGAATACCGCCCACGGCGCTGGAAAAAGCATTCATCACACCCGTGGAGAAGGCGACCCGGCGCTCCGTCACCGGGCGATCGGGAAACAGGCGGTTGTTTTCCTCGGTGATGGCGATCAGCGCATTGCCAAAGGTCAGCGGCAACTGCGGCAGGGCCAACAGCACGGCGCCGAGCCAGAGATCGTTCAAGCCCACCGCGCCCCAGGCGAAGTCGGGCAAGCGCAAGCCGGGGCGGATCGCGGCCAGCTTGGCGGCCAACGTGGGCTGCTCGACCAGCGCGATTCCCATGCCCAGCAGCAGCAGGAGCAGCATCGCCGGCAGGCGGCGGCGCGACAGCATGAGCAGAGTCAGCGCCAGTAACAGGCCGCCCTGCCACGGGTTACGCGCCATCATCAGGATGCCCTCGCGCATGAAGCTGAAGCCGAGGCCCATGACGATGCCGACCAGCACCGGCTTGGGCACCAGTTCGGCCAGCCGCCGCGCCATGCCGCTTGCCGCCAGGAGCAGCCAGAACAGCGCCGTCGCGATGCCCGCGCCGGTGACCATCGCCGGCGTCAGGGCGATCACGCCCGCAGTCTGCGCCACGGCGGCGGTACCGATGGCCTTCATCGGCTGAACCGGAAAGGGCGTCCGGTAGCGCAGGCCGACTACCAGCAGCGCCACGCCGAAGGCGAACAGGATGCCCGTCGGATCCATCTTGAGTACCGCAACGTAGGCGACGACGAAGGGGATCAGCGTGCCGAGGTCGCCGAAGGCACCGCTCAGTTCGGCAAGGTCGTAGCGGTTGCGCACCGGGGCGTCGGGGGCTTCGTGACTCATCGCTTGTTCATGGTGCGCGAAGGCCCTGCGGACGCCGTATCTCCCGCCAGCGCAATACATTGGCCATCGACGCTCAGCGTGCCAGCATCGACCATGCGCCTGATCGTACGGTAGAGCGCCTCGTGACTGAGGCCGAGATCTGCCGCCCAGGCCTTGCGCGACCCCTCCAGTGTCAGCACGCCGTCCCTTCCCGTAGAGTCAATGGCGTGGAGAATGCGATCCGCCGCCGAATTAAGTTGTAGGCGCTCGTTCAGCGCGCGCAGCCGGCGCACCTCGCCGGCAAGGTGGCGGATCCAGTTGCGACGGAAGCCCCCATCCTCGTCCAGCGCACGGCGAAAATCCGGCAGCGGAATCGCCAGCAGCCGCCCCGCCTCGGCCGCGACTATGTCGCAGTGATATGCGGAGGCCTCCAGGCTCGCTTCAGCGATGAAGCCGCCGCGGCTCCGCTGCAAGATGGTCGTGCGGCCAGCTGACGAATGACGCACGAGGCGCAATTCGCCCTCGAGTACGCAGAGCATCGCGCGTGGCCGGGTGCCCTGGCGGTAAAGCACTTCGCCCTCGGCGAACCGACGCACCCGGCCACAGGCGGCCAATTCGGCGGACAGGGCGGCGAGTTGCGGATGGGAGTTGCTGTCCATATGATCTAGATCATACCGGGATGTTGCCGTCGGCGGGTAGCATGCGGCGTGCAGCCGGCAATGCCTTGCCCGAGCGTGTCGGCGTCAAATGCATCCATCGGGAGAACAGGAGCGCAGCATGAGCAGGATCATCGGATTTGGAGAAAGCGTCACCGGCTACGAGGTGCCGGTGCTGAATGAACGCGAGGTGCGCGCCGCGGCGGGCATCATGTTCCTGTTCGCCTTCATGACCTTCGCCAGCGCCTGGTTCGTCGGCAACTTCCGCCCGACCAAGATTTTCGTGATTGCCTTCCTGATTGATTTCACGATCCGCCTGTTCGTCAATCCACGCTATGCGCCGTCGATGATCGCGGCCCGCTTTGCCGTGCGCGGACAGGCGCCGGAGTGGGTCGGCGCGCCGCAGAAGCGTTTCGCCTGGGCCATCGGCTGGTTGCTGGCGCTGGCCATGCTCTGGCTGATCGTGATCAACAACGTGATCGGGCCGATCAACATGCTGGTCTGCGCCACCTGCCTGACCCTGATGTTCTTCGAATCCGCCTTCGGCATCTGCGTCGGCTGCAAGATATACAACGCACTCCCAGGCCGACAGGCGCAACATTGCGCCGGCGGCAGTTGCGAAGTGTTCGTGCCGCACCCGACACAGAAGGTCGACGCCGCCGGCACGGCTATCGTAGCGACCTACCTCGCCATTATGTCGCTGGTCGGCTCGCAGACCTTTCCTGCCGCCGAGTCGCTGGCGACGCAGCCCGCGATGGCCAGCGCGGGCACAGCTAACCCCGGCACCGAATCCGACCGCTGCAAGCCGCCAGCCTTCGCCGTGGCCCTCGGCCACGAGGAAAAGTGGAAACTGCACAACAACTGCAAATAGAGTGACGCTCCATAGCGTGGGCGCCGACCCGTTGCCTTGTTCGGGGAGCCAGTCGCCCTGCGCCCTACTCCGTCTTATGTGGCGCCAGCTCCGGATACTCCTGCAGGATCGTCGAACCATCCTGGCGCCAGGCGTGGCAACCGTTGATGAAGCGCGGCGTGTTGCGCGGCGACCAGCGGCGCGGGTCCGGCTCAATTGCCATCTGGGTGCCGATGCGTTCAGGCCAGGATGCCTGCATATAGGTGTTGGCCGCCTGGGTGACCAGTTCGGTGAGATGGGTGCAACCTTCGATGCCGCCGAGGCGCTCTTTCACTGCCTGCGAAAAGCCGCCGCCGATGCGTAGCCCGATCAGTTTGCGGTAGGCATCGTCGACACCGCCGCACATCGGCCAGGGGGCGATGCTGGTCTTGGCGCGCGCATCGCGGATGCGGTCGTCGGCATCCATCACCAGCGACAGCGTCATGGTATGCATGTATTCCCCCTCGCGTACCGGC
>CAJBYR010000200.1 GCA_903959855.1 uncultured beta proteobacterium
CACTACGCGGTCCCGGTTGCATCAGCGTTTTCTGCTGACACAACCGGGGTAACTCTGGCGTCCCCACGGGGAGCTAATCATATCCCCACTTTACAGGGTTCCATGCCCTTCCAAGCCCCGAAGAACCGCAAGGGGCCTGAGCGTGGATCAGGTCGGCGATGCTAGGCCGTTTGTGACACAGTCGCTAAATAACTAAGTAATTACTCTCGCTGCAACAGCCGCCTATTGGCCCGCCCGACAGGACTCGAACCTGTTACCCCCGGCTTAGAAGACAGACCATGAAGTTTCGCAAAACGCTAAGTATTGATTATATTTAATTTTTTATAAACCAGGCGCTCTCGCAAACCGCCTTATCACTGTCCTTACCGCATCATGCCGTACAGTTCTATCACAGTTGTTTTTGCAGTCGCCGTTCAAACTTAACATATTCTCGAGTCGGGGATTCCCGCCTCACGGACTTGGCTGGCTTCCAGCGTCTCGATCGCCAGGGTTCCGCCATCGAGCGTCATAAACTCAACCTCGTAGGCAGCGCCCTGACGGTCGATTTGGACCACCACGCCAACATCCCCCGCTTGAAGACCAGAGGCAGCAATTTCTTCGGTCAAAACTACGGATGCATGTTCAGTAATCATGGCGCCTCCTTGACTGGGTACGGCATAGCGCAGGCCTCGATCTCCGCCAGCATGCGCAGCGCCAGTTCCTTGCGATCGTAGCGGCCGGCGGCGGCGAGGCCGGCATCGCGGTAGCGTTGCCGCAAGGCCTCGTCAGACTTCAAGGCCAGAAGCCCCGCGCACAAGGCCTCCGCGCTTTCCGGCTCAAAGACCTGGCCACAACCCTCGCGTTCCACAATCTCCGCTGACTCGCCGGCAACTCCATGCAGCACCGGGATTCCCATGCCCATGCACTCGAACAGTTTCGACGGGATCACCGTGGTGAACAACTCGGTCTTCTTCAAATGAATGATCGACACATCCAGCAATGACCAGTAGCGCACCACCTCGTCCTTCGGCACGGAATCGACGAACACCACATTGGTCAATGCCATGGCCTGCGCCTGAGCCACCAGCTTCTGCTTGTTGGCGCCATCACCGAGAAACAGCAGGCGAATATCGCACCCGACAGGATCGTCCTGCAGGCGTCGTGCCGCTTCCAGCAGGGTTTCCAGCGCATGCGCCATGCCGTGGGTGCCGATGTAACCCGCGACGAATTTTCCCGTCAAACCCAGTTCGGCCTCGAGTACGGCATCGCGTGGCTGCGGCTTGAATCGGCCGACGTCGACGCCATTCGTCACCACCGCAATCTTGTCGCCCTCGATGCCGCGACTCACCAGATTGCGCTTGAACGACTGCGTCACCGAAACAATCCGCGCCGCCTTGCGATACAGAAACAGTTCCAACTGCTCGAGCACATCCAGCACGCGCGAGTTGCCTATGGCGCCCACCGCGCGTATCGATTCCGGCCACAGGTCACGCAGCTCGAACACATACGGGATGCGCTTCAACCGGCTCACGGCATACGCCGCGCAGGTCGTGAAAAGCTGGGGCGAGGTTCCCACCACCACATCCACCCCCCGCGCGAACAGAGCCGCCAGGGTCGCCGCGACCATGAAACTCTGGTAGTCCAGGATGCGCTTGACGAAGCCGTCATTGGCCGTGATATAGGTCCATACCCGGATCACGCGAATGCCGGCCATCTCCTCCGTCTGCCACAGCGCATTGCGATAGCCGTCGAACACGCGGCCCTTCGGAAAATTCGGCGCGCACGTGATCACGGTCACGCGATGCCCGGCCAACACCCATTCGCGACAATGCTCGAAAGTACGCGATGCCGGGGCATTGACCTCGGGCGGAAAGTTGTCGGTCAAAAACAGAATGTGCATCTCAATCCCAAAAAAATTCCATCGTCGCCTGCGGTCCGGCAAACACAATCTGTAGACAGGTGCTCGCGATCGACTGGCCGAACTCCGGGTGCCAGGTCGAAGGAATAATGCGAGCAGCCCCACCGCTTGCAGACCAACGTATTGTATGCCCATCAGGTAACTGCAGAACACCCTCGCTGTTATCGCCTGACACCCTCACCGCCGGATGCAAGTGGAAATAGGCCACTGCCTGTTCAAAACCACCCGTGATCGAGTCATTCACCTGCAAGCTTCGTGCACTCATACGCCAGCTGCGGCGATGCAACGGCCGACCTTTCAAGCGCTGATAGCCGTCATGCGCGCAGGCCAGGTCCACCGCGTCGTCACCCGCGTAGAAGCTCAGGTCCAAGGGCCGCGCCCGACGGGCCACACGAAATCCGCTCCAGACCTCGCTCGAATCGGCGCCGTCGATCTGTACCGTGCTATGCGCGGCGGTACCGCGCTGGCGCAAGCGCTCCGCACCCAGCCCATATTCCGATATCCCCGAATTCACCACCACCCGCTGCCCGAACACGGACAACTCGAAGGCCAGCGTATCGGCATGGGCGTGGCCGGGCAGATAGTCGGGGCCGATCTCGCCCACGTCCGCAATCAGGACGGCATCGCCACGCTGTACGCGCAGATAACCGCTGTCCGGCAGCACCGTCAGCGGTGCCGTGATCGATGCCGGCGCCCCGATGTCCAAGGCAACTGCGTAGGCCACCAGCGCCGCCAGGTTCGGCGCAATGCCGAACGCCGCGTCGTTGAACAAGGCGATCTCGCCGTCCGGATGGGTCATAGCCGCCAGCCAGGCAAGCATGCGCGCCGCCTGCTGCCGCCATTCAACAACAGTCGCCGCGTCGATCACTCCTGGCCAGCGTATTGCTAACTGAATCAAATCCAGCAGGTCTTCGAGGATGATCGCGTGATACATCGGGCTGCGCTCGAAATGCCCGCCGTCATTCAGTATTTGCTCGGCATGTTCTCGGCGCAGAATTGCCAATCCCTTCTGCCGCCATTCATCCGCTTCCGCCCCGGCGAAGAAGATTCCGGCAAACACTAACGCCTTGGCATTGGCCAGCAAGTGGTTGCCCAGCAAATGCCACTCCAGACGTTCCGTCAACCAGCGCACCTGTACCGCCAGGCTTTGCACGGCGCCAGATTCCAGTGCATTGCCGGCGGCGGCCCACTTCACCCAATTCACCAGACGCAGCGACAAGGGATACGGCTCCCATCCATTGCCGGCAGCGGGCGGGTTTTCGGCAATCCAGCGCGCCATCAGGGCGCGGTGCCACGCCACCCGTGCCGTCGCATCCTCTGCGTTCAGGTCATCGAAATAATGCAGGTTGTAAAGCCAGAGCTTGGGCCAGTCAACACGGCTCCAGTCGGCCGCGGTACCTGCTTCCCGCGTCACGGATAAGAAACGAAATGTCGTGGCTCCAAGCATCGAAGCGTGCCGCGTGCAGCGTATCCAGTCCCCCGCTGTAGGCTGCAATGCGGGCGCCGGCTGCAGGTCGGGCGTCGGCCGCCGCAGACGAAACCAAAGTCGTCCGTAGATCTGGACCGGTTTCAGATAGCGCAGGGTATGAAAATAGAGCAGCAAGTCATTCACCGCTGGCGGCCTCACCTTCCCCCACCATCGTCA
>CAJBYR010000201.1 GCA_903959855.1 uncultured beta proteobacterium
AACAACGGGGGTAGGGGGAGTTGCGTCCACTTCACGCAAATTGGCCCGCCGAAACACTCCCTGCATCAAACCAAACAGCTTTCACCTCGATCAACACACATTTGGCATTTACTCTGGCTCGTGATGAAATTTGCGGGTTAGCCCTTTGCGCCGTGCACCCAACGGCATCCCCAACCCTCCGCCAATAGCGGAACTATTTCACAGCCTCTTGAAATTATCTGCTAAAAAGTAGTAATATTTGATCAAAAGTGCTATGCTTTTAGCGAGCAACCGCACTCAGCACACACACAAATTTGCACTTTAGCACTGGATTCGACTCATCATGTCCCGTCAAAACCCGATTGTCAGAACCTTCTGTACCACGCGAGAAGCCGCCGAAATGCTTGGCGTTTCCCTGCGTACGGCGCAGCTCTGGTCGGAGAGCGGCCTGCTTGAAGCATGGAAAACCAGCGGCGGGCACAGGCGCATCTCGCGCCAATCGATCGAACGCCTGCTCAGCGGCCCGGGTTCCGATCTCCCGGTCCGGGCCGACCCCGAATTCCTCGCCACAGAATCTACCGATGCCCCCCTGAGCAACGCCTTCAGCGTAATGGTGGTAGAGGACGATCCGGTCCTGCGCCGCCTGTACGAATTCAATCTGCGCTTGTGGCCGATGCAGCCGGAAGTGCTGATCGCCAGCGATGGCTACGAGGCGCTGGTCCTGCTTGGATTAAAACACCCCGACATGCTGATCGCCGACCTGCAAATGCCCGGTCTTGACGGCTTTCGCATGTTGCGCACCATCCAGGGGGCGCCGGAACTCGCCGGCATGAAGATTGTAGTGGTCAGCGGCCTGGACCCCGAGGAAATCGAACAACGTGGCAGCGTCGCGGCCGGTATCCCCATCCTGCCCAAGCCGATCCCCTTTGACCAATTGGCGACCATCGCCGGGCAGGTCCTTGCGGAACGGAATGCCGCCAGAAACCAAAGGAAGGAAGCCTGAAATGAACAAGATACTTCTCGTGGATGACCACTCGGACATTCGTCGGCTGATCCGCATCACCCTGGGCAAGGATTTCGATGTACTGGAAGCCGAAGACGGCAAGACCGGACTGGAGATCGCCCGCAAGCAGAAGCCTGACCTCGTGGTGCTCGACGTCATGATGCCCGGCGAAATGGATGGCCTGCAGGTGCTCGACGCCATCAAGGGCGACCCACAACTGGCCCGGACCCGCGTCATCATGGTGACGGCCCGCGGCCAGGCGCGCGACTACGAAGACGGCATGCAGCGCGGTGCCGACGCCTACTTCATCAAGCCCTTCAGTCCGCTGCAACTGATTGCGGCAATCAAACACTCGCTGGCCGGCTGAGTCCATCATGAACACGGAAACGCACACCACCGAAAGCCATGCGCCTGCCGGCGGACAAACCCTGCGCCTGCCGGGCAGCGCGCGCTCGGTGTCGCTCCATGAACAGCTCTACCGTTACGCCGACGACCTGCAGATGATGATCGAGCGCAATGATGAGCTCGCGGCGGACAACGATGAACTGCGCCAATCCACGGACAAACTGCTGGAGAGCCGCGAAGAACTCGATGCGATCATGCACAGCTCGCTCGACATCCACCTGATAACGGACACGGCCGGCAGCATCCTGCAATCGAATTCGGCAAGTGCATCGCTGGCACCGCCCGACGTTCTGGAGCAAGGCAACCTCAGGGAGTGGATCGAACCGGCGAGCCTCGCCAATTTTCTGGCGATGCATGCGAACGCGTTGCAGGGCAATCGCTGCCCGGAACAAGGCTACGAATTGCGCTTGCGCCGCGACGACGCACAACGGCCGCCCCTGATCGTGATGGCAAGGGTACTGGCGGTACGCCGCGGCGACAACCTGCGCCATCTGCACTGGATCCTGCGCGACGTCACCTATCTGCGGGAAACCGAGTTCGAGACCCAGATCACCTCGATGGTGTTCAAGAATGCCACCGAGGGCGTGATGATCACCGACGTCGAAGGCGGAATCCTCGCCGTGAACGCGGCCTTCACTCAGATCACCGGCTATGGCGCAGCAGAGGCGCTGGGGCGAAATCCTCACTTCCTCGCCTCCGGCCATCAGGGTCCGGAGTTCTACGAAATGTTCTGGCAGTCCTTGCGGGGCAAGGGTTCGTGGCAAGGCCAATTGTTCAACAGGCGCAAGAACGGGGAGGTCTTCCCGGAGCAGTTGACGGTGAATGCCGTGCGCGATTCGGACGGTCGCATCCTCAGCTATATCGCCGTGTTTTCCGACCTTTCCCAGCAGCGGCAAGCCGCGGCGCCCAGCCTGCTGGATTCAGCGCTGCAAGATCCGCTGACCCGTGTCGCCAATCGCCAATTGCTCGGGGATCGCCTGGAACGAATGGCGTTGCTGTCCCGCCGCACTGAGGTTCCCTTCAGCCTGATCCGCATCGATATCGATGATTTCGGCCAGCTCAACTCCACCCACGGGCATCTCGCCGGTGATCGCGTGCTCAGGGAGTTCGCCAACCGCCTGATGGCGGGGGTACGAGAATCCGACACCGTGGCGCGCCTCGGCGCCGATGACTTCGTCCTGCTCGCGCCGGGGCTCGTTGGCGATGCCGACGTCGGGCGCTTCTGCACCAAGTTGCTTGACGCCCTGCGCCAGCCTATCCAGATCGACGATCAGGTACTACAGGCAAGCGCCAGCCTCGGCTGCGCCGAGTTTCCCGACCACGGCTTCGACGGCCCCAGTCTGATCGACCGCGCCGATCAAGCGCTGCGCCAGGCAAAACTCCGGGGAGGCAACCAATTCGCTGTCTTCCAGACAATTGCCACAACGCCGGAACACGAGGATTCAATGTCATGAAACGCCTGCCTTCAGCAAAGCGCCGCCACCTGTTGGCCGCAATCTTCGGTGCAGGAGTTCTTGGTGCCCTGCCGGCATTCGGTCAGGCCAATGCGCCGATCCGCATCGGCATCAGTGCCGAATTCGGCATGCAAGGCAGCCATGCGGCGCAATCCATCGAAAAGGGCATGCTGCTCGCCATCGACGAAATCAATGCCGCGGGTGGCGTACTCGGGCGCCCGCTGGCACTGGAAAAGCGTGACGACCGTGGCGTTCCTGCGCGAGGCGTAGACAACCTCACCGAGCTTGCCGCACTCCCCGACCTGGTTGCCGTGTTCTGCGGGCGCTTCTCGCCCGTTGCCATCGAACAGGCGCCGGTAGCCAATCGTCTTGGCGTATTGCTGCTCGACCCCTGGGCCGCCGCCGACGGCATCGTCCAGCAGCCCGCGCCAAACTATGTATTCAGGCTTTCCACGACCGACAGCTGGGCCATGGAAACCTTGCTTACCCATGCCCGCAAGCGCAAGTTCGACAAGCTGGCCCTGATACTGCCCAACACCGCCTGGGGGCGCAGCAGCGAAGCCGCTTCGCTGGCATTTGCCAAACGCAGCGGCGGGTTTCGCCTGTCGTCCTACTGGTACAACTGGGGTGACACCGATTTCGCCTTACGGGTAGACCAGATCCGCAGCGAAGGCGCGCAGGCGCTGATCATGGTTGCCAATGAATCCGAGGGCGCGCTGATCGTCAAGGCCATGGCGGCACTCCCGCCCGAACAGCGCCTGCCGATAATTTCTCACTGGGGCATCGCGGGTGGGGATTTCGCCGCAGCAACCGGCGACGCGTTGAAGGCCGTCGACCTGGTAGTGGTCCAGACCTTCAGTTTCAGCGGCAATAGCGGATCAAAGGCACGGAAGGTCGCCGCCACCGTGAATCGCCGCTTTGGCCACAATGTCGCCGCCTTGCGCGGACAAGTCGGCTTTGCCCACGCCTACGACCTGGTCCACCTGCTCGCCATTGCCGTGCATAAAGCCGGCAGTACCAAGCGCAGCGCGATTCGCGA
>CAJBYR010000202.1 GCA_903959855.1 uncultured beta proteobacterium
CTGCGTCAGCAGGTTCTTGCCATCGGACTGGGCAGCCTTGTCATTGCCCTTCTTGGTGTACTCGCTGAACTGCGGGATGGCAATGGCGGCGAGAATACCGATAATCGCGACAACGATCATCAGCTCGATCAGGGTAAAACCCTTTTGCAGCTTGGTCATATGGATTCTCCTAGGGAAGAAATGCGACGGTTGTCGCTACATTGCAGAAAGCATGAAACATACCACCTGTGAAACCACTGACGAGCCTTGCTGGGCCTGGCTTTGCTTCGGCACATATTGCAACGAGTGACAAAAATTGTCAGTTGGCCGCAAACTTCGTCACACACCGGCCTCCCGGATTTGCCCGAAGGCAAACGAGGGAGCACATTTCAGCCTGAGACCAGCGACGCCTCATCCACCGCATCGATCTGGCCCGAGTCGAGGAACTGCTCGGCGTATTGGCGGTAAATCCCCTTCCGGACAAAGACATCGAACAGATCAGGGTCGATGTGCCCGTTCTTTTTGAAGTTGGCCATGATGGACATGGCCTGTGAAAGCTTCATGCCCGCCTTGTAAGGTCTATCTCTGGCGGTAAGCGCCTCAAATATGTCGGCGATACCCATCATGCGCGCCTGCCAGGACATTTGCTCGCGCGTCAGGCCGCGGGGATACCCCTTGCCATCCATTCGCTCATGGTGGCCTCCGGCATATTCAGGCACGCGGGTCAAATGGCGCGGCCACGGCAGCTGTTCAAGCATCTTGATCGTTGCGACGATGTGATGGTTGATGACGTCACGCTCCTTCAAGGTGAGCGTGCCGGCGCGTATCGTCAGGTTCACTACCTCGTCAGCGTTCAGGAACTCGGTTTCGATGGAATCGACATTGCGCCACTTGCGGTTGCTGCCGATGTCGCGCACCCGCTGCAAATCAGCCTCGCTCATGGACTCTCCGCCGATATTGGCCCTGCGCAGGAAAGCCCTTTCCTCGTCGAGGATGCGCACCTCTTCATGGTAATCGTGAAGAATTGCCTCGTCGGCCCTGGTATGTCCGCTGCCGCGCATCGCCAGTTGCCGGCGCAGTGCGGAAATCTCGGCATCGCGCTTGAGAACTTCGAAGCGGGTATCGATCAGGTGGATACGGTCGAACAATGTTTGCAGCTTGGTGGCCTTGTCGACAACATGCACCGGAGTTGTGACCTTGCCGCAATCGTGCAGCAGTCCTGCAATCTTGAGCTCATACCGGTCGCGTTCATCCATGCGGAAAGCGCTCAGGGGGCCCTCCGAGGTTTCATCCGCGGCCGTGGCCAACATCATGGTCAGCGCCGGAACACGCTGGCAGTGCCCCCCGGTGTAAGGCGACTTTTCATCAATCGCCAGGTTGATCAAACTGATGAACGACTCGAAAAGCTCTTCAAGCTGGGTGATCAGCAGGCGATTGGTCAGGGCAATCGCCGCCTGCGAGGCCAGGGATTCGGCGAGGCTCTGGTCTTCTGATGAAAACGGCTTGACAGTCTTGGTCGCCTCGTCCTGGGCATTGATCAGCTGCAGCACACCGATGATTTCGCCTTCATGGTTCTTCATCGGTACGGTGAGGAAGGACTGCGAGCGATAGCCGGTGCGCTCGTCGAAACGGCGAGTACCGGAAAAGTCGAACCCGGCCTCGGTGTAGGCATCGGCGATGTTGACTGTCTTGTCATGGATCGCCGCATAGGCGGCGACCATCGAATCGTTGGGCTCACCCTGCTCATTGCTCAGCGGCAAGTTGGGAAAATTAATCGGGGTGCCGGTAGTACCACCCATCGCAATGTGCAGGGAATCCGTGCGCAAAATCTCGAAACGCAAGGCACGGTTGTCATCTGTCATCCGGTACAGGGTACCGCCGTCGGCGAGGGTGATTGTCTTCGCCGCGATCAGGATGGATTCGAGCAGGCGATTGATGTCGCGCTCTTTCGAAAGCGCAGCACCGATCTCATTGAGTTGTTCAAGGCGGCGAAACAGGTCGCTGGATGTATCCATGCCTAGCCCCTACTTGATACAGACCGCCCGCACCTGCTTGAGATCGGTCACTCCCTGCAACGACTTTTCCAGGCCATCCATCTTCAGGGTCAGCATGCCATCCTCCAGCGCCTGAGCGACCAGTTGCACGACACGGGCGCGCTCCACGATCAACTTCTTCTGCGGCTCGGTGCCTATCATCAACTCATGCAAGCCGACACGTCCCTTGTAGCCGCTGCCGCCACAGGTATCGCAACCCTTGGCGCGGGTAAACACGAACTTGCCATCCTTGCCATAGTCCTTGAGCAGGCGCGCTTCGGTATCCGCGTAAGCGGCTTTCATATCGTTCTTGAACGTCGTGGTATTTTCGAGTTCACTGCAATATTCCTTCATGAACAGCCTGATTTCCTCGGCGTCCGGCGTATAGCTTTCCTTGCATTTGCACAGACGCTTGGCCAGACGTTGGGCCAGGATGCCAAGCAGGGCATCGGAGAAGTTGAAGGGGTCCATGCCCATGTCGAGCAGGCGGATGATCGATTCCGGTGCGCTGTTGGTGTGCAGGGTGGCGAACACCAGGTGGCCGGTAAGCGAGGCTTCGATGCCGATGCCGGTGGTTTCGGCATCGCGCATTTCGCCGACCATGATGATGTCCGGGTCGGCGCGCAGGAAGGCTTTCATCACCGTCGCAAAATCCATCACCTTCTTGTTCACCTGCACCTGGCGCAGGCCCTTTTGCGTGATTTCGACGGGGTCTTCAGCGGTCCATATCTTGGTATCCACGGTGTTCAGGTAGCCCAGCACCGAGTGCAGCGTGGTGGTCTTGCCGGAGCCCGTCGGACCGCAGACGAAGAACAGGCCATAGGGCTTCGAGATGGTCGCCTTAAGCTTGGTTAGATTGGTCGGCAGCACGCCCAGCTTGTCGAGCGGAATCGGCTCGCCGCCAGCGAGAATACGCATCACGACGTCTTCGACACCGCCGGTGGAAGGAATCGTCGCCACCCGCAGTTCGATGTCCAGCGGACCGAACTTCTTGAACTTGATCTTGCCGTCCTGCGGCTTGCGACGTTCTGCGATGTCGAGGTCGCACATGATCTTTAGGCGCGCCACCATGGCATTGCGGTAACTGGCCGGAACTTCGATGTACTTCTGCAGCGAACCGTCGCGGCGGAAGCGGATCAGCACTTTGTCTTTGCCCAGGCCAGGTTCGATGTGGATATCGGACACGCCCATCTGGTAGGCATCGATGATGATCTTGTTGACCAGTTTCACCAATTCGTTGTCGGACGCTGCGGAAACGTCGTCGCCGCTCGCTTCACCTTCTCCAAGATCGTCCTGGTCAAGCGTCGACAGCAAATCACCGACCGAACTGTCGTCGGTATATCCGGGGACCCCTGATACGCCGAACAACTGGTCGATGGTTTGCGCGAATTCGTGGTTGGTCGTTACCCGATACACCGCCTTCGAGCGCGGAAAAACGTTATTGACGACCCGCGACCCCTTGACCTGCTCGGGGTCCATGCACACTACGATCACACCTTCGGAGGTTTCCTCCACCGGCGCCCACTTTGCCTGCTCCAGGAAGTCACGCTTCAGATTCTTGAGCAAGTCGGCAGGTTTGATACGGTCACCCTTGAACGACTCATAGGGGACATTGAAGAATTTTCCGAGCGCCTCGCCCAAAGCCTGATGCTTGACCTGGAATTCATTGACCAGGACCTCTTCGATATCCATGTTCTTGCGGCGCGCGGTTCGCGTGGCGAGTTCGAGTTCCTGAGCAGAAATCACCGCATCCGAAACCAGAAAGTCATACTTGGTCTTGACGGCCTGCGCCGGCTTGCTGCGCTGGGTGAAAGCGATTGCCAGGGTTTCGCACAGGCCTTTGACCCCCTCCAGCGCTATCGGAGCGAAGGGCGCACCGGCCTTGTTGTTGATGATCTGAACGACGCCCAGAAGCTCGCTGGTCTGTGCATCCATCACCGGCGCCACCAGCATCTGCTTGGTTCGATAGCCGGTGCGCTTGTCGACTTCCTGCAGAAATCGCAGCGAAGGATTGATCGCCTTCAGTTCGGTGTCATCGTACACGTCACGAATGTTGACGGTCTTTTTCGCCAGCGCAACATGGCCGGCAATACTTTGGTCAGCGATCGGCAGGCGCAGATCCTTGAAGGAATTCAGCCCGGTCTTGACTTTGGAAACAATCGAGGCCTTGTCATCGCCCACAGAGTAGATGGTGAGACGATCGGCATTGAAAAGACTGCAGATTTCACCGGATAACTCCAACATGATCTCGTCAATATTGGACGTCGCGTGAACTTTGTTTGTGACAATCTGGAGGTTCCTGAAGAACGCCAGGCGGACATCGACATCGGCGGCCGCTTCGGCTGTTGCTGGTACTGCATTCATTGAACTGACTCCATGGCACCCGCATAAGCCCGCATGCCGCCCTCGAGGAGGGCCGCATTGAACCCGCGTTGGGAAAGCAGAAATGCCGCGGCGGAACTACGACGTCCCGTCTGACAATACACAATGTATTCCTTTTCCGGATCCAGCGCCGCCACCGCCTGCCGAATGTCGTCCAGCGGAATGTTCAGGGCACCCGCAAATCCATCACTGCGATACTCTGCCGCAAACCGGACGTCAATCCAGATGGCACCGCAGGAAACGCGTTTGGCTGCTTCCAGGGCATTGGCCCTCTGCAGCAGGGGGGCACGAAGCAACTCGTTGAAGTCCTCCTTCGATAACCGCAGCAAAACGCCGTCGGTTTTCATGACGACGGTGGCATTGCGCGCCGTGTCGGCCACCAGAGCCTCCTCGCCGAAGGCATTGCCTTCCTTGATTTCAGCCAATTCGATCGACGAGCCGGCAACTTTGCGCGTAACCTTGCAGCGGCCACTTTCGATCAGGTAGTAATAGTCGCCCTGGTCGCCCTGCTTGATGATGGTATCGCCACGCTTGACCGGAAGGCGGCTGAACTTGGCCAGCAGCGCCTGGATATTAGCGGGCGGAAGCGACGCGAACACACCGATGGTCAAATTATCGAGTGCGAACATGCCGGACATTCTTCGCCAGTCTGTTGTGTCAGCGCCGTCGGCGGTGTCTGCAACGGGTGCCGCGAGCTGGTTCCAGGTGAGAAGAATGTCCAGCTTGTCTTCCTCAAGGGAAAGGAGGGTAATGTCGGTGATCGCCTGGGTCTTGGTCGGCAATTTTCCGCCCCGCGCTAACGGACTGGATGCCAGCTCATGACCTCCGACCAGAACGCGATTGGTTCCATCTGGCATGCTGGCAAGAATCTGGCCTTGCACCAGATACACCATCTGGCCCGCCCAATCATCCGCACGGAAAGGATCAGTTCCGCGGGCAAAATGATGGGTCCTGCACAATGCCAGCAGGTCTCCAAGTCCCTCGGCTCCCAGCGATGCCAGCGGCTGCAGCCGCGCCAACAGTTCGACACTCACCGGATCGGACATAATTAAATCTCGAACAACTGATTGTTCTGCAGCATACCCGGGCGAAATTCGCCAATGCAGTCCTCGATTTCCTGCATCGTCAGTTCAATTTGGCCGGGTTTGAGGTGGGTAATAAATACTTCCGCGTCTCGCTGCAAGTTTGTCAGTTCCTCGAGCAACATACTCGGACAAAGGTGCAACGACGCCTGCGCCAATCGCTTTTCACTATTGGAAAAAGCACACTCGATAATCAGGTAACGCAGATTGCGGATCTGATTGACGTACTGCCAGAGTTCCGGGCAGGGTCCGGTATCACCTGTAAACACCAGGCTTCCCTGTCCGGAATCGACCTGGTAGCCAACCGCTGGTACTGTATGGTTTGCCGGCAGGGGAATGACTTTGCGGCCGTCCAGATCAATAGCCTCACCCACCCGAATCGTGGCGAAACGCATAAAGGGCTTTTCCGGAGTCGGAATCACGCTGAAGTCAGGCCAGATCGCCCAATTGAAGATGTGGGCGCGAATAATTTCAAGTGTTGCCTCGGTCGCATGCACCGTCAATGGACGATTCCTCATGTCGCCCACCGTGTCAATCATGAACGGCATGCAAGCGAGGTGATCAAGGTGGGAATGGGTAATAAATACGTGGTCAATCTGCGCCAGTTCGGCAATGGCCAAGTCGCCGACCCCCGTCCCGGCATCGATCAGGATGTCATTGTCGACCAATAGCGAGGTGGTACGCAAATGGCGTCCACCTATCCCACCGCTGCATCCAAGAATACGTACCTTCATTGTCCCTACTTCGTCTCGAAAGTGGTGACGCCATCCCAGTTTGCTCCGGGCGGCTCCTTGCGCAGGTGCTCAACGCGTTTGATATACAGGTCGTAAAGGTAGCGAGGCTTGATGCGCTGCAAGTTCATCAGCATCACCTCCGCCTGATCCCACTCTTGCGAGCGATAGTGGCGCAATGCCTGATTCCACATCTTGATTTCATCCAGTTCGTCCTTCGAAACCTTGCCATCTTCGCCGACTGGCTCGTAGATTCCGACCGGATCCGCCTTGCCCTTGACCCGAACCCGGTCAAGTTCGCGGAAGACGAATTCCTTCTTGAGCAGCTCGCGGGTTACCTCGCCAGCGATGAATCCCACACCATACTGCTTGGTGATTCCCTCAAGGCGCGATCCCAAATTTACTGCGTCGCCCATCACGGTATAGGACTGCCGCACCGGCGATCCCATGTCGCCGACCGTCATCGGTCCGGTATTCACGCCGATGCCGATTTTAAGCTCTGGCCAATTGCGGGCGACCAGATCCTTGTTCAGCGCCGTCAGCGCAACATCCATCTCAAGGCCGGTGAGCACGGCATTCCTGGCATGCTCGGGGTCATCGACTGGCGCACCCCAAAACGCCATGATCGCATCACCAATATATTTGTCGAGTGTGCCGCGATGCTTGCGCACCACCACCGTCATGGCGCCGAGATACTGGTTCATCAGGCTGGCCAATTCATCCGGTTCGAGGCCCTCGGATATGGTGGTAAACCCGCGCACGTCAGAGAAAAGCACGGTGAGCTCGGCCTTTCGCCCGGCCATGCTGTAGTTCTCCGGGTCACGGCTCATTTCCTCAACCAGTTCCGGAGGGACGTATTGACCAAACAGACCCGTCAATTGACGCTTGGTCCGCGACTCGACAAAGTAGCCCCATGACATGTTCATGGCATAGAGCAGCACAACCGCAAACATTCCGCTGGCAAGTGGCAAAACCACGTTACCAATATGCCAAAAAGTGAAATTGACGCTAAGCAGGAGCAGCAGGACGATTGCCCCGACCACCGTGGCACGGAACGGAGAAAGCATCGGCAGCAGAAAGACCATCACACCACCGGCCAGCAGAACGAGAACAACATCCGCGCCAAGGATATAAGGTGGCTTGTGTTTGATGGACCCATCAAGCATGCCTGCGATCAGATTGGCATGGATTTCCACTCCCGGATAGGCGGCGCCAACAGGCGTAGCCCGCAGGTCCATAAGCCCTGGCGCGGTGGTGCCGACAATAGCAATGCGGCCGGCGAGCTGCTCCTTGGGAACCTTCTCGTTTAGCACATCGGTAATTGATATGTAGCGGAAGCTGTTCTGGAACCCCCGGTAGGGAATGAGCGTAGCTGCGTTTTCGTCAACCGGAATGACCATCGGAGCGCCGCTGCCACCCTTGAGCTCAAGCCACTCCATTGCGGCATACGAACTCGGCGAGTTCGTCGGATACCCGGGAATGATGGCGGGACTGCCGAGCAGATTGCGCACCATCGCAAGCGACAATGATTCATAGTACTGGTCGCCGTGTTCAACCAGCAAGGGCACCCGGCGCGATGTGCCGTCCAAATCGACCAAGGGGTTGAAATGACCGGCACCCGCGGCGGCCTTCTGGAATTCCGCCAAGTTGCCGCCATAGCTGACCCACTGCGTGAAGCCTATGCGGCGTCCGGAGAAAGTTCCGGAGGGAAACACCGGTTGCGGTGCGGCACCGGAATTTTTTCCACCTTCCTTGCTGGAAAAGTAGTACCCGAGTATTACTGGACGATTCTTCAGGGCAGCGGCAAACCGGGCATCGTTATCCAGCTTCGGACGCAATTCACGCAGTGCAGCCCCGTAGGCCGGAACCTCTCGCAGCTCGGATTTCGCCAGTGCTTCCAGGGTCTTCAAGCCGGAACTATCGTCCGGCTCCGCAAAAACCACGTCGAAACCGACCTGGCGGATGCCATAATGGTCGAACAGCTTGTCCATCAGATTCGCCAACTTGTCCCGCCCCCAGGGCCAACGCCCTTGCTCTGCCAGCGATTTTTCGTCGATATCCAGAATCACGATCCGTGGATCGACAGTTTTCGGCATGGTCAATCGCAGTTTCGCGTCGTAAATCAGTGAATCCATGTGATTGACGAACGGAATCTGGAAAACGCGTGCCGAATGACCAAGCAGGGCCAGAAGGATCAGCAGACCCAAACCATAGCGGGGGAGGTACTGTTTCAATGGATCTCCGGTAACCGCTTCCTGTGGCTTCAGCCTTTCAGGAAGAATTCCATCTTGACACCGGCCAGTTCGATCACATCATGGTCGGCGAGTTGATGCGCCTGCGAGTCGAGTGCTTTCCCATTCACCACAGGAAAGCTTGCGCCTTCGACGTGCGTAATGAAATAGCCATGCGGACGTCGGGCGATGACCGCCACCTGCACTCCCGGCTTGCCCAGGGTGGTCAAGGTCTTGGTCAACTCCATTTCCTTGCCGGCATTGCCTCCGGAGAGAAGCTGAATCGCCCCGAGGGGCAGCGCCGGGGCTGCCGGCGGCGGCGCGGCTGATGCCGCCGGCGCCATGCCGGGTGATGTCGACATATGCGCCGGGGTCGCTGCCGCAGCCGAAACCGGCGCAGGCGATGCTGCGGGCGCGGCTGGCGCGGGCGCCGGCGGCTTGGCCGCACCAGGCCGCAGGATCATGGTCTTCTCGAAATCGGCCGCGTTGGTCTGCTGTGGTAGTTCGCTGACGAACTTCAGGCGGTACTTGCCGAGTTCGATCGTGTCGCCATTTTGGAGAAAATGCTTCTTCACCGACTGGCCATTGACGAATGTGCCATTGGTGCTTCCCAGGTCCTCAAGGAAGGAGTCGTTCAGGATAGTTATCACTACGGCATGTTCGCCGGAAATCGCAAGATTGTCGATCTGGATGTCGTTGTGCGGCTTGCGACCGATCGTCGTGCGTTCCTTGTTCAAGGGAATTTCCTTGAGCATCGTGGTTTCCATGCTGAGTATGAGCTTAGCCATTGTCTTCGTCCTTCAGGGTCGCTGAGCGCTGCTTTACTTGAACCAAGCCAGGATACGGGACAACATTCCGCGGGACGCCGGATATTCCCCCTTCACCTTGACCAAGATAACCGAAACATTGTCACGGCCGCCGTTGTCGTTCGCCATCTGTATCAATTGAGTGGCGCAAAGTTCGAGATTTGCCGACAGCGCACCGAGCGTCATCGCAATCTCGTCATCCTCGACCATATCGTTGAGGCCGTCGGAGCAAAGCAAATAGACGTCGCCCGGCATCACCTCGTGGTCATGTATTTCGGCCGCCACCTCGGCGTCGATTCCAACCGCACGCGTGACCAGGTTCTTGTTTTGCGAATGGCGCGCCTGTTCCGGCGTAATGAGCCCGGCATCTATCTGCTCTTGAAGCAGCGAATGATCGCGGGTAATCGCCTGAAAATCCTCGCCGCGGAGACGGTACATCCGCGAATCGCCGATATGCCCGACCGTGACCTTGTTGTCGTGAAACACGGCAACTACCAGCGTGGTCCCCATGCCGGCATACTGGGGCTGGGTTTGCGATGACTGAAAGATCGCGCTATTCACCAGGCCCATCTGCACGTCCAGCGTCGCCTCGGCCCAGGACTTGCCGCCACCCGCATCACTGCTCGGTTCGCGTTCCAAGAAAGCCTTGGCCAGTTCGGAGCCAAGCATCGTGGTCGCCATGCCACTGGCAACTTCACCCGCGTTGTAGCCACCCATGCCATCGGCAAGCACGGCGAATCCACGTTCCGCGTTGGCCATGACGGAATCTTCATTGTTCGAGCGAACCATGCCAGGATCGCTACGAGTGACCACTTCGAGAACGGCATTCATGTCCATGGCCCGGCCCTCAGAAACTGATGTCCACGCCGGAATCGGCTGCGGGTGTTGCACCACTCATGCTCATGCAGGTACGAATGTCACGGGCAAACTCGGCACCGGTCTGGTAGCGCGCATCCGGATCCTTGGTCAGGGCCTTGCCGATGATGTCCACCACGCAATCCGGCAGATCGGCATTGACGGTGCGCACGTCGGGGTGTGCTTCATTGGCGATACGGAACATCAGTTGTGCCATGGAATCGCCTTCAAATGGAAGCTTGCCACAGCTCATCTGGTAGAGCATCACACCCAGCGAAAACAAGTCGGAGCGGCCGTCAATTTTCTTGCCGGCCAGTTGCTCAGGCGACATGTAACTCGGCGTGCCAAGCACCATGCCCGTCTTGGTTTTTGAGGAATCGGTGATGCGCGCAATACCAAAGTCGGTGACCTTGACCTGGTCGGACTCGGGCTCGTACATGATGTTGGCCGGCTTGATGTCACGATGCACCACGCTGTTCTCATGTGCATAGGACAAGGCGTCGGCAACCCGCGCGACTATCGATAGTACCCTCGGCATGGGCATCAGATTGCCCGCCTTGGAGTAGGGCGTCAGATCCTTGCCCTTGAGGAACTCCATGGCGATGTAGGCCAGGTCATGTTCCTCGCCGGCATCGTACATCTGCACGATATTCGGGTGATTCAGGCGCCCTGCTGTTTCCGCCTCGCGGAAGAAACGCTCCTTGACTTCCACCAGTTCGTCGGCCTCGAACTCCTGCGATAACGCCATGGTCTTGATTGCCACCACGCGGTTGATCTTCGGGTCGCGCCCCATGTACACCACACCCATGGCGCCCTTGCCAAGTTCCTTTTCAATCTGGTAGCGGCCGAGCATGGGTTTTTCCACATTGCCGCTGGCATCGAGCAAACTGGCATTCGAGCGTCCGCCACCGCCACCGCCAAGGATGACTGTCTCGGACAGTTGCTTGGCCCGATTAACCCGGATCTCGATGTCGCGGAACTTCGGGTTGTAATCGAAGATGTACCGGAATGCCGCTTCGGCCTTGTTGAACTGTCGCTTGCGCTCGAAATCAAGGGCCAGGTTGTAGACGTTCTCCATCACCTGATCATCCATCGGGCACTTGCGGAACTTGTCGAAGGCCATGTCGAGCTGGCCCTGTCCCTGAAAAGCCAGGCCCAGCATGCGATTGGATTCGGCCGAATCCGCATCTGACTTTTCCTTGCCCCGCTCCGTAACGACAAAGCGCTTTACGGTCAGCAACAGGTGCCCGACCAGAAGCAGGCTGGCCGGTACCATGAGTTGCAGCCACATCAACTGCGTCGTCATCAACAGGAAATGGATCGCGATCAGGGCGACCAGAACGCCGCCGGTGATGACCGCCGCCATGCCTGCCTTGATGCGCGGTAGCAGGGCGATGAGATAGGCGGCGATCAACAGGAAGACCAGCTTCTCGACCCAAAAGCCCCAGCTGGGCACGACAAAGAAGTGCTCGGAAAGAAGGCTGGACACCGCATGGGCCTGCATCAGGACCGCCGGCATGACCGGACTGATCGGAGTGACGAAGACGCTACCCACGGAAGACGATGTCGGCCCGATCAGGACGATCTTGTCGCGGTACTTGTCGTAAGGGATCTTTCCGCTCTTGATGTCGAAGAAGGAATCCACAGGGAAGGCCGACGCTCCATCCTTGTCCTTGTAATAGAAAGTCAGCATGCGGGTATCGGCGTCGGTACCGATCTTCAGCTTGCCGAGTTGCACCGAGCTGCCAGCCTGGACCTGGATGTCAGCCACATTGAGATTGTGGCTGCGCGCCGCGACCAGCAGGGACAGCGACGGGAACGCCTGGTCATAATAGGAAAGCACCAACGGTTCGGTACGGATCGCGCCGTCGACATCGGGTGTCACGTTGAGGTGGCCGATCGCCTTGGCAACCTTGCCCAGCGGCTCGATTACATTCGCATCAACACCCAGTGTCGGGAAAGGCGGCGAGTCTGCGGCACCGGCCAGCTTGACGGCATTGCGTTTGACGTAATCAGGGAGATCCTTGTCCGGCCGGCCACGCGGCTCGCCAAGTACAAACAGCATTGGCAGCGCGACATTGCCGGCCTTGCCAAATGCGTCTGCCAGCCGGCGATCGGTATTGAGCTTCTGGTCCGCTTCGATCAGGATCGATTCAATCTGCGGGCACGACGAAGGCGTCGATGGCGCTGCAACCGCTGCGGGTACAGGCGCCGCTGCCGGGTCGCCGGCAGGCGCAGCGGGTAAAACGGGCGCCGGTTCGGCAACCGGCAGGGTAACGCCACATGTCTCGATCAGCTTGTTGATGTACACCAGGCCCTGATCACGTTGCGGCTCGGAATAGAACACCGTGGTGGCGATGACCTTGGCCTTGGCGGCAGCCAGCTTGTCCACCATGTCAGCCATGATTTCGCGCGACCATGGCCAGCGCCCGATGTTGTCGAGGCTTTGCTTGTCAATCGCAATGACCGCGACCTTGTCCGATGGCGCGCGCGAGGTCGCTGCGACGCCCATGTCATAGGCCTTGCGCTCGAGCCCCTGCAGCAGTTCGCCATTGCCCAAAACAAGCATGACGAAGCTGACGGCCACCCCGAAGAACCAGTCACTTTTCCAGAAGTCCGCTTTCTTCATCGGTTGCAACCCTGTCAAGAGCCTGCGAAAAAACAGCGCAATAAGCGCAATTCTTACAGTCCTGCATCAAGTCCGTCAATCAATTTCATGACATCCAAGCGTAGCAGGCACGTAATTCTTAGATTCTAAGCGGAAAAAAGCCGCAACGGCTTGCGCCGTGCGGCTTTCGCCTGCTCCCGCACCACTGAAACAGTTTGGAGCATCATGCGGGCCACGACGTCTGGTATCGCCGTACGCCCGGCGCCGACTTATTATTTGAGCAGGGCCTTGAGCAACTTGGCCATTTCCGACGGATTGCGGGTCACGGTAAAACCGCACTCCTCCATGATTGCCAGCTTGGCATCCGCCGTATCCGCCCCACCGGAAATCAGCGCACCGGCATGGCCCATGCGCTTGCCGGCCGGCGCCGTTACGCCGGCGATGAAGCCGACGATCGGCTTCTTCATGTTGGCTTTGCACCAAACGGCCGCCTCGGCTTCATCCGGACCGCCGATCTCGCCGATCATGATCACCGCATCGGTGTCCGGATCGTCGTTGAAGGCACGCATGATGTCGATGTGCTTCAAGCCGTTGATCGGATCACCGCCGATGCCGACCGCGGACGACTGGCCGAGGCCGATCTCGGTGAGCTGCGCGACCGCTTCATAGGTCAGCGTACCGGAGCGCGACACCACACCGATGCGGCCCTTGCGATGGATGTGGCCGGGCATGATGCCGATCTTGATTTCCTCGGGCGTGATCAGGCCGGGGCAGTTGGGGCCGAGCAGCAGGGTCTTCTTGCCACCGGCGGCTTCCTTGGCCTTCATCTTGTTGCGCACCACCAGCATGTCGCGCACCGGGATGCCCTCGGTGATGCAGATTGCCAGGTCGAGGTCAGCTTCGCAGGCTTCCCAGATCGCATCGGCAGCGCCGGCGGGCGGCACGTAGATCACGGAAACCGTGGCGCCGGTCTGGGCCTTGGCTTCCTTGACCGAGCCGAAGATCGGAATGTCGAAGATCTTCTCGCCGGCCTTCTTCGGGTTCACGCCGGCAACGAAGCAGTTCTTGCCGTTGGCGTATTCCTGGCATTTCTCGGTGTGGAACTGGCCGGTCTTGCCGGTGATGCCCTGGGTGATGACTTTGGTGTCTTTGTTGATGTAAATGGACATATCGGATCCTTACTTGACGGCGGCGACGATTTTGGTCGCGGCCTCGGCCATGGAGTCGGCGGTGATGATCGGCAGACCGGATTCGGCAAGGATCTTCTTGCCCAGGTCTTCATTGGTACCCTTCATGCGTACCACCAGCGGCACGGACAGATGGGTTTCGCGGGCCGCCGTGACCACGCCGTTGGCGATGGTGTCGCACTTCATGATGCCGCCGAAGATATTCACCAGAATGCCCTTGACCTTGGGATTCTTGAGCATGATCTTGAAGGCTTCGGTGACCTTCTCGGTGGTGGCGCCGCCACCCACATCAAGGAAGTTGGCCGGCTCGGCGCCGAACAGCTTGATCGTGTCCATGGTCGCCATGGCCAGGCCCGCACCGTTCACCAGGCAGCCGATGTTGCCGTCGAGGCTGATGTAGGCCAGGTCGAACTTGGAGGCCTCTATCTCGTCGGCGTCCTCTTCGTCGAGGTCGCGGTAGGCGACGATCTCGGGGTGACGATACAGCGCGTTGGAATCGAAGTTGAACTTGGCGTCCAATGCCTTGATGTTGCCGTTGCCTTCGAGGATCAGCGGGTTGATTTCCGCCAACGAGGCATCGGTCTCCATGTAACAGGTGTAGAGCTTTTTCAGCGTATCCACGGCCTGCGCCAGCGAACCGGCGGGGACGCCGATGCCATTGGCCAGTTCGTTCGCCTGCGCATCGGTCAGGCCGGCGGCGGGATCGACGAACACCTTGATGATTTTCTCGGGCGTCTTGTGCGCCACTTCCTCGATGTCCATGCCGCCTTCGGAAGAAGCCATCATGGCGACCTTCTGCGTGGCGCGGTCAGTCAGCGCGGCAACGTAGTATTCCTTCTTGATGTCGGCGCCTTCCTCGACCAGGAGACGATTGACCTTCTGGCCTTGCGGGCCGGTCTGGTGCGTCTTCAACTGCATGCCGAGAATCTGGCCGGCGTAGGTTTTGACCTCATCCATCGACTTGGCGACCTTGACTCCGCCACCCTTGCCGCGACCACCGGCGTGGATCTGGGCCTTCACCACCCAGACCTTGCCGCCGAGAGTTTCCGCTGCCTTGACCGCGTCGTCGACGGAAAAGCAGGGAATGCCGCGCGGAACTGTCACGCCGAATTTTTTCAGGATTTCCTTGCCCTGATATTCGTGGATTTTCATGCGTCTTCCTTGTTGTATGAGGTGCGTTAATCTGAAGCCGGCATCAAGCGGCCAAAGCGGGTGCCGGTCTTGTTGTCGCGGATTCGGCTCTGTGGCCGTGAAGTTCCAGGGGAATCGATTGCCACCGCCAGCGTTCGGGAAGTCGTCCCGGCGCCCTTGTTGCGGCGCGAAATACTAACATAAGGAGACTTAATCGAAGCTTACAAAAAGCTGCTTGCCCGTATTGCGCGGCGGCCGAATTGACGGGCCACGTAGCCCCGGCTAATGTCCCGATTGATCGATCTCGACCCGGTAAACCGCCATGACCCCGAACCGATACCTGCTGGCGCTCGACCAGGGCACCTCAAGTTCCCGCAGCATCATTTTCGATGCCGGCGGGCGCATCGTCACCATGGCGCAACGCGAGTTCCGCCAGTTGTTTCCCCAACCGGGCTGGGTCGAACACGATCCAGCGGAGATCTGGAGCAGCCAACTCGCCACGGCTCAGGAGGCGCTGGCCAAGTCGGGCTTGAAAGCGAGCGACATCGCCGCCATCGGCATCACCAACCAGCGCGAAACCACCATCGTTTGGAATCGGCGCACAGGCGTACCGCTGAGCAATGCCATCGTCTGGCAGGACCGGCGCACCGCTCCGGCCTGCACCAGGCTCGCCGAACACGGCTATGCCGACATGGTCCGCCAGCGCACGGGACTGGTCCTCGATGCCTATTTTTCGGGAACCAAACTCGCCTGGATCCTTGACAACATTGCCGGCGCGCGCAACGCAGCAGAGCGCGGCGAACTGGCGTTCGGCACCATCGATACCTGGCTGCTCTGGCAACTCACGGGCGGCGCCGTCCATGCCACTGATGTCAGCAATGCCTCGCGCACCCTGCTCTTCGACATCCACCGCAATCAGTGGGATAACGAACTGTTGGCCATGCTCGACATCCCGCACTCGCTTCTGCCCGAGGTGCATCCATCGAGCCATTCGTTCGGCGAAACCAGGCCGGAATTCTTCGGCGCACCGATCGCGATCGGCGGCATGGCCGGCGACCAGCAAAGCGCCCTCTTCGGCCAGGCCTGCTTTTCCGCCGGACTGGCGAAGAACACCTATGGCACGGGCTGCTTCATGCTCATGCAAACCGGCGAGCACTTCATCGCCAGCACCAACGGCCTGATCACCACCAGCGCCGCGCAAACGGGGCCGACGCCGCACTACGCGCTTGAAGGCAGCGTCTTCATCGGCGGCGCGGTGGTGCAATGGCTGCGCGACGGCCTGCAGGCCATCGAAGCCAGCACTGCTGTGCAAAGCCTTGCCGAAAGTGTTCCGGACAGCGGCGGCGTGATCTTCGTGCCGGC
>CAJBYR010000203.1 GCA_903959855.1 uncultured beta proteobacterium
CGTGCTGTGCACTTCGTAGGGATCGAGCGAGGCACCCATCACCAGTTCGCCGCGTGAGGACTGGGAGATATAGATATGCAGGCTGCCCGACACCAGGATCGGGTCCAGCCAGGGCTTGACCGGCTCGCTGACCATGGCCTGCAGCGGATGAATGTAAATGGGGGTGCGCACGTCGATCATCTTCAGGATGCGCGGCGTGGAGCCGGCGACGGCGCACAGCACCTTGTTGGTGGCGATGCGGCCGCGCGATGTCTGCACGCCGGTGACCTTGCCGCCGACCACGTCGATGCCAAGCACCTCGGTACGCTGATGAATTTCGACGCCGCGCATGTCGGCGCCGCGACCGTAGCCCCAGGCCACCGCATCATGGCGGGCGACCGAGCCGGGCGCGTGGTACAGGCCGCCCAGGATCGGCGCATGCCCGCCGCAGGAGAGGTCGATCATCGGCACCGCTTTCTTGACGAAGGCGGCATCCACCACTTCCGATTCGACGCCGTAATGCTTGTTCACTTCAGCGCGCCAGCGACTGGTGCGCATCGCCGCATCGGTGTGCGCCAGCGTGAAGTGGCCGCGATTGGAATAGAACAGGTTGAGGTCGAAGTCCTGCGCCAGATCCTGCCAGAGCCGCACCGATTCGTCGTAGAACTTGACGCCTTCGGGGGTCAGGTAGTTGGAGCGGATGATGGTGGTATTGCGTCCCGTGTTGCCGCCGCCGATGTAGCCCTTTTCCAGCACGCAGACATTGGTGATGCCGTGGTCGCGCGCCAGGTAATAGGCAGCGGCCAGGCCGTGGCCGCCGGCACCGATGATCACCACATCGTAGGATGGTTTGAGCGTGTCATGCGTGGTGAACATCCGGGGTTCCGGATGTTTCTGTGCCAGCGCGAAGCGGAGCAGTCGCCAGGGCATCGCGAACCTCTACCGGAACACCACGGTTTTATTGCCGTGGGCCAACACACGGTCTTCCAGGTGATAGCGCAGACCTCTGGCCAGCACCGTCTTTTCGATGTCCTTGCCATAGCGCACCATGTCTTCCGGGGCGTCGGAGTGATCGATGCGGATCACGTCCTGTTCGATGATTGGGCCCTGGTCGAGCTCTTCGGTGACGTAGTGGCAGGTGGCGCCGATCAGTTTGACGCCGCGCTCATAAGCCTGATGGTAGGGCCTGGCACCGACGAAACTGGGCAGGAAGCTGTGGTGGATGTTGATGATCCGGCCCGGATAGTCGCGGCACAATTCGGGCGACAGGATCTGCATGTAGCGCGCCAGGACCATGGTGTCGCCGTGTGACTCGTCGAACAGGCCCTGCACCTCGGCGTAGGCGGCCGGCTTGTTCTCCGGATGGACCGGCACATGATGAAACGGGATGCCGTGCCACTCGACGAAGCCCCGGAAGGTATCGTGATTGGAAATCACGCAGGGAATCTCGATGTCCAGTTCCTTTGACTGCCAGCGCGCCAGCAGATCGTAAAGGCAGTGTTCCTGCTTGCTGACGAGAATGACAACGCGCTTTTTCGATCCTGAATCACTGATGCGCCAGTCCATGCCGAACTCGTCGGCAATCGGGGCAAACGCGGCGCGGAAACCGGCCACGTCGAAAGGCAGCGAATCCGCCTGGATTTCCTGACGCATGAAAAAGCGCTGCGC
>CAJBYR010000204.1 GCA_903959855.1 uncultured beta proteobacterium
AACCTGCGCCGCCTGATAGTCACACAAGGCGACACCGAACCCGCCTCGGTCGAGCAGCAACGCCATCTGGGCCTCACCTGCCCTTCGCTCTACGACATGCGCAACCTGTTCCAGGTCAACGTCGAGGAAGGCCGCCACCTCTGGGCCATGGTTTACCTGCTCCACGCCTATTTCGGCCGCGACGGCCGCGAGGAAGCCGAGGCCCTGCTCGAGCGCCGCTCGGGCGACGCCGACAATCCCCGCATCCTCGGCGCATTCAATGAAAGCACGCCGGACTGGCTAAGTTTCTTCATGTTCACCTACTTCACCGACCGCGACGGCAAGTATCAACTGTGCTCGCTGGCCGAATCCGGCTTCGACCCGCTGGCGCGCACCTGCAAGTTCATGCTGACCGAGGAAGCCCACCACATGTTCGTCGGCGAATCCGGCGTCGGCCGCGTCATCCAGCGCACCTGCGAGGTCATGAACCAGCTCAAGACCGACGACGTGGCGAAGATCCGCGCCCAGGGCGTGATCGACCTGCCGACCATCCAGCGCTACCTGAACTTCCACTTCAGCGTGACCATGGACCTGTTCGGCGCCGATGTCTCGTCCAACGCGGCGACCTTCTACAACACCGGCCTCAAGGGCCGCTACGAGGAAACCAAGCAGAGCGACGACCACCTGCTGACCGATGCTACCTATGGCGTGCTCGAGGTCGCTAACGGGCAACTGCTCACCGTTCAGGCGCCCTACCTCAATGCGCTCAACGAGAAGCTGCGCGACGACTACGTCACCGATGCCAAGGGCGGCATCGAGCGCTGGAACAAGATCATCCAGAAGGCCGGCATTCCCTTCACCCTCGGCGCCCCGCACAAGGCCTTCAACCGCAAGATCGGGCCCCTGTCGGCGGCCAAGATTTCGCCCACGGGCCAGGTGCTGTCCGAAGCCGAATGGACCCACCACCACCTGCAGTGGCTGCCCTCGGTCGAGGATCGCGCCTTTGTCAGTTCGCTGATGGGTCGCGTTGCCGAGCCGGGCAAGTACGCCAACTGGATCGCCCCGCCCGCGCGCGGCATCAACAACCAGCCGATCGACTTCAGCTACGTCCGCTTCAACTAAGACCCGGCACCCCGCCTGATCCGGCTTCCGGCCACCCTCCGCGGTGGCCGGAAGGCTGGTATCTTTCGCCCGTCGAACCCCCAACCGACCGAAGGACACGACATGACCACGATCATGCGCCAGCACCTGATCGACCCCGAAATCTGCATCCGCTGCAATACCTGCGAGGAAACCTGCCCGGTCGATGCGATCTCGCACGACTCGCGCAACTACGTGGTCGACGCGGCCAAGTGCAAGCTTTGCTACAACTGCATCTCGCCCTGCCCCACCGGCGCCATCGACAGCTGGCGCAACATGCCGGCGGACAAGGCCTACCCGCTTGCCGAGCAGTTGCTATGGGACAACCTGCCCGGCCAGATCGCGCTCGATGCGCCCGCAGAAGTCGGCGCTGGTGATACGGCGACCGTGCTGCCCGACGACGTCGAGCGCATCGCCGCCGCCTCCACGGCCGGCCAGGGCGGCACCGCGCCACCGCCGTGGTCTGCCGCCCACCCCTACGTCAATCTTTACGGCATCCACAATCCCGCCGTGGCCACCGTCAGCGGCAATTTCCAGCTGACGACCGAGGATGCTTCCAGCGACATCCGCCACATCGTGCTGGATTTCAGCAACGCCTCGTTCCCGGTGCTGGAAGGCCAGACCATCGGCATCCTTGCCCCGGGGCTTGACCTCAACGGCAAACCCCACCATGTGCGCCTGTACTCCGTGGCCAGCCCGCGCGACGGCGAGCGCCCCAAGTACAACAACCTCTCGCTGACCGTGAAGCGCGTCACCGAAGACCACGACGGCATGCCCGCGCGCGGCATCGGCTCGAACTATCTGTGCGACCTGAAGAAGGGCGACAAGGTCAATGTCGTCGGCCCCTACGGCACCAGTTTCCTGATGCCCAACCATCCCGGCAGCAACCTGCTGATGATCTGCACCGGTACCGGATCGGCGCCGATGCGTGCGATGACCGAACGCCGCCGCCGCAAGTTTTCCGCCGGCGAAACCCTGGGCAAGCAGATGCTGTTCTTCGGTGCCCGTACACCCGGCGAGTTGCCCTACTTCGGCCCGCTGACCAAGCTGCCCAAGGAATTCATCGACATGAACCTCGCCTTTTCGCGCGTACCGGGCGAACCCAAGCGCTACGTACAGGACCTGCTGCGCGAGCGCGGCGCCGACGTCGCCCGCCTGTTGAAAGACGACAACACCTACGTCTATCTGTGCGGCCTGAAGGGCATGGAAAAGGGCGTCGAGGAAGCCTTCACCGCGCTATGCCAGGCCAACGGCCTGGACTGGAGCGCCCTGCGCCCGCAGATGCTGCAGCAGGGGCGTTATCACGTGGAGACCTACTGAGCGGTCGCGGTCACGCGGCTACTGAAGCTGCTGACGACCGCCAGCGCACCTGGGCCGCCTGTCGCCGCGCAGCTTGATGCGAGCCCTCAGCGGTGCGCAGGGTCGCCCGCTCTCAATTCGCTGGCGACAATCAGGCTGCTGAAGAACCGCATGAGCGACGGGTCGTGCTTGTGCCCGGTTTCCTCGTCCAGGATGGCCATGATCTCGCCATGTGATCGCGCACGATGGTGAACCCGGGTTTCGGCCATCGCGTCATAGCTGTCGGCAATGCTGATAATTCTCGCAAACAGGGGGATTTCCTCGCCAGCCAATTGATCGGGGTAGCCGCTGCCGTCGAAATTCTCATGATGGGCCCGTATGCTCGACGCTGCCTGCTGCGCGCCCTCGATTTCCATCGCAGCGATAATTTTTTCGCCGATCTCGGTGTGTCGTCTCATTTCGATTCTTTCGGCCTCGGTATGGGCCGACGGCTTGAGCAGGATGGCGTCGGGAATGCCGATCTTGCCGACGTCGTGAAATGAGGCCGCGACGTTCAGCATGCCCAGTTCGTTTCCGGACAAACCCATGCCTACCCCGATCGCGTGCGACAGGCCTGTCACCCGGTCGGAATGAAGACGGGTAGAAACATCGCGGTATCCCAGGGCAGCCGACAGGGCCTTGGTATAGCTGTTCAGCGCCAGCAGGGTCGGATCAGTCAGTTCCATGCCAAATCCATAACTCGGGTGATCACGAAGCCACTTTAGCATGGCCACCCTGGGTCGTGCCGCTCTCAGCGACAGCAATGGGGCTGGATGCGACTGCCTGCCTGCGACTCCCGGCGCACCTCCTTTTCGCCGGTCCTTGCGCTATGCTTGCACCATCAGATGTCTCAATTTTCGAGGGAATCGGCATGCCGAAGCTGGTTGTTAACACGAATGGTCAGGTGCTCAGGGAATTCGCGGTCAGCAAGGACCGGATGGTCATTGGCAGCAAGGCTTCCAATGAAATCCCCCTCGACAATGTCAATGCCGACAACGAACATGCGGTAATCACCCGCTGTGGCGATCTCTACGTCATCGAAGACCTCGGCAGCGCAAATGGCACCTTCGTGCACGACAGGAAAATCACCCGGCTGCTGCTGAGCGACGAGGACCTGATTTCGGTCGGTACCTGTCAACTTCGCTTCGTCGAGGAAGACGTCAGGCGTGGTGATGCCGGCGCTGCGCCGAGTACGCCCAAGGCGCCGGCGGCGGAGGCAGGCAAACCGGTACCCGCACCCCAGGCCAAACAGGCCGCGGCACCCCCCGCCAAGGCCCCCGCGGCTGCAGGCGAATGCCCGCACTGCGGCTACAAGCGCCTGCCCAAGGATGCCAAGGTGGCGGAGGACAGGTGTCCTTCCTGCAAGATGGGCTATGCCACCACGCCGGGCGTCCTGATGAGCGCCGAGTCGAAAACCGGCGATCGCCTCGAGATCTATGACAAGGAAGTTGTAATCAAGCGCAAGATGGGCGTGAAGGTGCTGTTGCAGAGCCTCAAGGGCGACCTGCTGGACGGCATCAAGGGCGACAAGTACATCCCCATCGACTCGATCGCCTCGATCCAGATCAAGCCGGCCAGCGCCCTGCTGGCGGGCTACATCACCATTGTCCTGCCGGAATCGAAGGAGGGCTTCATGCTCGCCGGCCTGGACGATTGCACGGTCGAGTTCGTCAAGCGCGAGGAAGAGAAGTTCCTCGGGATCAAGACCTTCCTCGACGCAAGGATCGGCCGCTAGGCTTCGACCGGACGCGGCCTCAGTAAACCGTGGCCAGTTCGCTGGTGGCCTGCGCCAGCCGGTCGACCAGGATGTTCATGAACGAGCGGTTGAAGCGCAGCTGGCAGTTTTCCGACGCCTTGTGCAGGGAGTCGGCCTTGATCTTGAAGAGGGTGACGGCCGTGTCGGCGACGATGGTGGCGGTGCGCGTCAGCGCGCCCTGGCGGATGTAGCACATCTCGCCGAAACAGTGCCCCTTGCCCAGGGTGGCCAGCTTCTTGTTGCCCTTGGTCACGCCCACGCTGCCATCAGCGATGACGAAGAAGAAGTTGCCTTTGGTGCCCTCGTCGACCAGGAAGGTGCCGGACGGCACGCGCCCCCAGATGCTGATGCGCAGCACTTCCCAGAGTTCGATTTCGCTGAAGTCCTGGAAGAACGGCAGCGCCTTCAGCATGTTGAAGCGCTGGGTTTCGGAATCGGCGTCCTGTGGCAGATCCAGCTCCGCGATGGTGGACAGGTCCTCGGTGAACTCGCGCCAGTTGGCGTGGCGCTCCGGCGTGTTGCGGCGCAAGGCCTTGGTCACGATGTCGGCCAGCCGCGCGGACAGCGCCGGGCGATGGGTACGGATGCTGGGCGGAACTTCGTTCAGTATCTTGTGGGTCAGCCCGTAATTGGTGTCGGCTTCGAAGGGCAGGCGACCGGTGAGCAGCTTGTACATCACCACGCCCATGGAATAGATGTCGGTCTGGTAACTAAGGGTGTCGTTCCTGACCTGCTCCGGCGACATGTAGGCGGGCGAGCCGACCCCGGTCAGCTGCGTCTCGTCGTTCTTCGCCAGGATCGCGGCGCCGAAGTCGGCGATCTTCACCGCGCCATCCTTGCAAAGCATGATGTTCGCAGGCTTGATGTCACGATGGATGATGCCGTTGCGGCTGGCGAAATCGAGCGCCAGGGCGCATTTGAAGACGACTTCGATCACCTTGTCCACTGGCAGCAGGTGCTCGACATGGCCGTATTTTTCAAGGGTTTCGCCTTGCACGTATTCCATGACGATATAGCCGTCGTCGCGGCCCAGCAGGGCGTCGTATATGCCGACGATGTGCGGATGGTTGAGGCGACCGGCCAGTGCGGCCTCGTTGGCGATCAGCTTGCGGTAGGTATTGCCGTGCTCGGTGTCGGACAGGATTTCCGGTTTGAAGACCTTGAGCGCCACCTCCCGATCGTTGAACGTGTCGTGGGCGAGGTAAACAATGCTCGTTGCACCCCTGCCGAGCTCCCGCGTGATCTGATACTTTTCTATACCGACTTCAGCAACTTGCGCCATTTACCGCGGGCTCCACGTCAAGGATAGGAAATCCAACCTGCCTATCGGGAGTGTGCCTGAGGCCGGGTATTGCCGTCAATCGCCGATTCCGGTCCGGTCGTTTGCGCGGCCGCCACGCCGTTGCCGCAGCGATGGGTCGACAGGCAAACTTCAATTTAGAATTGGATGGTTCCCGTTCCTCATCCTAGAAAAGGTAATTTCATTTATGGACATGAAGCTCATGCAGGGCAAGGCAGCACGAATCGTTCCCTTGGTGCTGGTATTTCTGGTGGTTGTGTTTGCGGCACTGACCGCCATGTTTTTTGCCAAGAGCAATGATCTCGAAGCAGCGCTGACCGACGCCCAGGCCAACACCACCAAGGCGCAGCAGGATGCACAGGCCCTGCGCAAGAAGGGCGAGGATGCCCTCAAGGCCGCCAATGCCAAAATCGCGGCACTGGAGCAGGAGCGTGCAGACGTCGAGAAAATGAAAGTCCTGCTTGGCGCTGTAGAGCCCCACCTGGCACCCGTACTGGAAGCCGCCAGCCGCGCCAAAGGTGCCAAGCCGGACGCCCGTGCCGCCGGCCTGGCCGGCCTCGGCCTGATCGGCCAGATCGCGCATGGGCAGAAACATGACGCCTCGCTGGCAACGCTGGAACGGGCCCTGGCCATCGACAGCGCCAATTGTCCGGCCAGCCTGGCGATCAACCTTTCCGGGGCAAAGAAGCTTGATGTCACGCCCGAATGTGCGGCCCTGCTGCCCGCCGCACCGGCCGCACCGGCCGCACCGGCCGCAAAAGATACTAAGCCGGCTGCAGAAGCCAAGCCTGCTGCCGAAGCCAAGCCGGCCGCAGACGCCAAGCCGGCCGTAGATGCCAAGCCGGCAACCGAGGCGAAGCCGGCAACCGAGGCGAAGCCGGCAGCGCCGGCAAAGTAAGCGCAGGCCGGCACGACAGGGACCCCGCCCCGTCCCCCCCCGTCGCGGGGCGGTAGCCACCCCTGCCGCCGGCGGGGTGGCCGCACTCAATCGGCGAAGTTGTATTCCGCCGCGATGACGGCCCCTGCGGCCAGGGTCACCTTGCAGGTATGGCGTCCGTAGCTGTTCGGCTGGCCGAGCAGGACCACGCCCGATTCAGGCACCGTCCCCGCGAGTTTCCAATCCCCGATGAACACATTGAGCTTCGCCACGGTCATCCCTGGCGTTACCTGTTTGCATACGGACCGCATCCGGTCTTCACCCGTGGCATTGAAATAGGTGAAGAAGATTGCGGCGAGAATGATGGGAGCCCCAATCAGGAGTCCCAGACCTTTGGCAAGTGGAGTCATGGCGCGGACCGGAAGTGACCGCGCAGTCTACAACCAATAGGCACGCAAAGCCGTCGCATGCGTTGCACAAGAAGTCGGCGCCGGTGCTTCAGCACCGGCGCCGCGGCAAGCGGTATCAGGGCCTGATATACGCCCAGCCTTCGCGCTGCTTTTGCATCAGTTCGACAACGCCCGCCTTGACGTAGGAAATTTTGTCGATCATGTCCTCGCGCTTCATCTTCTGGTTGGTCATGGTGTTCTCGCAAGCCACCACCTTGACTCCCGCCGCCATGGCGTCGATAACGCGGTTGGCGATGGTGGCGTCGGCCTTGAGCATGCCGATTCCCGGACCGTAGGCCACGATCTCGACCTCGGTATTGGCGGCGCCAAGATCGGTCTGGACGTTCTTGATGTTATTGAGTGCAAGATTCCACTTCGCCGGATCGGCGTCACTGACCTGGAAGACCACGCGCGCCTTGCCGGCGGGATCGGCGGCCAGCGCCAGCGACGGCGCGGTCAAGGCAAGTACGGCAACAAACAGGCTGGTGCAGGCGGTATGTCGAATCATGAGATCTCCTCGGTGTGATGGTCGGTCAGGGGAATACAGCAACAAGACGCGGCTCACGGTAATGCCGTTCAGTTTAGGTTTTTCTTGAGGCAAAGAACCGCACAGGGTGTTGGAAGGGCTCAATTGCATCTGCGGTTGCGTAACACTGGCTCGATAGCATCGAGCCAAACGCTAACAGAGTTTATACGTGTTTACAATAGCTTGCGCAACAAAGAAAAATGCCGTTCAGCGCTAACTGAACGGCATTGCCGGTGACACCGGGCTTTCTCCGTCCGGGCAAGACTTCTTCAGTTGATCAGCGCCCAGTCGCCATTCTTGATTTCCAGCATGCGGAAGGCGGAAAGGTCCAGGCCCATGTGGTCCGTGGGCGACATGTTCACGCGACCGCCGGTACCGATGTACCCCTTGGTGGCTTCGATGGCGTCGCGCACCTTGGCTTTTTCCGTACCGCCGGCACGCTTGAAGGCGTCGACTGCGATCATCAGGCCGTCATAGGCATGCCCGCCGAAGGTGGACACGTCCTCCTTGTAGCGGTCGTTGTAGGCCTTGCGGTAGCCCGTGGCGACGGGCTTCTGCGGGTCGTTGGCGGCCAGCTTTTCGGCTACCAGCAGCGCGGCGGCCGGCAGGCGAACACCTTCCCCGGCGGGGCCGGAGAGCTTGATGAACTCTTCCGAAGCAACGCCGTGGGCGTGGTAGAGCGGCAACGTAATGCCAAGCTGCTTGTAGTTCTTGTTAACCACAGCCGGGCCCTGGCCCAGTCCGAAAACGAAGACGGCCTGCACGCCAGCGGCATTCTTGATCTTGGTCAGTTGCGGCGTCATGTCGGTGTCCTTGGGACCATAGGTCTCGTTGGCCACCAGCGTGATACCCATCTTGCCGGCCATGCCTTCGGTTTCCTTCTTGCCGGAGGCACCGAAACCGCTGGTCTCGGACAGCAGGGCGACCTTGGTCAGGCCGCGCTTTTTCATGTCCTCGAAGACCTTCTCGGCCGCCATGCGGTCGGTGTGCGGCGTCTTGAAGATCCACTTCTTGACGGGCTCGACGATGACCACGGCGCCGGCCAGCGAGATGAAGGGGATCTCGGCCTTCTCCACCAGCGGCGCCATCGACATGGTCGAGCCGGTGGTCGTGCCGCCGACGATGATGTCGACCTTGTCGTCATCGATCAGGCGCTTGGCGAAGCCGTTGGCCTTGCCGGCATCGCTGCCGTCATCGTAATGTACGAGCTGGAGCTGGCGGCCGAGCACACCGCCTGCCTTGTTGATGCTCTCGACATAGAGCTGCAGGGTCTTCAGCTCCGGGTCGCCGAGGAAGGCGGCCGGGCCGGTGACGGACAGCACCGAACCGATCTTGATCGGATCGGCGGCAAGGGCCGAGAAGCTGGTGCCGATGGCAACAGCGGCCGCAGCCAGGGATTTCAGCAAAGTGGATTTACGCACGGGTGTTTCCTCCTTATAGGTGTAATAACTGCGTTTGCGACCGGGTGATTCTAAAGAACATTCCGACACATGCAAGCCGCGGGCATGAAAGTCGGCGCTGGCGGCACGGCGCCTCCTGCGCCGAACACGAGATTCGGGAATCAGATTCCAAGATAGGCTGACTTGACCTGCTCGTTGTCGAGCAGTTCGGGACCGGTTCCGGAGATAACGGTTTCGCCAGTCTCGATGACGTAGGCGCGGTCGGCGATGCTGAGCGCCTGATGGGCATTCTGCTCGACCAGAAACACGGTCTTGCCCTGCTCGCGCAGTGCGATGATGGCGTTGAATATCTCCTGGATCAGCAGCGGCGCCAGGCCCATCGAGGGCTCGTCGAGCAGCAGCAGTTTCGGCCGGCCCATCAATGCCCGCGCCATGGCCAGCATCTGCTGCTGGCCGCCGGAAAGCGTGCCCGCTGCCTGGCGGAACTTCTGCTTGAGGATGGGAAACATGCCGTACATCTGCTCCATGTCGTCGGCGATCGCGTCCGCATCCTTGCGCGTGTAGGCGCCCAGGCGCAGGTTATCCTCGACCGTCAGCGGCCCGAATACCTGGCGGCCCTCGGGCACCTGGCAGATACCGAGGCGCACGCGCTGGTCCGGCCGCGCATGGGTGATGTCCTGGCCGGCGAAACTGATCGCACCGCCGGAGACCTTCTGCACGCCGGAGATCGCCCGCAACAGCGTGGTCTTGCCAGCGCCGTTGGCACCCACCAGGGCCACCAGCTGGCCCTGGCGAACCTCGATGGTGACGCCGCGCAGGGCCTGGATGCGCCCGTAGTGGCTGGAGAGATCCTGCACCGAGAGCAACACCGGATGGGCCTCCGGATCCTTGCGTCCCTCGCGGGCCACGCCGAAGCCTATCGGTGCCGGGGCCTCGTTGACGATGCGTGACAGCAGCGCCCGAAACTTGGCTTTGGATTCCTCGCCGAATTGGGGATCATGGCTGTCGGCGAAGGCCGTGTCGATCTCGTCCCAGTCGACGTCGTTCAACACCTTGCGCGCCAGCGGAAAAAGTTCGGACTCCTCGCGTTTGATGTGGGTGCGCAACAGCGCGATGTAGCTTTCGAGGTCGGCGTGGAACTGCTCGCGTCCTTCCGGGAAATGCTTCACCAACCGGTGCAGCTGCCGCCGCAGCGAAGCCACGATTTCCGGGCTTTGCGCATGCTCGCGCCGGAACTGCTCGATCATCGCCGCGCCCTCCGCCGTACGCTCGGCAACCGCGCGGTACAGGTAGGCCTCTTCCTTGGGCTGATGCACGCGCTCGATGTACTGCTCGATGTAGTCGAGGATCTGCTCGAACAACTCGGCATCGGGCTTTTGGGTAGGGTCCGCGCACTGCTTGCACAACTCTTCGAGCACGACCGACACCTGCCACATGCTGCGGTGTTCGCTGCTGATGGTCTGTAGCGCCTGGCTCATACCGTACTACCCAGGTAGGCGGCGATCACGTCCGGGTTCTCCCGCACTTCCTGTGCCGTGCCTTCGGTCAACTTCTTGCCGTAGTCGAGCACCAGGATGCGGTCGGAAATGTTCATCACCATCTTCATGTCGTGCTCCACCAGGACGACGGTGATGCCGCTTTCGGCCACCTTCTGCACCAGTTCGTCGATCTCGGCCGTTTCCTTGGAGTTGAGGCCAGCGGCGGGCTCGTCGAGAAACAGGATGCGCGGTTTGGCGGCCAGCGCGCGGGCAATCTCCAGCCGCTTCAGTGCGCCATAGGGCATGGAATTCGCGCCGAGATTGCAATAGGCATCGAGCCCGACGAAGCGCATCAGACCGCGCGCCTCGTCGCGCAACTGATCGTCGCGTCGCGCCAGCGCGGGAAAGCGCAGCATGGCCTTGATCAGGTTGCGGTCGAGCTGAAGGTGGGCGCCGACCATGACGTTTTCCAGGGCGCTCATGTTCATGCAGATCTGCAGGTTCTGGAAGGTACGCGCCATGCCGCGCAGCGCCAGCTCGTGCGGGGCCGTACCGGCGATGGACTGGCCGTCGAGGCGGATTTCCCCCTCGCTCGGCGTGTACACGCCGGTGATCAGGTTGAACAGCGTGGTTTTGCCGGCGCCATTGGGGCCGATCACGGAATACACGATGCCGGGATCGACCGCGAAGCTCACGTTCTGCACCGCCTTGACGCCACCGAATGCGATCGACAGGTTTTCGACCTCGAGCAGCGCCATCACTTATCCTCCCCGCGACCGCCGAAGCGTTCGGCCAGCGTCGGCACCAATCCGCGCGGCATGAAAATCATGCAGAAGATCAGGATGCTGCCAAACACCACCGTTTCCCAGCCCTCGAAGGTAGACAGCGCTTGTGGCAGCGCCGTCAGCAGGACCGCGCCGATCAGCGAACCGTAGATCGAGGCCATGCCGCCCACGACGACCATCGTGACCAGTTCGATGGAATGGAAGAAGTCGGCGATGTTGGGCGTGACGAAGCCGATGTAATGCGCCGTGACGCTGCCCATCAGGCTGGCAAAAAAGGCCGAGAGGATGAAAATCGCCACCTTGTAGCGCACGATGTCCACACCCATTACCTGCGAGGCCACTTCGGAGCCATGCAGTGCGCGCAGGGCGCGGCCGAAGGGCGAATCGATCAGGTTCTTCGAGGCCCAGAAACTGAACAGCAGCAGGCCGGCCAACACCCAGTACCACTGCTTCTCGCCGTTGATCGTGAATCCGCCGATACCCAGCGCCGGTACCGCCATGCCGTCGGGCCCGCCGGTGTAAGTGGCCTCGTTCTTGATCACGATGGCGATGATGATTCCCAGGCCGAGCGTCGCCATCGCCAGGTAGTGGCCCTTGAGGCGGAAGATCGGTCGCGCCACGATGGCTGCGATGACGCTGGCAACGGCGGCCCCCGCCGTCATGGCCAGGAGCGGGTGCCAGCCGAAATGCGTCGGCAGGATCGCCGAGGCATAGGCGCCAATCCCCACAAAGCCAGCGTGGCCCAGGCTGATCTGGCCGGCAAACCCGATCAGCAGATTGAGGCCGAGCACGATGATGGCGTTTATCGCCATGCGGATCGCGATGTCGTAGTAGAAGTTGTTGGGCAGCACCAGCGGCAGCAGCAGGAGCACGCCGGCAAGGATCAGCAGCGGCTTGTGGCGACTGATCATCTTCATACCCGCTCCGTGATCTTGGCGCCGAAGATGCCGCGCGGCAGGAAGAACAGGATCACCAGGATCAGGATGAAAGGCACCGCATCCTTGTAAGCTGAGGAGATGTACCCCGCCGCCATGGCCTCGATGATGCCCACCAGCAGGCCGCCGACCACCGCGCCCAGACCGCTGCCCAGGCCGCCGACCACTACGGCGACGAAGCCCTTGAGGCCGAGCATGATGCCGACGTCGTAGGAGGTCAGCGTGATCGGCGTCAGCAGCACGCCGCCGATGGCGCCCAGCGCCGCCGAGAGCGCGAAGCTGACCAGCAGCACCCACTGGGTATTGACGCCGACCAGTTGCGCCGCAAGCGGATTGCAGGACGTGGCGAGGATGGCCTTGCCGGCGAGCGTGCGGCTGAAGAAGAACCAAAGTGCCACCACCACAAGAGCCGTGATCCCCAGCACCCAGAGACTCTGGGGCAGCAGCGTGGCGCCGCCAATGAGGATGGGGTCGCTGCCGGAAAACGCGGGATAGCTGTGGGTGCCCTTGCCCAGCCAGATCTGGATCAGGCCGCGCACCACCAGCGAGACGCCGATGGTGATGATGATCAGCGTCACCACGTCGGCATCCCGCGCCGGTTCGATGGTGAATTTCTCGATCAGCATGCCGACCACGGCTGGAATCGCGATCGCCAGCAGGATCGCCAGCGGCATCGGCAGGCCGGCCTGCAGAAAGTAGAAGACCAGCATGCCGCCGAGCATGATGAATTCGCCCTGGGCGAAGTTGATCACGTTGCTGGCGTTGTAGATCAGCGTGAAGCCCAGCGCGGCCAGCGCATAGGTGGCGCCGACCGTGATGCCGGAAAACAGGAACTG
>CAJBYR010000205.1 GCA_903959855.1 uncultured beta proteobacterium
GGCATTGATGGGTCAGAAATGCGCATGATCCTGGCGCGCCATCGTGAGTGGAGCGCGGGTGACGTCGAGGTTTTTCAACCCGGACAAACCGAGGTCGCCTTCCTGCTTGAAGGCCGTGTCGACATCACTGCGCGCGACGGCAGTTTTTGCGCTACCCGTGGCGATATCGTCTGGATCTGCGGGGTTCAGCCGCAAGGCGCTGTCCCCGGTGGATTTCGCCCCGACCTCAGCGCGCGCATCGGAATTTTGTCGCTGGTTGATCTATGCGAGAATCCGGAGCTTCTCGGGAAATTGTTGCCAAGGCTGGCGACGATTCTTGGCGCCCAGGCCAGAAGAGGTGCGGGGCGTCCGAACGGGGAGTCCGATCCGTTGGTGAAGGCAATTGTTGCGACTCGTGATCAGCTCGTCCGGGTCGTTACGCAACTCGATGAGAGCTTGAAAATTTAAGGGAAGACCATGAAAAAGATCGTGACCATTGTGACCTCCTCGGTGCTGCTGGCGCTGTTGCCCTCCATCACGCAGGCCCAGACCGGCAAGGAAGCTGCGCCGCAGGCCGGGGCTGCCGATACCTCCGGCGGCCTTGCGGCGGCGGCGGCCGGCAAGCCGGCCAAGACCGTTGGCGGCGCAACGCGCGGTGTGAAGAAAAATGCTGACGGCAAGGAGCAGCCCGCCGTCGCCAAAGAGAAAGAGAAAGACAAAGAGAAAGCCGTGGAGGCGAAGCCGGCACCTGCTGCCGCGACGTCGAAGTAGCACGCGACCGTCGGTCGTTCGGCACCTGGTGCGACGTCCGACATTCTGGTGTTTGCGACACTGATGCGTCGGTTTGTTCCGGCACTTGCCGCTTTTGCGCTGTTTCAATGTTGCGTGGCGATTGCGCAAGGTCATGCGGTGGTGCCGAGGACAGTCGCTGACGTCACTCAAATGTTGGCGGAGCGGGGGCCGGACCCCTCGACCTTCAAGCGACTTGCCGACGAATTGGCTGCGCCCGCGCCGCCGGAAACGGATCGCGAAGCGCTGATCGAGTTCCACCTGCGGCAGGCGCAGGCCGCCGCAGGTCTGGGTCTCGTGCCGCGTGTGTTGCAAGCGCGAAGGCACCTGGTGGCATTGACCGAGGGACAGCGCAACCAGCCGAAACACCTTCTCGATCTGGCCATTGCCGAAATGACGGCGGGCAACTGGTCTGCCGCGGAGCGGCATGCCCGGCGCGCGGCGGCCGCCCCGACCGGGTGGTGGGGCCAGGACATCCTGGCGATGATGGTTCTGGCGCGAGTGCAAAGCTGGTTGGGGGATGCGACCTCGGCCCGGACGCAGACGGACAGGGCGGAAGAGTTGTTCAGGCGCGTCGCCAGCCAGGCGTTGGCCTTGCCATTCACCGATCTGGTCGGTGGCATGATTGCCTGGTCCAAGGGCGATACCCAGCTGACCGAGGGGCGCGCAATTGCCGGTGAGGCCTCGCTCGTTGCCGCGGCAAAGCATGCGCTGGCGGACACCCGAGTTGCCGAAAGACGCCAAAAAAGCATTGA
>CAJBYR010000206.1 GCA_903959855.1 uncultured beta proteobacterium
ACGGCGTAGGGGCTGCGCGGGTAGAAGGGGGTGGTCTCCTTCTGCGGGGTTTCCTGCACCAGGCCGTAAAGCTCGGAGGTGCTGGCCTGATAGAAGCGGGTCTTCTTCTCCAGGCCGAGGATGCGGATGGCTTCGAGTACCCGCAGGGCGCCCAGCGCATCGGAGTTGGCGGTGTATTCGGGTTCCTCGAAGCTGACAGCCACATGGCTTTGCGCGGCAAGGTTGTAGATTTCGTCGGGCTGGACCTGCTGGATGATGCGTACCAGGCTGGAACTGTCGGTCATGTCGCCATGGTGCAGGACGAATTTCCGGTTCTTCTCGTGCGGATCCTGGTAAAGATGATCGATGCGGTCGGTGTTGAAGAGCGAGCTGCGGCGCTTGATGCCATGCACTTCGTAGCCCTTGTCGAGCAGGAATTCGGCGAGGTAGGCGCCGTCCTGGCCGGTTACGCCGGTGATGAGTGCAGTCTTTTGCATATCTTTTCCCAATCGGTTAGTTCAAGGTGGCGAGGTAGCTGGCATAGGCCTGGGCGATACCGTCACGCATGCTTGTGTTTGCCTGCCAGCCCAGTTGTTTCATACGCGATACATCCAGCAGCTTTCTGGGCGTGCCGTCGGGTTTGCTGCTGTCAAAGACGATCTTTCCTTCAAAGCCAATGACCTCCATGACGGTTTCTGCCAGTTCGCGGATGGTGACATCGGTGCCAGTGCCGACGTTGTAGAGGCCGTCGTGGATGTTGTTTTCCATGAGAAATACGCAGGCGTCGGCCATGTCGTCGACGTAGAGAAACTCGCGCTTCGGGGTGCCGGTGCCCCAGACGACGTATTCGGGGTCGTTGCGCAGCCTGGCTTCGTGCGCCTTGCGGATCAGGGCCGGCAGGACGTGGCTGTTGGCGAGGTCGTAATTGTCGTTAGGCCCATACAGGTTGGTGGGCATCACGCTGACAAAGCGTGTGCCGTATTGCCGGTTGCAGCTTTCGCAGAGCTTGATGCCGGCAATCTTGGCGATGGCGTAGGGTTCGTTGGTGGGTTCGAGGGGGCCAGTGAGGAGGTAGTCTTCCTTGATCGGCTGGTGGCATTCGCGGGGGTAGATGCAGCTCGAACCGAGGAAACAGAGGTCGTTGATGCCGGCTTTGAGGGCGCCGTGGATGAGGTTGTTCTGGATGGTGAGGTTTTGGTAAATGAAGTCGGCGCGGTAGGTGTTGTTGGCGTGGATGCCGCCGACGCGAGCGGCGGCGATGAAGATGTAGTCGGGCTTTTCGGCCTGGAGGAAATCGAAGGTGGTGCGTTGGTCGAGAAGGTCGACCTCTTGCCGGGTGCGGGTGAGCAGGTGGCCGTAACCCGCCGATTGCAGGCGGCGCACAATGGCGGAACCGACCATGCCGCGATGGCCGGCGATGAAGATTTTTGAGGTTTTTTGTACTGGCATTTACGTGCTCCGGCCGTAATTGTCTTCAAATCGCAAAATGTCATCTTCGCCCAGATAGCTGCCGGACTGGACTTCGATGATCTCGAGCGGGATGGCGCCGGGGTTGGCGAGGCGGTGGACCTGGCCGAGCGGGATGTAGGTGGACTGGTTCTCGGTTAGCAGAATGGTCTTGTCGCCGTTGGTGATTTCGGCGGTGCCTTTGACGACGATCCAGTGCTCGGCACGGTGATGATGCATTTGCAGGCTGAGGCTGGCTTTGGGCTTGACCTGGATGCGCTTGACCTTGAAGCGATCAGCTTCGTCAATGCTGTCGTACCAGCCCCAGGGGCGATGCACTTTGCGATGCAGGGTGTGTTCTTCGCGGCCGCTGGTTTGCAGTTGGCTCACGATGGCTTTCACGTCCTGGCTGCGGCTGCGGTCGGCAACCATAACGGCGTCGGGCGTTTCGATCACGACGATGTTGTCTACGCCGACCAGGGTAACGAGGCGGCTGGTGGCGTGAACCAGGGTGTTGCGGCTGTCGGTGGTGAGCACGTCGCCCCGATGGGCGTTGCCGGAGTTGTCTTTGGGCAGCACTTGCCAGACGGCATCCCAGGCGCCGAGATCGGACCAGCCGGCGGCCAGCGGCACCATTTTGATGGGAAATTCGCTGCCGGGGCAGTGTTCCATGACGGCGTAGTCGACCGAATCAGCGGGAATGGCGGTGAATTCGGATTTGCCTGGGCGGATGAAGCGGGCTGCGGTGCTGCTATCGATGCTGCGCTTTTGCCAGGCTTCGCGGGTGGCTAGTGCAATGTCGGGGCGGAACCGCGTCAGTGCGGCCATCCAGACCGAGGCCTTGAGGACGAACATGCCGGCGTTCCAGTAGTAGCCGCCTTCGTCGAGGTAGGTTTGGGCGGTGGCCTCGTTGGGCTTCTCGACAAATCGCCGTACTACCAGCGCCGACTCTTCATTTTGAGCGATCTCGGCCTGTATGTAGCCGTAGCCTGTTTCCGGATGGCTCGGGGCAATGCCCAGGATGACGATGCTGCCGGTGGCGGCTTCGCGCACGGCGTTTTGCATGGCGCGTGTGAAGGCTACCTGATCGGCGATCGTTTGATCGGCGGGGGTGACGACGAGAACCGGGTCGGTGCCGTCTTCGAGGGCGGCCAGTGCGGCCAGGGTCAGCGCGGGGGCGGTGTTGCGGCCGATGGGCTCAAGCAGGCTGGCACCGAGCGGGATGCCGGTCTCGCGCAGTTGTTCGAGGGCGAGAAAGCGGTGTTCTTCGCCACTGACGATGTAGGGGTTGGCGACGCGGATGTCCGTGGTGCCCATTCCGGCCAGACGCAGGGCGGCTTGCTGGAACAGGCTTTCATTGCCGGTAAGGCACAGGAACTGCTTGGGGAACCCCGCCCGGGACAACGGCCACAGCCGGGTGCCGGACCCACCGCAAAGGATGACGGGCTGAACGGCGATTTCGGGCGGGATGTTCGGTGGGGTGCCTGGTGGTGTCATTGATATGGGTGTGGAAAGTCGGCGTTGGCGGGACGGCGATTATTCGGGGGTGAGTTCGCTACAGGCGGCCATCCGACTCTGCCTTGCCCAGCAGGGACTTGACGTCATAAAGCACGTGCTCGGGCTTGCCCAGGGCATGGATGCCGGCGGCGCCCAGTTGCAGGAATTCGGGATGCGCCACGGCAAGAATGATAGCGTCGTAGGTGCCGGCCGCCGGTGGCTGCGACATGGGCCGCACGCCGTATTCGTGCTCGGCTTCGGCCGGGTCGATCCAGGGGTCGTAGATGTCGATCCGGGCGTTGTAGCCTTGCAGTTCGCGGACGATGTCGATCACCTTGGTGTTGCGCACGTCGGGGCAGCCTTCCTTGAAGGTGAAGCCCAGGACCAGGATGCGCGAGCCGACGACGTTGATCGCCTTTTTCAACATCAGCTTGACCACCTGCCCGGCCACGTGGCCGCCCATGCCGTCGTTGATGCGCCGCCCGGCGAGGATGACTTCGGCGTGGTAGCCGATTTCCTGTGCTTTGTGGGTCAGGTAGTAGGGGTCGACGCCGATGCAGTGGCCGCCCACCAGGCCGGGGCGAAAGGGGAGGAAGTTCCACTTGGTACCGGCGGCTTCGAGCACATCGAGGGTGTCGATGCCCAGGCGGTTGAAAATCAGCGCGAGTTCGTTCATCAGGGCGATGTTGAGGTCGCGCTGGGTGTTCTCGATCACCTTGGCGGCTTCAGCCACCTTGATCGAGCTGGCCTTGTGCGTGCCGGCAGTGACGATTTTTCGGTAGAGGGCGTCGACGAAGTCGGCGATCTCCGGGGTGGAGCCGGAAGTGACTTTCTTGATGGTGGGCAGGCGGTGCTGCTTGTCGCCGGGGTTGATGCGCTCCGGGCTGTAGCCGGCAAAGAAGTCCTGATTGAATTTGAGGCCGGAGTGTTTTTCTAGGATGGGAACGCAGACTTCCTCGGTAGCGCCGGGATAGACGGTGGATTCGTAGATGACGATGGCGTCTTTTGCCATCACCTTGCCGACGGTTTCGGAGGCCTTGACCAGTGGGGTCAGGTCGGGGCGGTTGGCCTGATCGACGGGGGTTGGGACGGTGACGATGAAGACATTGCAGGTTTTGAGGTCGACGGGGTTGGCGGAATAGCTGAGTTGCGCGGCGGCAGCGAGGTCCCCGGGTTCGACTTCGCGTGTGCTGTCGTGACCGGATTTTAGTTCGTCGATGCGGCCTTGCTTGATGTCGAAGCCGACGACGGGGAGGATCTTGCCGAATTCAACGGCGAGAGGGAGGCCGACGTAGCCGAGGCCGATGATGCCGATCTTGGCGGTAGTGGGTTCGGTCATGCCTCTTTCGCTTTCGTGTTCAGGGCTTCTTGTTCCAAAGCCTTGATTTCGGCCTTGAGGTTTTGGTATTCAGCCCGCTTTGCTGCGAGGTACCCCTGCGTCAGCCGCAGGCGCTCGGCGATGCCGGTCGGGGTGAGCAGGTAGGCGATCTTTTTCAGCTTGGTGTCTGAGCGGCGGAAGTTTTCCATCTTGATCGCGCCCTTGTCGAGCAGGGCGTTGATGAGGAAGTTGGTCCTGCCTAGGCTGATACCGAGTTGCTCGGCCAGTTCGCGCTGGGTGATGTCTGGGTTCCGCTCGATGGCCTTGAGGACGCGGAAATGGGCTTGTTCTTCGGGGGTCACGGGGTTCTGGGTTGCGATAATCGTTCAACGGTGAACTAGTTCTTTTGCTGAACGAAGGATTATCGTGTTTTGCGGGGGAAATGCAAGGGGATAAATGCCCACTACCCGGTTGCCCGGACCTTCGCGCTGATACGGCTGTATTGATTTTACGTCATCGAGCAAATGCCCAAGCATGCCCCAGGCATGTAGTGAACCTTGCCATTGCTCAGCCGGCGAAAAATTTCCTAAGATCGCGAACTACCACCCCCCAACCGCGCGGGTTTCCAGGCAGGTCAACTTAGGAAAAAAGTGACGTATCTCTTTGATAGTGCCCATCTGAAGGGCCGGCCTGTCACGCCGGGGGTCGCGGGTTCGAGTCCCGTCCACTCCGCCAAGCATCAAGCAAACACGCGCCTTCGGGCGCGTTTTTCTTTTTGACTATCAAATTCACTATCAAGGCACTCAGGATTTCGCGGCCATGGTTTCGCATGAGTTTCGTACGCCACTGGCGATCATAAACACGGTGACACAGCAGCTGGCCGGCAATCTCGACGCGGCGCGCGAGAAGAGTCTGGAGCGCTGCGACGACATTTGGGACTCAACGCGGCGCATGACGGACATGATGAACGAGTTTCTGTCCTATGACCGGCTGGGCGGCGAGTTTCATCCGACTCTGCGGCCGGTCAATCCCAAGCAGCTAGTCGATTCAGTTGCCGAGGAATTCGACGCATCGCGATTGCGTATCGAGGACGAATGTAATGTTGACGAGATCGTCTGCGATGTTGGATTGCTGCGGATAGCGCTACGCAATTTGCTTGCCAACGCAATGCGCCATTCTTCGAATGAGTTGCCGGTTCATGTGATAACACGCGCAGCGGTCAATGATTCAGTGGAATTCGAGGTCAAGGACGCGGGCAGCGGCATTCCTGCCGACGAAATTCCACGCCTGTTTCAGAAGTACTTTCGTGGCCGTGATTCATTCAGCAAACCTGGTGCCGGCTTGGGCTTGTACCTGGTGGAGCGAATTGCAGAGATCCACGGTGGAACGGTCAGCGTCGAGAGCACCCAGGGGCAGAGGACGTCGTTCAAGCTGTCAATTCCAGTGGTCAGCACATGACTCGCGTGACAGGTGTTCCGCTACAGTCTTGAACATCAAGAAAGGGCCATTTCGGGCGCAAGTCTGATGTACAAATTCAGTCTTTTCTGTCGTCCGTCCCACTGGCAACAGTTCGCGCCTGATTGAGGCTTCTTGCTTTCCGGAGTATGCCGTCGGGATTACCGATGACTTACGCTGGAGAGTGGTCCTTGAGCCAATCACGTAGCGCCGCATTCATACGCGTCTGCCAACCGGGACCAGCGGCACGGAAGGCGGCGAGAACTTCTCGGTCGAACCGGATCGTAGTCGACTCTTTGTCGCTCCCGGCAGGACGGCCGCGTTGCTTACGGTATGCCTCGATGCCAGTCTGCATTTCTTCCCGCGTCAGCGGACGATCATCCTCATTTTTGCCATCCCAGACGTATGGCGTTCCGGCACGAGCCTTTGCCAAATCGGTCTTGCTCTCGCCGTGCATATCGGCAGCGCGCATTTCATTGGTCGCCATTGAAGTCCTCTTCGAGCCAGTCATGGTAACTGCTCCTTTCCTCTTCACTTGCCGGCCGGAAACTGACAATCCGCAAAGTATCGTTGCGTGCCACATGCACCACCGTCAGTACCGCCAGCACTTCAAACACATAAGCGAACGACTGCATCCGCGGTTCGCCACCTCGCACACTTCCCACGTCCAACCGATACGGGCTCTCCAGTACCATCGGCGCATCGGCGAAATCAAGCCCGTGCTTGTCGAGATTTGCCTTCCGCTTGGTCTCGTCCCAGAGAATGTGCATACCCATAAGCTTTATTGTGGTAACAACAAATCAGGAAGTCAATGATTATCGTTACTACAACTAACGGCCCACCCTATTTTTCTTTGGACGGGGCATAGCTACGTTGTAGGGGAACTGCGCGATAAGTCGTGCGCAGGCCCCCCCCTGAACTTGAACGGGCCTATCGAGTTGCAGCGTCCTTTGATTCCGTTAATGTATTCCGCAGGCAGACAGGCTGGTACAAAGCAATGGTACAAACACCGCTGCCTGACTGTTGTGTATCATATTGATTGTTATTTGTTTTATTGGATTTCGACGTATCCCGTCCACTCCGCCAAGCATCAAGCAAACACGCGCCTTCGGGCGCGTGTTTGTTTTCTACCCACACTTTTACCCACGCGGCAATTTCCTGTCGAATTGCCGTCCTGCCGGGACTGACTTTGGGATGCGGGCAGAGGGCTTGCGGCAGTCGCCGTCAGCAGCAGTCGAAAGTCGGCACTGGCGACGACCGAAGGAAGTGCAAAGCAAGGTGATATCTATTCGGCCGATGGCCAGCGCTGGGCGGCGTGCAGTACGCGAAGAATGGTGATCGTTTCACTCTCGATGCGATACACCATGATGTAGTTGGGATGCACCACCGCCTCCCGGGTGTCTGGCACGCGACCGGGACGATAGAGGTAAGGATTGGCCTCAATCCGGTCGGCGTGGGTCTCGAGGTTCTATTTGAGCGCGAGCGCCGCCAGGGGTTTGTCGCGGGCGATGAAATCCATGATGCACTCGCGATCCGCCATCACCAGCGGATGCCAGACCAGTTTCATCCCTCGCCTTGGGCTTGCTGACGCAGGGCGTCGCGACGGGCGGCAAAGTGCTCACGGGCCGCATCGGCGGGGATTCCCGGACGTGGATCGTCTATCGCCTGCTGCACCTGCGCCTTGAACCATGCGTCGTAGGCGGCCGCATCGCCGTCGGCAGCGTCGGGCAGTTTCAGGCTGCGTTGATAGATGGTTTCAGCCAAGGTCATTGAATCACTCCTTCTTTGCCTTGATGGGACAGGCGAATAGTAATACGGGACGGCTGTACAAATGACAACGGCCACTCGTTGGTGAGCGCCACCGTTGGTTCAATCGATCAACAGGAATCGCGATCCCAGTCGCTTGCCGTGTCGCGGCGGCTCGAGACCGGTTGCGACCAAGAAAAAGCTCCCCTAAAAAATCCTTCAAATTCGAGAGGGGCTTGCCTCCCGGGGCGCTTTTTATTTTCCGGAGTTTTCCTGTCCGGCGCGTGCCCGTTCCAGATGCCGGAGCATCATGTTGAACAGGACGGGCGGGTCGATGGGCTTGGCAATGTGGTCGTCCATGCCGGCCTTGAGGCAGATTTCACGGTCCTCGTCGAAGGCATTCGCCGTCAGTGCCAGGATGGGTGTGGCGGAGTTCAATGAATCTGCCCGGATCGCCAGCGTTGCATTGATCCCGTTCAGGACCGGCATCTGCATGTCCATGAGGATCAGTGCGTAGCGTGTCTGCCTGGCCAGGGATAGCGCCTGCTGGCCGTCTTCGGCCAGATCGACGATCAACCCGAGCTGCTGCAGCAGGCCGCAGGACACCTCCTGGCTGATCGGCTCGTCCTCGGCCAGCAGGATCCGGGCACCGTTCCAGTCGCGCTGCAGGCATTGCTCCGCCGGTAGCGTGCGTGCTGCAGCGATTTTCACCGGGGCGCTGTCGGGCGATTTTTGCAGCCGAACGGTGAACCAGAAAGTGCTGCCCCGGCCAAGCGTACTTTCGACGCCGACCTCGCCGCCCATTGCCTGGACCAGTCGTTTGCTGATGGCGAGCCCGAGGCCGGTGCCGCCGTACTTTCGGGTCATCGAGTTGTCGGCTTGTTCAAAGGCGTTGAACAAGCGCCCTTGCTCCTCTATCGCGATGCCGAGGCCGGTATCCTCGACGTCGAAGCGCAGGATGCAATCCATGTCCGTTTCTTCAAGGCGCTGGATGCGCACGGTGATTGATCCGGCCTCGGTGAACTTGATGGCATTGCTGGCGAGATTGAGCAGGATCTGTCCGAGGCGCAGCGGATCACCGATAAAGTGCCTGCCATCGAGCTCCTGCAGCCCGTTGATCTGCAGTTCCAGACCTTTCGCGCTGGCACTTTGGCCCACCAGCATGGCCAGTCGTTCGCACACCTCGCGCAGGTCGAGCGTGGTCTGTTCCAGGGTCAGGCGCTGTGCCTCGATCTTGGAAATGTCGAGGATGTTGTTGATCAGGTCGAGCAGGTGGGTGGCCGATGCCATGGCGGTGTCGAGCTGCTCCTGCCCCTTGCTGTCGAACATGCGCCGGCGCGCCAGGGCAACCATGCCCATGACACCGTTCATCGGCGTACGCAGTTCATGGCTCATGTTGGCGAGGAAGGCGCTTTTCGCGCGGTTGGCCGCTTCGGCTGACTCCTTGGCGATGGAAAGCTCGGCCGTGCGTTCCAGGACCAGCTTTTCAAGATGGTGGCGGTGGGTCGAGAGTTCCTTCTCGGTGGCTTTGCGACGGGTGATGTCCAGCACCGTCGACAGCAGGTAGGGCCGGCCATCAATTGAAATCGGTCCGCTGGATACCGAAACGTCGCGGATTTCGCCGTTGGCCAGGCGGTGCCGGAACTCGAAGGTCTTGCCTCCCTGCTGCCTCGTCGCCGCCATCTGACGCTCGATGTCGAGGCTATTCAGGGTACTGACGTCGCCGATGCTCATCCGGCAAAAAGCTTCTGCGTCATAGCCGTAATACTCGCAGGCCGCGCGGTTGGCATTGCGGATGCGGCCATTCTGGGGATCGATCAGCAGCATGACGATGGTGCTCTCGTCGAACAGGCTGCGGTAATGCGCCTCGGCATTGCGCAGCCGGTTCTCGATGAGCTTTCGTTCCGTGATGTCGTGGCCGATCCCGAGCACACCGAGCAGCTTGCCCTGGCTGTCGCGCAGGGGCATCTTGGTGGTTTCGAGGCACTCGCGGTGCCCGTCGCTGGCGAAGGCGATCCACTCCTCGTTGGTCGTCGGACGGTCGCTTTCCATCGCCTTCAGGTCATTGGCACGGAAGGAGTCGGCCTGCTCGCGGTCGACGAAATCGTAGTCGCTGCGACCGATGATGTTCTCGCGTGGCGCGCCGAAGAAGCGTTCGAAGCGTGCATTGCAGGTGCGGTAGATACCGTCGGCAGACTTGAGCCAGACCAGGTCCGGAATGGTGTTGACCAGGGCTTCAAGCGTGGTGCGTTCGTCCAGGAGTTGCCCCTCCAGTCGCTTGCGTTCGGTGATGTCCTGGATCACCGCGAGCACCGACTCCACCGTGCCCTCGTGCCCGAACATGGGAACCACGCGCCAGTCGTAGGTGTGCATTCCTGTCACCCCCGGCAATAAAAATTCGCTTTCCCTCTCGGTGCCGTCGCGGAAGACGGCGTTGATCTCGTCTTCCCAAAGCGCGCACATGTCTTCCGGGAAAGCCAGTTCGCGGTGGGTTTTGCCGATCATCTCGGCAGCGGTCAGCGGCACGCTGTGGCGCACGTTTTCGGAGACAAAGAGATGCCGATGCTCGCGGTCGAAATGCATGATGATGTCGGGCAATGCGCCGATCAGGGCCCGCTGTTCGTGCTCCCGGGTACGCAGATCGCGCGTGGCTTCGGCAATCCGGCTTTCCAGCGACCTGCGGTAGCTTGCATCACGCACCAGCAGGATGGCCAGCGCGCCCATCATCACGCTGAAAAGCGCGGAGAGGGCGAGCTTGCCGGCGAGGCGGACGGGTTGGCCCCAGCCGGCCAGTGGCGCCACACTCAGGGTCCAGGTGGCATTCGGCACCGTTACTGGAAGATCCACGGGGTCGCGCAGCGGACCGCCGCCGGCAGCGATGCTGACCCGTTGCCCGGTATCCGGATGAATCCGCCACAATTCGTAGGCATGTCCGCCGTCCTGCAAGCGGTTCAGTCCGGTGGTATGGACCACCTCCGGAAAGCGGATGAGGACGTTGGCGAAGCCCCAGAACGAGCGCTGTCCTGCCGGCTGGTCGAGAAAGATCGGGAGCCGGCCTGCCGCGGCAACACCGCCCTGGACCAGGTTGAACGGACCCGCGAGGGTGAGTTGCCCGGTGTCGCGCGCGAGAAAGGCCTCCTTGTCGCGGGTCGGATCCTTGAGCAGGTCATGGCCGACGGCTTTCTCGTTGCCGGCCAGGGGGACGATGGGGCCGACGATGCCCTTGGGTGCCAGCGCCAGCGCGGTAGCCCCCGGATACTGCTGCAGCAGATGGCTGGCGACGGCCTTGAAATCCGGCGGGATTCCCCGCTGATGCCTGACCAGCGCCGCCAGGGCATAGGTGGCGGACAGAGCGCGGCCGATGTCACCTTCGAGCGAGTTCGCGAAGGTGGTGGCCATGCTCGAGACCAGCTTCCTTTCGGCGTCGCGGCTGGCGAGTTCCGAGTACCAGACGATGGCGCCGGAAACACCTGCGGCGGCAAGAAAGGCGAGGAGCGCTGGACGCCAGTTCAGCCCGACTCTGGAGCGTGAGGTTTCTTGGGACTGCTGGGGATTCACGATCGTGTTGTTTTGGCGATGCCCGCTCGGGAAAGCCCGAGTCAAATACTGCGGATTATAGCTTTCGTGGGCCCTGGCATGGCCCGCTGCCGCAGCGAAAGATCGGGATTTCAGAGCCCCCGGCGCACGCCGCTTTGGCATCGGCGGGTTGTATCATTCCCACCCACGCCCTTTTGGTTATCCGCCTTGGAAATTCCACACGTAAATCCCGGTACCGTCGGCCCATGCCCGGTGGCCCCCGACGCCTTGCAGGGCATCGTTCGACAGCAGACCAATCCCGCGCGCTGGAACGGCAAGGCCTGGAGTGCTTTTGTCGCCGACCTGCAGGCACTTGGCGTTGAGGTCGCGGAAAGCGCGGCCACACGCGGCATCTTCGCCACCGATGCCGGCGGCACGGCCTACGGCCTGCCTCACGGCGTGGTCATCGCGCAGAGCGCGACCCAGGTTTCGGCGCTGCTCAAGGCGGCGCAGGCGCATTGCGTGCCGGTCACGGTGCGCGGCGGCGGCCTGACCACCGAGGGTGAGTCGGTAGCCTACGGTGGCGTGCTGCTGGACATGACCGGCATGAGCCGCGTGCTGGCGATCGACCCGGTGACAATGACCGTGCGCACCGAGGCCGGCATCTATTGGCACGGCCTGGCCGAGGAATTGCGCCGGGAAAATCTGGATTACCTCTCGGCGCCGCTCAACATGACGTCATCGGTCGGCGGCACGCTGGGCGTCGGCGGTATCGATGTGAATTCCGCGCGCCTCGGTTGCAGCGCCGACCAGGCGATCTCCCTGCAGGTGGTGACACCCACCGGCGAGATTGTCGAATGCTCCGACAACGAAAATGCCGAACTCTTCCAGCGCGTGATCCTTGGCTACGGCCAGTTCGGCGTGATCACCGAAGTCACCCTGCGCATCCGGCCCTACACCCCGCTGCGCATGCACTACTACTACTACTCCTCGCTGCGCACCGCGATCGAGGACTTGCAGTTGCTCGACCGCAACGACGCCAGCGACTATTCCGGCATCCTGACCATCATGGACTGCGCGGTGAATCTGCTGGTCGCCTTCGATTCCGACGAGCGCGAGGCCGCATTCAAGGCGAATTGGCAGCAGCGCCTGCGCGGCTATGGCGAGTTTGGCTTCGCCCTGTGCATGGCCGGGCACTACGCCCTGCGGCCGTGGCGGATCGGCGAGGCGCTGTACTTGTTCAGGCGCAAGCAGGCCGTGTTCCCGGAATTCCGCCGTCCCGAATTCCATCGCGACGGCCGCATGGATGACCGCACCGTGGTGTTCTCGCGCGCCGTGTGGAAGCACTGGGGCTCGCGCAACATGGTGATCCCCGACCTGGCGACATCGGCCGACAAGTTCATCGAGGCCGTCGAGCGCGGCAACAAGGTGTGCCGCAAGTTCTTCCGGCATTACACGCTGTATTGCGTCGGCATCCGTCTGCGGCCGGAGCACAAGCCGCACTACGAGATGAGCTGCGTGCCGCCGGACGCCGAGGGTTGGGCCTACGGCTGCGAGTTCGAGCCGATGATCGAGGGCGAGGTGTATAGCCGCGACCATTTCCAGTCCTTCAAGAACGCCATCTACGACATCGGCGTCGATCTGGGCGCCAGCTACTACCGCTTCGGCGGCATGATGAAGGGCTACATCCGCCGTGTCTTCGGCGATGCCCTGGTGGATCGGCACCTGGCCATGAAGCGCCAGGCCGACCCGGCGATGATCCTCAACCGCGATGTGATCTTCTGATGTATTCGACCGCCCATCCCCGCGACTACCCCGCCTGCAGCGGCTGCAGCCTGTGCCGGCTGGTCTGTCCGATGTGGCGCCACCGCCGCGATCCGCGCTTCAGCCCCGAAGGTATCGCCAAGGCGCGGCAGAACGGCGCCGGGGTGACCGAGCTGGCGGACGTGCTCGACGCCTGCACGCTGTGCGGCGCCTGCGATCCGGTGTGCCCCGAAGACATTGCCCTCAGCGACATGATCATGGACCTGCGCGGCGAACTGGAACTGCCGCCGGATCTTGCCGTGCTGCAGGTCGGTTACGCGCAGGCGGCGGCTCAGGCCGCCCCCGCTCCGGCCGGCGCCCTGTTGCTGGCGGGCGCTGCGTTGCGCGCCGATCCAACCTTGTTGACGCAGGTCGAGGCGCTGCTCGGTTTGCGCAGTGCGGGGGACGACGGGGCGGATCTTGCGGTGGCACTGGAAATCGGCGGCGACATCGACCCGCAGCGCAAGCGGCGTTTTCTCAACGCGATCGATGGCCGCAGCCTGGTGGTGGGCGACGGCCTGCTGCTGCGCGAATTGCGTCGCTGGCTGCCCGGCGCCCGCCTGCAAGGGCTGGGCGAGGCCCTGGGCAGCCTGCCGGCAATTCGTCGGCGTATTGCCAGCACCGACTTCTATGTCATCGAGGCGCGCGCCTTCCATGCCGATCACGCCCGCCTTGTGGCGCATTACGACGGCCTGCGCAAGGATCGTGGCTGCGCCATGAACCTTGACCTGCAGCGCATTGCCATGCCGGCACGCGCCAGTGCCTATCCCGCCCTGCGCATGGGGCCGGCGCGCGAAGATCTGGAGCAGGCGCGCTGGCTGCTGCAGGGCCGCCGGCCGGCGCGCATCGTGATCGAGGATGCCGCCGAGCGCGATGTTCTCCGTCGCGTTGCCGACGTGCCGGTGCTGCACCTGGCCGAGCTGGCGGCGCTAAACGAGGTAACGGTTTATGCGTAATGTCGATGTCGTCATCGTGGGCGCCAGCCTTGCCGCTGCCGCCGCTGCCAAGCGCACGGTCGATGCGGGCCTGGAAACCATCATCCTCGAGCGCAAGCAGCTGCCGCGGCACAAGATCTGCAGCGGCATCCTCTCGCCGCGCGGGCACCGCTTCCTGCTGGAAAATTTCGGTCCGCTGCCGCGTGAGGTGTTGCATGAGCCGACCTCCTGCCGCGGCGTCACCTTCCACTTTCCCTGCCGCGTCGAGATGCCGATGGATTTCTTCCATGGCACCACGCCGCACCTGCACCGCAAATATTCCGACTACTGGGCGATCCAGCGCAGCGGCGCCGAGGTGCACGACCAGACCTCGTTCGCCGGTCTGGAAGAGCGCGGCGACCACGTCATCGTCCATGCCCGGCGCGGCGGCGAGCCCATCGAGTACCGCGCGCGCCAGGTGATCGGCGCCGACGGGCCGAGTTCGCTGGTGGTACGCGCCGTCTATCCCGATTACACCAAGCAGATCCCCTGGTTCTTCGTCGGCCAGAAGTTCCACGAGATCATCGATTGCCCGCTCTCGCCCGACTACTTCCACTTCTGGTTCCACCCCGGGCTGGGTCACTACACCTGGAGCCATGCCCGCGACGGACGGCAGATCGTCGGCGTCGGCTTCAAGCGCGGCGACAACTTTGCCAGGAAGCATCAGGTGGTGGAGCAATACCTGCGCGACAAGCACGGCGTGCAACTGAAGCCGGCGGACGACGACCACGAAGGCTGCGCCGAGAACTTCGGCCCTTCGCTGATCAACCGCTATGTATTCGGCAAGGGCAACGTGCTGGTCACCGGCCAGGCGGCCGGCTTCCTCAACATGATCGGCGAGGGCATGAGCTGCGCGTTGCATTCGGGCGCCATTTCCGGCGAGGCCATCGTCGAGGCGCAGCGGCGCGACCGGCCGGTGCAGGAGATCTATCGCAAGATGATCGCCTCGGAAGTGCGGCGCTGCACCGACCAGTGGAACCCGCTCAAGATCGCCTTCGACCGCCCGCACGAGGCCGATTTCCCCGCGGCGCTGATGAAGCTCTCCTGGCGCGAACGCAAGCTGGTGATGCGCGACATGTGGAACTTCGTCGTCCTGTTCAAGGAATTCAAGTGGGGCCGGCAGATCGCCCGCGCCGCAATGCAGCGGCCTGTGGTCGGCGGCTATCCGGCCGAGCGCTGGCTGTAGCGGCCCCATCCCCCTCCCGGCCTCCCCCTTGAAGGGGGAGGAGATAG
>CAJBYR010000207.1 GCA_903959855.1 uncultured beta proteobacterium
GATCAGTCCGGCTCTTGCGCTCGGTCTCGCGAGCATAGGGCGATGCGTTTACGGGCATCAAGCGGGCTGACGCAGCCAACGTGGAAAACTATTCGATGTCCGGCAATTCGCTGCACGATGGCAAAACGATACTGGGCGCACAGCGCGAATCACCAGACTCGCGGTTGAGACCATCGCACGTTTGCACAAGTTCCGCAGAAACAAACAGAGAATCGGCGTCAGATCCTCGCTGGTCGTTCCGACACGGCTGGGTTGAGCTTTGGGGCAGGGAATGTCAGCAGTGCTAACGAGTCTGCATTGGCAAGTTGAGACAGGCAACTTACCCACCGTCGCGCTTTGCGTGCGTGATAGGCGCCGCACGCGCGCCCGTGGATAATTCTTGACTATTGGTATTTCAAATATCCACGATGCCCTGGCAGTATCAGGCGAACACGTATCAGCCGACATGACGACCGCAAACGGTCGAATTCGGCGAAGGCCGCCGGTCAGAACAGTGCTGCCCGACGTCGCCAGCGGCCGGTTGTGCTCAGCAGTTGTGGCGAGGTGCGAACAGTGGACGCGGAGCCAACAGTCGCTTGCCAAGAACCCGAGCAGCGCTGAGTGCATGCCAGCCAAGGCGTTAGCATCTGTGGCGGCCGCAGCCCTATGACGGACGAACGTATAGAATGACCGTTGTGAATGACGAATCTATTGAGGGATGAGGCGTGCCAGACTTCAAGCTGCTGAACGGTACTGACGTACAAGGATGGACCTTGACTCGTATCCTTGGCTCTGGCGCCGACGGAATTGTCTACGCGGGAACGAAAAATGACGCTGAAGTGGCAATTAAGCTCTTCTTCCCAGAGTCGCTGGCGAAGAATGGCGTCCCGGAGGCTAGGGAACGTTTGGAGCTGCAGCTTGCTCTGATTGGCAAGAAACATCACCCCAACCTGGTAGAAGTCTTCGCCGGAGGTGAAGACGACGAACTCGGGACCATGTTCATAGTAATGGAACTTGTGCACGGGACTTCGCTTGACAAGATCATTGAGAAAGTGCCGCCCGACGCAATTCCTAGGTTGGTGAAGCAACTCGCTAGTGCAGCAAAATTCTTAGAGTCCCAAGACCTGTTTCATCGCGACATCAAACCAGCCAACATAGTGATAAGTGATGACTTTCAGAAGTTGACGCTTCTGGACTTGGGAGTTGTCTATCAGCTGCCTACTGATGATGACAACGGCCGACTTTCGGGAATGGAGTTTGTCGCTACCTTACGGTACAGTCCCCCAGAGTTTGTCTGGCGAACCGAGCAGAGCAATGACGAAGGTGCTTGGCGAGCAGTGACGTTCTATCAAATTGGGGCGACGGTGCATGACATGATAATGCGCAAGCCACTATTTGCGGGGCATGATCAGCCCCGCGCATGCTTGTATGATTGCGTGAAGGACCATACTCCGGTTATTAAATCTGACACAACGGACAAATGGTTGATTCAAGTCGCACAGGCGTGTTTGTTGAAAGACTGGAGACAGCGACTTCACCTTGTAAATTGGGATAGCTTCGATAGTCCCGTCGCCGGAACCAATCCGGTTCAACAGGAAATCGCCATCCGTCTTCGGCAGATCCGGAAGGAGGAAGTCCGCCGTGCGGCAGCTAGGAAGGGGAGCGTCGCTCCAGCGCCGACACGTGAGCAAGAACTTTGGCAGCTCAATTCCGCACTCTTTTTGGAAACCAGAACCTACTTATTGGACTCGGCCGTTTTCCCACGATTCACCGTAACCGAAACGAGGCCTTCCGAGCACGAATATATTTCTCGTTATGAGTTCGAAAAGGACATAGCACGAGATTTCACTGCAATCTTGGTAGTGAGCATTGGATTGAAAGTTGCTCCGCTAGTCCAACTGGCCACCGAGTTGTCATTCGACGCGACGGTCGACGGTACGCCAATCCAAAATGCAGTTTGGACCGAAATGTTTACCGTGGAGGAGGCATTTAGCAGATGTCGACAGGCATTGCTTGACACGGTTGAACTACTGGTGCCTAAGGAATAAGAGGCGAATATGTCGACAACATTCTGGGTGAGCAAAGAACAGCTAGACGTCGAACAAGGACTCGCTGTGGAGGGTATTCCCGAATCGGCGAGCTTTCTGCTGCGCGGACCCGCCGGTTCCGGCAAAACCAATATCCTACTGCTCCGGGCGAAATGGCTCGCCTTAAAGCACCTTAGCGACTTCCGCATCATCGTCTTTACCGGCAGCCTCCGCAAGTTTGTGGAGGCGGGGTGTGAGCATTATGGTATCGACCCTGCGGTGGTGGTAACCCAGATGAGTTTCTTCAAGAGCTTGCTGCAAGAGTACTCCGTCCAATTTGAGCTTTCGAATAACTTCGAAATAGATAGAAACATGCTGGCTGGCAAGGTAATGTCTCTGATCGATTCTAAGCACATATCTTCAGATTACTGCGCCGCGTTGCTGGTTGACGAGGCGCAGGATTACACAGACACAGAATTGCTGATATTTCGCCGCCTGACTAGGCGATTGGTGTTGGCTGCCGACTCTCGTCAAAGCATCTATAAGGCAACTCATACGCCGGACCTGCCGGAAAAACTTGTGGACAACAACATCGTGACACTGATGTATCACTATAGAAGCGGACTGCGTTTATGCAAAGTGGCGGACGCGATTCTTGCCGATTCGGCCAATTTTCCGCGCCTTCAAGGGGAATGTCGATACGCTGAAGCAGTGCGCCCTTCATCTGTTACGCGGGTGTCCTGCGCTTCATTCGCAGAGCAGTTGGAATCCATCATCGCCAACCTGCGCCTCCAGTTGGACTTGTATCCGGATGAGCGCATTGGAGTTCTGTTCCCGAAGCGCGAACAGGTTTCTGAATTCCAAAATGTCCTGGCCACCGCTGGTGTAAGCGACCCTCACGAAATGATTTGGGCTGATACCTTACACGGCGCAAAGGGGTGGGAGTTCCGCGCTGTTCATCTAGGCGGCAGCGAACTCTTGTATAGAATGGGGGCAACTCAAAAGCGACTGATCTATACGGGCATACTGCGCGGAAAAACAAGTGCTCACATTTACTACAGTGGTCATTTGCCAGGATATTTGGAGGCCGCCTTGGCGGTTCTCGAGCCGCCTCGAGCTAACCCTAAGCTCGACGATTTGTTTGGGGCATCGTAATGTTCCGGCAGGGGTTTGAGTCGCTATCTGAAATCATTGGGTCAGGGTCGGACGAGCTTGGTCGTCGCAATTCGGACTTGTTTTCGTCAACATTGGCGAAGTCCGGGAAGCGACATGAGACGTTGCGAGCGTCCCAAGAGGATGGTCTAATTTTTCCCAATGTTGTCCTTCCGGCGGACTTCGACGCAGAGGATTTCTTTGTCAGCGTGGCGACGTACTACCCTAATCAGTCACCGCTGACAGCTTTCGTTCACGTCCTCAGCAAAGAGACTGCAGAACACTTTCGCGCGTGGTCAGACGGTAATGCTAAGCGAATGCCAGAGGTCGCTTCAGACCGAAGGTATTTGGCGTCGCTTGGTGCGGCGATGGGAGAGGCATTTCTCGCGGGACTAAGTAGTGCTGAAGGCGGCGTGGGCCCCACCTATTCTGCATGCAAGCGGTCACTAGCATACACATTGTGCCGCGCTAAGACGCTCTATCCACTCTGTGGAATTGACTACGTAGCGCAGAGATGGATTCGGCTTCGCCATCTTACTGGCTTGGGGGTAACAGCATCAGTGGTGAGCGCTCTGCAACTCATGCACGAGCTTCTGTTTGGTGGGTACTCCCAAGACAATACATCTGGGCTGCCCACTCAGTTGCAAACCGCCATTGTCGAGTACTCTAGAAGCTCTCTCGATGACCGTGGTTTGTCTCGAATCATCGTGGGCATGTACCCACAATTCGAGCCGCATGTAGGTGGGCTAAACGGCCCTTTCGATGCGCGGATGAAGGCATTTACGCAACTCGTTGAGCTTGTGCACGTATCCCCTCACGGCGCCGAAGCAGACAGCTTGACTGTTGCTTTTCTATGCAATCAGATTCTTCCAGGCTCGTTCGCGCACGCCAAGGTTCTGGCGAAACTCGTTGAGTTTTATCCCACAGCGCTGGTCTGGTACGGCATGTTTTGCGCGTCGTCAAAGGATTTCGTTCACAGTCAGTTCAATTTTGGATTGATATCAAAACTCGTGCGAGATGTTACTCACCCGTTTAGTTTTGAAAGTCGACCGAGCTGTGATATCGCTCTTGATGAGCTCGAAATCTTGATGCGACTTGTGTTGAAGTCCGAGTCGATTAAACCGACCCATCAGAAGATTGCTTTGGTGGCGCTATTGCCGGGAGTCGAAGTATTTTCACGATTCTCTGCAGAAGATGACCATGTTGGCGAGCGAGAAAGGGGCCGGCGGCTTGAAGAAGCAGAGGAATTGAACTCTCGCGTGGGCAATCTGCTTGAGGATGCGCTCATGTTGCTGAGATCTACCAAGCCTTCAGTAACCCGATCGTCATCAGCGGTTGCACGACGTCAAAAAAAGCGGGATAGATAGCAGTTTCGGGAGGTTAGTCGCCAAATGAGCTCTTTTGAGAGCCTTGTCTTCTATCGCGGTGTGTCGAGCTCGTATGCGGTCGACCGCCCATCAATTCTTGAGCCACGGCGAGATCGCAGACCGAAGAACGCTTCTATTGATTTTCACACTGCGGCCGACAATTGGTTCCTGAAGCGATTCGGGATCGCCTATCGCAGTCAAGGCCTTTTTCTATGTGCGCGGATGCTGACAGCCCATGCATACGCAGCTTCTCCCGCACACGTGATGCGGATTGTTCCTCTGTCGGCTTACCGATACTGTTGGTCGCCTACGATCTCGGACCTACTCTTCGCGGCAACGAAGCTGGCATCCGCCGAAACGAGCGAAGTTGAAAAACATCTGGACTCGGCAGGGTACCGAGAGGAAGGCTTGGCCGACGCGTATGCGGCTGGGCATGAGGTCATGTTGCATTGTGATCGCTACATTGCTATTCCCGTGCGCCTTCTACCTGATGAGGCCGTTGGCAAGCCACAGAGAATTATCTTGACCAGCGACAACTGACGGGAGAGTTTTGGCCGAAGAGGACAGGGTCTTGCATTGCCCTCATGTCGAACGTTTTGCCGCAGCCACCTGTGGAGTGTTCGCTTTGCCGCTCTGTGGACTCCGGGTTTGGATCGTATCCGGGCGTTGGCATTCTTTCGATGCCGGTCATTCATAGGCAATTGACGTTGATTGTTCACGAGCGGCAGCAAAACCCGATGAGCCGATAGATGAAGATCAATCCGCCTGGGAGCCGGCCAAAATGCAAGGTTCGTCGATTAAACATCGAATATTACCGGGAAAATGTTCTCCAGCGTTGACGAGTAAAATGACAAGCGTATCATTGTGATTTTGCTTCTATTGTGAGTGTGTTGTGAGTCTCGAACCAAAATCTTTCCATGAATACCTGACCGACTGGTCGGCGAATCTGGTCCTCTCGATTCGCGCCGCTTTGTCGATGCCGTTGTTGTCGGATGACGAGTGCGCGGAGGCGGATCGCCGAATTGACCCGAACTTCATTCGCTGGGTGCATAACGACCGGATGGTTACAGGGAATTCGGC
>CAJBYR010000208.1 GCA_903959855.1 uncultured beta proteobacterium
CGGGAAATGGCGGCGAAAAGTTCTGTCATCCGGCGTCCTCGGCGTGGTCGGCGTGGTAGTTCAACGGCGTTCCCGACTATCCCACATCTTCTGCAGGCGTTTCACCGAGACCGGCGAAGATGTCTTGAGTTCCTGTGCGAACAGGGCGACGCGCAATTCCTCCAGCAACCAGCGGAATTCGTCGAGGAAGGCGTCCTGCTGCTGGCCAGACTTCTGCATGGCATTGCGCTCGCGCTCCCAGGGTCGGCCCAGGCCTTGCCAGTCGGCCATCAGCCGCTCGTCGCGCGCCGGATCGTTCTTCGCCTTGTCCAGGCGCAGCGCAATCGCCTTGAGGTAGCGCGGGTAGTGCTGCAGGCGCTCGAAGGGCGTCGCAAGGATGAATTTCTTCGGCATCAGTTCGGCGAGTTGCACGCCGATGTCGGCGGCCGCCTGGGGGAATGCCTTCTGCATCCCGGCAAGCTTTTTTGTCACTGCCGAATGTTCGGTCAGCACGGTGCCCAAAAGGCGCAGGATCTCCTGCGCCACCAGCAGAATGCGCCCGCGTGCCGCCTCGCGCCGTGCCGCGAACGCCGACTCTTCGTTCGGCAGCGGATCCATCAGGCAGGTGCGCTCCAGGGTCACGGCGACCAGTTGCTCGCGCAACTCCTTTTCGCTGCCCAGCGAAATGAACTGCAGCGCCATTTCGCGCAGGCCGGGCAACTTCTCGATGGCCTTGACCTGGGCGGCCAGCTGCAGCGCGAACAGGCGCGAGAGGCCCTTGCGGTGTTCGGCGCGTGCCTTGTGCTCGGTATCGAACGCTGTGAGGCGCACGCTCTCGCCCAGATCGACCAGGGCCGGAAACCCCACCGTGGTGCCGGCGCCGACTTTCACCTCAAGCAACTCGGGCAAGGTGCCGAACTTCCATTCGGTGGCACCGGCGCCCTCTTCCGCGACCTCATGCCTGATTTCGGCGTCGGCATAGGCCTGCTCGACGCGGTCGCGGAACTGGGCGCGCAGTTCGGCCAGATTGCGGCTCAGCGCCAGCGTGCCGCCGTGCTCGTCGATCAGGCGGAAGTTCATGAACAAGTGCGGGCGCAACTCGCCGGTCCGGAAGGCATCGAGCGGCAGCTTCTGTGCCATGTGCTCTTCCGCTGCACGGGTGAGGGCGCGCACCAAAGGTTCGTCCTGGTCATGGCCAGCATCGCAAAACCGATCGGCGAACTCGTCCAGCGGTTGCAGGCGGTGGCGGTACTTCTGCTGCACCGTCTTCAGCAGTGCCACGACCTTCTCTTTGAGCAAACCGGGCACCAGCCATTCGCAACGGTTGGCCGACACCTGGTTGAGCGCCGCCAGCGGCAGGGCCAGCGTCACGCCGTCGTCGGCGGCACCCGGATCGTGGTGGTAGGTGAGCTTGAAGCTCTGGCCGCGATGCGTAAGTGCAGGCGGAAAGGCGTCGGTGGTGATGCCCGCCGCCTCGTGGCGCATCAACTGCTCTTTCTCCAGGCAGAGCAGTTTCGGGTTGGCCGCCTCGGCTTCGCGCCGCCAGTGGTCGAAGGCCGCCAACGTGAAGGTGCCCTCGGGAATCTTGGCGTCGTAGAAGGCGTAGATCAGTTCGTCATCGACCAGCACATCGGGGCGACGCGACTTGTGTTCCAGGGTCTCGATTTCCTTCTTCAGCTTCGCGTTATGCTGGAAAAATCGCCACTTGCGCACCCAGTCCTCGCCGACCTGCCCCTCGACCAGTGCCTCGCGGATCAGGATCTCGCGGGCGAGCTTGGGGTCCATCGGCCCGTAATGCACGCGCCGCTTGGCATGCAGCATCAGGCCGTGCAGGGTGACGCGCTCCCAGGCCACGACCTGGCCCGGCCCCTTCTCCCAGTGCGGCTCGTAAATGTGGCTGCGCACCAGGTGGGCGCCGACCTGCTCCAGCCATTCCGGTTCGATCTTCGCGATGCCGCGCGCAAACAATCGCGAAGTCTCGACCAGTTCGGCAGCGACAATCCAGCGCCCGGCTTTCTTCAGCAGGGACGATCCCGGATGGATGTAAAAGCGGATGCCGCGCGCGCCGAGGTAGTTCTTGTCCTCTTCGCTGATCAGGCCGATGTGGCCGAGCAGGCCGGTGAGCAGGGCCTTGTGAATGCTTTCATACGATGCGGCAATCTGGTTCTCCTTCCAGCCGTGCTCATGACACAGCGTCATCAACTGGCCGTGGATGTCGCGCCATTCGCGCAGCCGCAACCACGAAAGGAAATTGTGCCGGCACCACTGGCGCTGCTTGTTGCTGGTCTCGTGCTTCCAGACCTCGTCCGCTGCGGTCCACAGCTTCAGGTAGGAAAGGAACTCGGACTTTTCGTCCTTCCACTTGGCATGGGCCTGATCGGCCGAGCCGGCCGCCTCGGCGGGCCGGTCGCGCGGGTCCTGGGTGCCCAGCGCCGAGGCGATGATCAGCACTTCCTTCAGGCAGTTGTGCTCGCGCGCGGCGAGGATCATGCGGCCGATCTTCGGATCGAGCGGAAGTTTCGCCAGTTCGCGGCCGACCTGGGTGAGTTCCTTCGTGGCCTCGTCCAGCGCCCCCAGCTCCGCCAGCAGGTTGTAACCGTCGGCGATCATGCGCGGCGCCGGCGCCTCGAGGAAAGGGAAGTCTTCGACGTCGCCCAGATGCAGCGACTTCATGCGCAGGATCACGCCGGCGAGGCTGGAGCGCAGGATCTCGGGTTCGGTATAGGGCGGTCGCTTGTTGAAGTCTTCTTCGTCGTAGAGCTTGAAGCAGACGCCGGCCGACACCCGGCCGCAGCGCCCGGCGCGCTGGCTCGCCGCCGCTCGCGAGATCGGCTCGACCTGCAACTGCTCGACCTTGTTGCGATGCGAGTAGCGCTTGACTCGGGCCAGGCCCGAGTCGATCACGTAGCGGATGCCGGGCACGGTGAGCGAGGTCTCGGCGACGTTGGTCGCCAGCACCACGCGCGGCCCTTGATGCGACGCGAAGACGCGGCCCTGCTCAACGGCGGTCTGCCGCGCAAACAAGGGCAGCACTTCAAGCCCCGGCGCGAGTTTGCCAAATGAGTGTTTCCTCAGCGCCTCGGCCGCCTCGCGGATTTCGCGCTCGCCGGGCAGGAAAACCAGCACGTCGCCCGGCCCGGTACGATGGGCCTCATCGACCGCGTCGACGATGGCGTCATTGAGGTCCGTATCCTTCTTTTCCTGCCACGGCCGGAAGCGCGTCTCGATCGGGAACAGGCGCCCCGAAACCTCGATCACCGGTGCATCATTGAAATGTTTCGAAAAGCGCTCGGCGTCCAGCGTGGCCGAGGTGACGATCACTTTCAGGTCGCGTCGCTTCGGGAGCAGTTGCTTGAGGTAACCGAGCAGGAAATCGATGTTGAGACTGCGCTCGTGGGCTTCGTCGATCAGGATCGTGTCGTACTGGCGCAAAAGCGGATCGGTCTGCGTCTCGGCGAGCAGGATGCCGTCGGTCATCAGCTTGATGTAACTCGACGGCGTGACCTTGTCGGTGAAGCGGATCTTGAAGCCGACGTGACGGCCGAGTTCGGAATTCAGCTCCTGGGAAATCCGCGTTGCCGTGGCCCGTGCCGCGATGCGCCGCGGCTGGGTGTGGCCGATCAGGCCATTGAGGCCGCGGCCGATCTCCAGGCAGATCTTCGGCAGTTGCGTGGTCTTGCCCGAGCCCGTCTCACCGCAGATCACCACTACCTGGTGCCTCAGTATCTTTTCACCGATCTCGGCGCGCAGCACATTGACCGGCAGCGCCTCGTCATAGGTCAGCGCCGGCCGCGCCGCCCGTCGCGCCTCGGGGTCGAACTTCATTGCGCCAGCTTGTGAATGCTGAAAATGCCCAGCCCGGTCATCAGCAGCGAGCCGAAGAGATGGGTCGACGCGGTCAGCAGCGCCCAGCCGTAGCGTGCTGTCTGGATCAGGTGCACCACTTCGGCCGAGAAGGTCGAAAAGGTGGTCAGCGCGCCAAGAAAGCCGGTAATGAAGAAGAGTTTGAGTTCGGCCGGCAGCTCGACATTGATGTGGAACACGGCCACCGCGGCGCCGATAAGGTAGCCGCCGATCAGGTTGGCGGCCAGTGTGCCCAGGGGCATGGTCGGCAACAGCGGATTGAGCCAGAGCCCCAGCGCATAGCGCAGCCAGGCGCCGAGCACGGCGCCGCCGCCGATGGCGAGAAGGGCAGTTGCATTCATGGGCCGGATTCTACCCACAAACTTCGTGATACACTAGATTCGTGAATCACGAGACGAGGATGCCATGCCCAACCTGACCATTACCACTGACGAGGAAACCCTGCGCTGGGCGCGCATCGAGGCCGCCAAACAGAACACCAGCGTTTCGAAACTGGTGGGTGAGATGCTGGCCAGGCTACGCAGGCAGGATGACGATTACGAGCGCGCGATGCAGGACTTTTTCTCCCGCGCACCTTACCTCGATCCGCCCGCGCGCGCAGATGGCCGCCGTTGGCCGACACGCGAGGAGCTCTACGACCGGCCGGTGTTGAAACGGTGACGCCAACTTTCGTCGATACCAATATTCTGGCCTACGCACGCGACCGCCGGGCGCACGCCAAGCAGGTGGTCGCGGAGGGCTGGTTGAGTGCCTTGGCGCGCCGCCGTGAAGGCCGCATCTCAACGCAGGTGCTGATTGAATATTACGCCGTCGCAACGCATCCGCAGAAGCTCGACCTGCCGGCCGCGGCCGCGCAGGCGGACTGCCGCGCCCTGCAGGCGTGGGAGCCCGTCGCGCCCGATTCCGAATTGTTCGATTCGGCCTGGTCGATGCAGGAGCGCCACGGCTTTTCATGGTGGGACGCGCTGATCGTCGCCGCCGCCTTGCGCCAGGACTGCTCGCTGCTGCTCACGGAGGACATGCAGCATGGCCTCGTGGTCGACAACCGCCTGACCCTCGTCAATCCTTTCGCTTCCGATGCACCCTTGCCCCCTGCCGCGCCATGACTACCGACGAAACCAGAGTCTCGAACTTCATCCGCAACTTCATCGATGCCGACCTCAAGGCCGGCAGGTATGCCGGCCGCACCTGGTCCGGCACGCCGGGACCCGCCGCACAGCAGCTCGCCGCGCCGACTGACACGGCTAAGATCCGCACCCGCTTCCCGCCCGAGCCCAACGGCTACCTGCATTTCGGCCACGCCAAGTCGATCTGCCTCAACTTCGGCCTGGCGCGCGACTATGGCGGCGCCTGCCACATGCGCTTCGACGACACCAACCCGGAGAAGGAAGAGCAGGAATACGTCGATTCCATCGTCGACGCGGTGAAGTGGCTGGGCTGGAGCTGGGAAACGGCGGGGGCGACCAACCTCTATTACGCCTCGAACTATTTCCAGTGGATGTACGACTTCGCCGAGACCCTGATCCGCCACGGCGAGGCCTATGTCGATTCGCAAAGCGCCGACGAAATGCGCGCCAACCGCGGCACGCTGACCGAGCCGGGCAAGCCCTCGCCCTTCCGCGACCGCAGCCCCGACGAGAACCTCGACCTGTTCCGCCGCATGAAGGCGGGCGAATTCGCTGACGGCGCCCACGTGCTGCGGGCGAAGATCGACATGGCCAGCGGCAACATCAACCTGCGCGACCCGGCGATCTACCGCATCCGCAAGGCCACCCACCACAACACCGGCGATGCCTGGTGCGTCTACCCGATGTACACCTACGCCCACCCGATCGAGGATGCGCTGGAGAACATCACGCACTCGATCTGCACCCTGGAATTCGAGGACCAGCGGCCTTTCTACGACTGGCTGTTGCAGAAGCTGGCCGAGCATGGTTGCGTCAATACGCCGCTGCCGCAGCAGATCGAGTTTGCGCGCCTGAACCTCACTTACGTCGTGCTCTCCAAGCGCAAGCTGATCCAGCTGGTCGACGAGAAGCATGTTGCCGGCTGGGACGACCCGCGCCTGCCCACCCTGGTCGGCGCGCGCCGCCGCGGCTACACGGCCGAGGGCTTCCGCAAGTTCGCCGAGATGATCGGCGTTACCAAGTCCGACTCGCTGATCGATTACAGCGTGTTCGAGGAATGCCAGCGCGACGTGCTGAACGAGACGGCACAGCGCCGCATCGCCGTGCTAGACCCCGTCAGGCTGGTGATCGACAACTACCCCGAGGAACAGGACGAGGAATGCCTGGCCCCCAACCATCCGCAGAAGCCTGACCTGGGCAAGCGCCCGGTGCCGTTCTCCCGGGAACTCTGGATCGAGCGCGAGGACTTCATGGAGGTGCCGAGCAAGGGCTACTTCCGCCTCTTCCCCGGCAACAAGGTTCGCCTGCGCTACGGCTTCGTCGTCGAATGCATGGGATGCGAGAAGGATGGCGCCGGCAACATCATCGCCGTGCATTGCAACTACTTCGCCGACTCGAAGTCCGGCACGCCGGGCTCCGACAACTACAAGGTCAAGGGCAACATCCACTGGGTGTCGGCAAAGCACGCCTATGCGGCCGAAGTGCGGCTCTACGACAGGCTGTTCAAGGTGCCCCAACCCGGAACCGAGCGAGACTTCCTCGACGACATCAATCCTGACTCGGTAATGACCCTCACCGCCCAGCTCGAACCCGCACTGCGCGACGCCGCTGCGGAAGATCGCTTCCAGTTCGAGCGCCACGGCTATTTTGTCGCCGACAGTGTCGAGTCGCAGGCCGGTGCGCCCGTGTTCAACCGCTCCGTGACGCTGAAAGACGCCTGGAAATGAAGTTCACGGAACAACTCGCCGCTGCCTGGCAGAAGAACAATTCCCTGCTCTGTGTCGGACTCGATCCCGACCCGGCAAAGTTCCCCGCCCACATCAAGAACCAGCCCGACGCGATCTTCCGCTTCTGCAGCGAGATCGCCGATGCCACGGCGGATCTCGCCTGTGCCTTCAAGCCGCAGATCGCCTATTTCGCCGCCCGTCGCGCCGAGGACCAGCTCGAAGCCCTGATTGCCCACATCCACGACAAGCACCCCGGCGTGCCGGTGATCCTCGACGCCAAGCGCGGCGACATCGGCAGCACCGCCGAGCAATATGCGATCGAGGCCTTCGAGCGCTACCAGGCGGATGCGGTGACGGTGAACCCCTACATGGGCCGCGATTCGATCGAGCCATGGCTGGCGTACCAGGACAAGGGCGTGATCCTGCTCTGCCGCACCTCCAACCCGGGTGGCAGCGACCTGCAATTCCTCAAGGCAAGAGTCGGCGCTGGCGACACGGCGATTTTCGAGCACGTGGCGCGCCTCGTCGCCGACGAATGGAACACCAGCGGCCAATGCGCCCTTGTCGTCGGTGCCACGTTCCCCGGCGAGATCGCCCGCGTACGCGAAATCGTCGGCGAGATGCCGCTGCTGGTGCCGGGCATCGGCGCCCAGGGCGGCGACATCGAAGCCACCGTTATGGCGGGCAAGACAGCCGCCGGCACCGGACTGATGATCAACTCCTCGCGCGCCATCCTCTACGCCGGCAAGGGCGAGGACTATGCCGCCGCCGCGCGCAAAGTGGCACTGGAAACCCGCGACGCCGTCAATCGCTGGCGTTGAACCCAGGCTAGGCGATTCCGAGCAACTGCCGGAATTCGCTGGCCGGCAGCGGCCGGCCAAGATGGTAACCCTGCGCCACCATGCATCCGAGCGCACGCAATTCAGCAGCGACTTCGGCGGATTCCACGCCCTCGGCCTGCAGGCGCAGGCCGAGGCTCCTGGCCAGGTCGATTGCCGCCCGCACGATAACGACGTCGTCAGGATCGGAAAGCAGGTCGCTGACGAAACTGCGATCGATTTTCAGCGTATCGACGCTGAATCGCTTCAGCGCCGCCAGGCTGGAACTGCCGCTGCCGTAGTCGTCGATCGCCAGGCGCAGTCCGAGCACCTTGAGCTGGGCCAGACAGCGGCGCACCGACTCGCTACCCTCGGCGAGAACCGCCTCGCCGAATTCCAATTCCAGTCCGGCCGGGTCGGCGCCGGATGCCCCCAACGCACTGCGCAGGCTGTCCTCGACATCGCCGCGGCGGAACTGGATCGGCGAAACATTGACTGAAAGCAATAGTTCGCGCCGGCCGGCCGCCTGCCAGCGCGCAAGTTCCAGGCAGGCTTGCTGCAGGACCCAATCGCCCAGAGAAACGATGAGTCCGCTATGTTCGGCGGCGCCAATGAACTGTCCGGCATCGAGCACGCCTTCGCCAGGAACTCGCCAGCGCAGCAAGGCCTCGCCACCGAGAACCCGGCCCGCGGCGAGTTCCACCACCGGCTGGAAATAGAGTTCGAATTCATGTCGCCCCATGGCGTCGCGCAGGCGGGAATGCAGGTCCAGGCGCTCGCGCGCGGCGATATTCATCGGCTGCGTGTGGAAGCGGAAGGCATTGCGTCCGGCCTCCTTGGCGTGATACATCGCGATGTCGGCCTTCTTCAGCAGTTCATCGAACCCGGCGCCATCCTCCGGGTACACCGCAATGCCGATCGAGGCGGAAATGCTGGCCTCATGACCTTCGATATGGAACGGCTCCGCCAGCGTCGCCATGATCTTGGCCGCCACCTGACCAGGAACCTGCGAATCCTGCAGTTCGGTGAGCACGACGAGGAACTCGTCGCCACCATGGCGGCTGATCGTATCGGACTCGCGCACGCATGACTGCAGGCGCTGCGCCGCTTCACGCAGCAGGATATCGCCCACCGGGTGGCCATAGGAATCATTGACCGCCTTGAACCGGTCGAGGTCAACAAACAGCAGCGCGATCTTGCGTCCGGTACGCTCGCCAAGGACGATCGCCTGTTCCATCCGATCCTTGAGCAGCAGGCGATTGGGCAGACCGGTGAGCGTATCGTGATGGGCCAGATACTCGATCCTGGCTTCGGCCGCCTTGCGTTCGCTGATATCGGAAAAAATGCCGACGTAATGAGTGATCTCGCCCATCTCGTCGCGCACCGAGGACACCCCGAGCAAGCCGGGATATACCTCGCCATTGCGGCGACGGTTCCAGATTTCGCCCTGCCAGTAGCCGGTGGCGTGCAAGGTGCGCCACATCTCCTCGAAAAACCCGGGGCTATGGCGGCCCGAGGCAAGCAGGCTGACATTGCGCCCCACGACTTCATCGGCACCATAGCCGGTCACGGCGGTAAACGCCCGGTTGACCGAAATCAGCGTGCCGTCCGGAGCAGTGATCGTGATCGCCTCGCCGCTGCTCTCGAACACCTTGGCGGCGAGACGCAGTTCCTCCTCGGCCTGACGCTGCCGGGTGTGGTCGCGCGTGGTGCCCTCGACGCCGATCACCTTGCCTTGCGCGTCCAGGATGAAATGCGCCGTGGTCAGCACCCACAGCTCGCGGCCATCCTTGTGCCGCAGGCGCGATTGGCCACCGACGATGTGGCCGCCGTTGGCGCGCATGCGGGCAAGAAAATCATCGCGATCGCTTTGCGAGCAATAGAGATCCGCCAGCCGCCGGCCGACAACCTCCTCAACCGAATAGCCAAGCAATTGTTCGACCGAACGCGAAGCGCGCACGATGAGGCCATCCTGGTTGGTGCGGTAATAGGTGTCCTGCAGATCGTCGAGAATGCCGCGCAATTCGCGTTCCGAATCGGCAACCGCCTGCTGCGCGGCCATGATCGGCGTCAGGTCGGTGATGAAGCCGAAAGAGCCGACCGCCTCGCCGTGCTCGTTGCGGTGGGTCGAGTTGTTGAGCAGGATGGGAAACGTCGAGCCGTCCTTGCGCTGGGCGACGAGCTGGTAGCGGCGCCGGTCGGTGGTGTCGATGCGCTGCATCTGCAGGATCAGCTCGGCACGGCTTTCCGCGGTAATGAAGTCGAGCGGCGTGCGTCCTATCCACTCCTCGCGCGGATAGCCGAACAGTTCACAGAGACGGTCATTGACTTCGACAAAGCGGCGCTGCGCGTCGATGGCGAAATAGCCGTCGATCGCGCTGTCGATGACCTGGCGATAATAACGTTCTGCCTCCTCCGGCGTCTTCCAGCGCATCGGGGCGGATAGCTCTGCGTCGCGATTCATGGCAGCCTTTCCTGGCGGAATCCGGCACGGCGGGGAAACACCTCCCGGCAAGGCACCGGGGCGTCCTGCGGGGACGGATGGATTGCAGAATATCAGCATTGCGCCCGGGCTTCACCTCCAGACCGCACCTCCGGGATGTCCTGCCCATGCGCGCCGGTATAATTCGCCGAACCTCCTGCCAGCAACCGACACCATGGCCCAGATGACCCTTTCCCGCTTCCTCATCGAGGAGCAACGCGACAAGAACGTCATTTCCCACGACCTGCGCCTGCTGATCGAAGTCGTCTCCCGCGCCTGCAAAGCCATCTCCATCGCCATCGGCAAGGGCAGCCTGGCCGGCATGCTCGGCAGCGCCGGCAGCGACAACATCCAGGGTGAAGTGCAGAAGAAGCTGGACGTGATTTCCAACGAGATCCTGCTCGACGCCAACGAATGGGGCGGTCACCTCGCCGGCATGGCCTCCGAAGAAATGGAACTGCCGCACGTCATCCCCAACCGCTACCCCAAGGGCGAATACCTGCTGCTGTTCGATCCGCTCGACGGCTCGTCGAACATCGACGTCAATGTCTCGGTCGGCACCATTTTCTCGGTGCTGCAATGCCCGGAAGGCATGGAACCCGGCGAGCAGGCCTTCCTGCAACCTGGCGCGCGCCAGGTCTGCGCCGGATACGCGGTGTATGGTCCGACCACGCTGCTGGTGCTGACGCTGGGCGACGGCGTCAATGTGTTCACGCTGGATCGCGAATACGGGCGTTTCATCATGACCCAGGAAAACGTCCGCATCCCCGAGGACACCCGCGAGTTCGCCATCAACGCTTCCAACGCGCGTTACTGGGAACCTCCGGTACAGCGCTACATCGACGAACTGCTGGCGGGCAAGGACGGTCCGCGCGGACAGGACTTCAACATGCGCTGGGTCGCCTCGATGGTCGCCGACGTGCATCGCATCCTCAGCCGTGGCGGCATTTTCATGTACCCGATCGATAGCAAGACGCGGAACCAGGGCGGCAAGCTGCGCATCATGTATGAGGCCAATCCGATGGCCTTCATCGTCGAGCAGGCGGGCGGCGCAGCGACCGACGGGCGCCGGCGCATCCTCGACATCCAGCCGGAAAAACTGCACCAGCGGGTGCCGGTGATCCTCGGCTCGAAGAACGAAGTCGAGCGGGTGACGTCCTACCACGCCGCCTGAACGAAACAGCGCGCCGGCCTACTCCTGCTGGCCGTAGGTCGCGAACTTCGCCAGCACGCGCTGCATTTCGTCGCTGGCGAGCAGCTTGGGCGCACCAAGCTGCAGAACCCGCCAGTACTGCTCGCAGAGCGTTTCCAGCTCCACCGCCAGCGCCAGGGCCTGGTCGCAATCGCGGCCGAAGACGACCATGCCGTGGTGCGCCATCAGGCAGGCATTGCGGCCCTCCAGTGCGATCAAAATGGCATCCGACAACTCCTGGCTACCGAAAGTGGCGTAGGCGGCACAGCGCACATCAGTGCCGCCGAAACGCGCCACCATGTAATGGAAGGCAGGAATGCCCTGGCCCTGGCATGCCAGCGCCGTGGCGAACGGCGAATGGGTATGCACCACTGCACCCGCTTCGGGGCGGGCGGCATAGATGTCGCGATGGAAACGCCATTCCGAGGACGGCTTGCGCTTCCCGGTCGCCGTGCCGTCAGCGCCGACCCCCACCATGTCGCTGGGTACACAGGCATCGTAAGCCATGCCGGTGGGCGTGATCAGGAAACCCCCTTCGCAGCGCGCGCTGACATTGCCGGCACTGCCGCGATTGATGCCCGAGGCATTCATCGCCCGCGCCGTCGCCAGTACCCGGGCAGCCAGTGGCATTGAAATCATGTCCGCCATTGTTCCAGGTTGCCGGCAGCGGCAACGCCACGCTCGGAAATGATGCCGGTGATCAATGCCGCCGGCGTCACGTCGAAGGCCGGGTTGGCCACCGGTACGCTGCCGGCGCCAAGCTCCTCGCCGGATCGCTCTTCGATGGGAATCTCCTTCCCCGAGGGGCAGGCAAAATCGATGGTCGACAGCGGCGCGGCGACATAAAAGGGAACTTCGTGGGCACGCGCCGCCAGCGCCTTTAGGTAGGTGCCGACCTTGTTGGCGGTGTCGCCGTTGGCGGCAATGCGGTCGGCGCCGACGATGACGAGATCGACCTTGCCCTGCATCAACAGCAGGCCGGCGGCATTGTCGGCGATAAGGGTATGCGGCACACCGGCCTCGGCCAGTTCCCAGGCGGTCAGCAGGCCCTGGTTGCGCGGTCGCGTCTCCGAGACCCAGACGTGCACCGGCAGGCCCGCGGTATGCGCGGCATACACCGGGGCGAGTGCCGTGCCATGTTCGACTGTCGCCAATCTCCCGGCATTGCAATGTGTCATTACCTGGATCGGATGCTTGCCCTTCTGCCTCGCCTGCAACAAGGGCATGCCGTGAACTCCGATCGCAGAATTCGCTGCCTTGTCTTCCGCCGCAATCGCCCGCGCCTCCCGCCAGGCAATTTCCCGCCGTGTCGCTGGCGCCGACTCTCGCAGCACGCGCTCCATGCGTGCCAACGCCCAGTGCAGGTTCACGGCTGTCGGTCGTGTTGCCGCAAGGGCTGCAATCACATAGTCAAGGCGTGCGTCGCCGGCATCATCGGCCAGCCCCAGCGCCACGCCGTAGGCGGCGATCGCCCCGATCAGCGGCGCGCCGCGCACCTGCATGACACGAATGGCATGGGCGGCATCTTCCAGGGTGGCGAGCCTAAGCATCGTCGCCTGGCCCGGCAAACGGGTCTGGTCCAGAACATAGACTGACGAATCGCGCTCAAGAATTGTGGGGGTATCTGCGGCAGCCATGAATGTCAGTCCGGGCAGGCCGGAACAAGGTCTCCATCAATTGGTCAAACAGAAAAATGCTCCGGCGGCAGGCCGGACTGGCAACGTTGATGCATTTTCACGTATGCGGCTTCCAGATTCCTGGTAAACGTAACGGTGTCAAACAACAAGGTGGCCAACCTGTTCTCTGCCAACCTTGCCCGCAGATCATGTAGTTTGCCCTTCTCCAGGGCAAGCCGCATCGCCAGGTTCTCGTATTCGTCGGCGGTCTCTGCAATCAGTTCAGGCAACTGTATCGATTGCAGCAAACTCGCCGCGACCCTGCCTTGAAATGACGCTCCCCTGCAGGTCAGCACGGGCAATCCGGCCCACAGGGCATCACTGGCTGTCGTATGGGCATTGTACGGAAGTGTATCGAGAAACAAGTCGGCGATCCGATAGCGCGCCAGGTGGTCTTCGAGCCTCGATTCCCTGTCGGCGAATACCAGGCGGTCCGGGTTCAGGCCCCGCCGTTCCGCTTCCTTGCGAAGATTCTGCGCTGCCTCCGGCCGATGCCCGGCAAGCCAGAGAACGCTGCCCTCAACCTTGCCGAGAATCCGGATCCAACGATCGAACATGGCTGGAAGTATTTTTCGCGGATCATTGAAACAGCAAAATACGAATCCTTCGCGTGGCAGACCGGCAGCGCTTCTGGCCACAGTCACGTCGGCGATTCGGCGTTGCGAATCATTGGCCTGATAGCTTCGCAGGCTGACAATCTTTTCTGCGAACTGGCCATGATCCGCTTCAGTAACGATCGCTTTGTCGGCAACCAGATAGTCCAGCACGCCATTTCCCATTGTCCCGGGGTAGCCAAGGTAGCCTACCTGGATTGGCGCCACACGCATCACAAATATGCCCGGACGGCTGCTTCCCGTAAAGCCGCCAAGATCGACGGCGATATCGAGTTTGCGTCGCCGCGCCTCCTCGACAATCTCCTGGTCACCAAGCTGGCCGACCTCGATAAACTCATCGAACGCGAGTTCGACACGCTGCCGCATCTCGTCCCTCACCGACGGCCCGAGGACAAAGGCGGTCAGTTCGAACCTCGACCGGTCATGCGTCTCGAACAGACCGGCAGTCAGGAATGAAACCGGGTGATTGTGAAAGTCACCCGAAAAGTAGCCGATCCGAATTTTCTCTGTTCCTCGATCGGAGGGGATAGGCGGCAATCTGGTTGCAACCGAATGTAACCGCCGCAGGTATAACTCCGCTGCCTGCCTCTGCCGGGCTGGGCAATCCGTGATTCCGAGCATCGAGAAAGGCCCGGCAACAAGAACACCGCGATCAATCTGACGCTCCGCCTCCGCGATGAGCTTCCCAAGGTCGCGCCAATCGCAAATCGCAAGCTTGCAATCCAGCCAGCTGCCGAGCAGAAGTTCCTGCTGGCTATCCATTGCGTACGCTCTTTCAAAATAGCTTGCGGCAGCGTCGTTGGATCCGGCCTCACGCAACGAACCGGCCATCCCGACCAGTGCCGGAATTGATTCGGGCGCAATGGTCAGGGCTTTGTCGAAGCCGAGAATCGCATCCGCTAGGCGCTTGGCGCGACGCAATGCCTTCGCCCGATTGATAATCACGACCACGTACTCGGGATTTATCTCCAGGGCGCGGTCGAACACGGCAAGCGCGTCCTCGAAGCGCCCCAACATAGCCAACGCGCAAGCGCGGCCATTCAGCAGTTCAATTGCGTCCGGTGCCAGGCGCAGTGCCTGGTCATATGCCTCGACCGCCTCCATGTTGCGCCCGCTATCGCGCAACTCCTTGGCATACTGAGTCAGTGGGGTTAGCGATTCCATTGCCTGTTGGAATGGCTGTGCAGGACCATCGACTATTGCAAAAGCCTTCTCAGCATTCGGGGCGATTTTCATGGATCTCTTATGCCTGCTGACTTACCAGCACGACCAAGCGGTATCGTGGCAAACCCGGATTGTACGAAACTTGCGGACGAAGCACGCCCGGCCGGGCCTACCTTGTCACTCCATCCCGTTTGGCGATGGCAAACCGGGGAAGCGCCCTAGTCAACGCTCCGCCGGTGATCATGATCAGCATCAACTCAGCTTGCCGTGGCAGTGCTTGTACTTTTTGCCGCTACCACAGGGGCAGGGATCGTTGCGACCGACCTTCGGCGTGTGGCGCTCGACCGGCAATGCCGCCTTGGGCTCGGCAGTCGCGGCCAGGGCCTCCTCGTAATCGGCATGGTGGTACTGGACGTTTTCCAGCTGCGGCGGCGCCTCGGCTTCCTCGATCTGCTCTTCGCTGCGCACTTCCACGGTCATCAGCATGCGCGTGACCTCGTTGCGTACCGTCTGCAACAGCGCCTCGAACAGTTCGAAGGCCTCTCGCTTGTATTCCTGCTTCGGATCCTTCTGCGCATAGCCGCGCAAATGGATGCCCTGGCGCAGGTGGTCAAGCGCGGAAAGGTGCTCGCGCCAGTGGCCGTCCAGGCTTTGCAGCATGACATTGCGCTCGAAGCCGGACCAGGCCTCGGCCTCGACGGCGCCTGTCTTCTCGGCATAGGCGGCATCGCCGGCATCGAGCAGGCGTTTGAGAATCTCGTCGTCGGCCAACTGGGGCTCGGCCGTGATCCATTCACTGATCGGCTGCCTGATGTGAAGTTCGGCGGCCAGCGTGGCCTCGAGCCCGGCAACATCCCACTGCTCTTCAACACTTTCAGCCGGAATGTGCAGGCGGAAGGTATCGTGGACCTGTCCCTGGCGCATCGCAGTGACGGTTTCGGAGATGTCGGCACTGTCGAGCAGTTCGTTGCGCTGCTGGTAGATCACCTTGCGCTGGTCGTTGGAAACATCGTCATACTCGAGCAACTGTTTGCGGATGTCGAAGTTGCGCTGCTCGACCTTGCGCTGCGCCGATTCGAGCGAACGGCTGACCAGCGGATGCTCGATGGCCTCGCCCTCGGGCATCTTCAGGCGCACCATGATGGTGTTGAGACGCTCGCCGGCGAAGATCTTGAGCAGCGAATCGTCAAGCGCCAGGTAAAAGCGCGATGAACCCGGGTCGCCCTGGCGACCGGAACGGCCGCGCAGCTGGTTGTCGATACGGCGTGACTCGTGGCGCTCGGAGCCGATGATGTGCAGGCCGCCGGCGGCCAGCACCTGATCATGCACCTTCTGCCATTCGGCCTTGAGCGCCGCAGTGCGGGCAGCCTTCTCTTCCGGCGACAGCGCTTCGTCGTCACGGATCGCATTGGTCGGCTTCTCGATATTGCCGCCGAGCACGATGTCGGTGCCGCGGCCCGCCATGTTGGTGGCGATGGTGATCATGCCGGGGCGGCCGGCTTCGGCCACGATCTCGGCTTCGCGCGCGTGCTGCTTGGCGTTCAGCACCTGGTGGGGCAGCTTTTCCTTGTCGAGCAGGCCGGAGAGCAGTTCCGAGTTCTCGATCGAGGTGGTACCGACCAGCACCGGCTGGCCGCGCTGGTGGCAGGCGCGGATGTCGGCGATGATCGCCGCATACTTCTCGGGCGCGGTGCGGTAGATCTGGTCGTTCTCATCCTTGCGGATCATCGGCCGGTTGGTCGGGATCACCACGGTTTCCAGGCTGTAGATCTGCTGGAATTCGTAGGCCTCGGTGTCGGCCGTGCCGGTCATGCCGGCGAGCTTGCCGTACATGCGGAAATAGTTCTGGAAGGTGATCGAGGCCAGGGTCTGGTTCTCGGACTGGATCGCCACGCCTTCCTTGGCTTCTACGGCCTGGTGCAGGCCGTCGGACCAGCGCCGGCCCGCCATCAGGCGCCCGGTGAATTCATCGACGATCACCACCTCATCGTTCTGCACCACGTACTGCTGGTCGCGGTGGAACAGGTTGTGGGCGCGCAATGCGGCGTAAAGGTGATGGATCAGCAGGATGTTCGAGGGCTCGTAAAGGCTGCTGCCTTCGGCCAGGATGCCCAGCCTGGCCAGAATCTCCTCAGCCTTTTCGTGGCCGGCCTCGGTCAGCAGCACCGAGTGCGCCTTGAGATCGACGACATAGTCGCCGATGTCCGGATCGCCCTGCTCCTTGGCCGCCTCGCCCTTGGTCAGCAGGGGCGGCACGGCGTTCATGCGCACATAGAGGTCGGTGTGGTCCTCGGCCTGGCCGGAGATGATCAGCGGCGTGCGTGCCTCGTCGATCAGGATCGAATCCACTTCGTCGACGATCGCATAGTTGAGCCCGCGCTGCACCCGCTCGTTGGCGGCATAGACCATGTTGTCGCGCAGGTAGTCGAAGCCGAACTCGTTGTTGGTGCCGTAGGTGATGTCCGAGGCGTAGGCCGCCTGCTTCTGGTCGTGCTGCATCTGCGACAGGTTGACGCCCACGGAGAGGCCGAGGAAGCGATACACGCGCCCCATCCAGTCGGCGTCGCGACTGGCCAGGTAGTCGTTGACCGTGATCACGTGCATGCCCTTGCCGGGAAGAGCGTTCAGATATACGGCCAAAGTGGCGGTCAGCGTCTTGCCCTCGCCGGTGCGCATTTCGGCGATCTTGCCGTAATGCAGCACCATGCCGCCGATCATCTGGGTATCGAAGTGGCGCATGCCGAGCACGCGCTTGGCGGCTTCGCGCACCACGGCGAAGGCTTCGGGCAGCAGGTCGTCGAGGGTTTCGCCCTTGGTGTAACGCCCGCGAAACTCGTCGGTCTTGGCCTTCAGCGCGTCGTCGGACAAGGCCGAAATCGCGGATTCGAAAGCGTTGATGCGGGTGACGGTCTGCGAATACTGCTTGATCAGCCGGTCATTGCGGCTGCCGAAGATCTTTTTGAGTAAGCCGGTGATCATGAGGTACGCGGCCGCGCATCAGCCGGAAAAAGCAAAAGCGTGATTTTAACACGCAGGGACCGCAGGCTCTGCGCCGGAGGCGGGCCTCA
>CAJBYR010000209.1 GCA_903959855.1 uncultured beta proteobacterium
GCCTAGGTCGTCCCTCATCAGCGTGATGTCGGCCGCCTGCATTGCCACATCGGAACCCGCGGCCATGGCGAAGCTGACGTCGGCGGCGGCCAGCGCCGGCGCATCGTTGATGCCGTCGCCGGCCATGCCGACCAGGCGGCCGCCGCTCTTGAGCTTGTTCACCGTCGCCGCCTTGTCGCCGGGCAGCACCTCGGCCTCGAAGTGCCTGATGCCGGCTGCCAGCGCGACAGCCTGCGCCGTGCCGGCATTGTCGCCGGTGAGCATCACCACCTCGATGCCGAGCCGGTTCAGGCGCGCCACCGCGGCACGCGAGGTAGCACGCAGCAGATCGGCGATGCCGATGAAGCCGAGCAGGACATCGTCGGCGACCACGGCGACGACGCTGCGGCCGGCCTGCGCCAGCGCCTCGTCCTCGGGCGACGACCGTCCCTGCGCCTTCATCCAGGTCACGGAACCGAGCTGCACGCGGCGACCTTCGACTTCTCCTGCAAGGCCCCGTCCCGCAGTTGTCACGACATTCTGCGGCGTCGCCAGCGCGATTCCGTCTGCCTTGGCCCGCGCCACGATCGCGGCGGCCAGCGGATGCGTTGAGCCCTGTTCGAGGCTCGCGGCGAGTTGCAGCAAAACCGCCGTATCCCCAGCGCCGACTTCCACAAGATCTGTCACCACCGGCCGGCCCTCGGTCAGGGTCCCGGTCTTGTCCACCACCAGCACCTGCAGTTTCTCCGCCAGTTCCAGCGCCACGGCATTGCGGATCAGCACGCCGGCTTTGGCGCCCTGGCCGGTGCCGACCATGATCGCGGTCGGCGTCGCCAGGCCCAGCGCGCAGGGGCAGGCGATCACCAACACGGCGACAGCATTCACCAGCGCCTGCGTAAAGTCGCCGGCCAGCGCCCACCAGCCAATGAAGGTCAGCAGCGCAATCACCGCTACCACCGGCACGAAGATCGCCGCCACCTTGTCGGCCAGGCGTTGCACCGGTGCTTTCGAACCCTGCGCATCTTCCACCAGGCGGATGATGCCGGCCAAGAGCGTGTGGCTGCCGACTCCCGTGGCGCGGCAGCGCAACAGGCCGTCGCCGTTGATGGTGGCGGCGAACACCTTGTCGCCCGCGGCTTTGTTCACCGGCAGGCTCTCGCCGGTCAGCATGGATTCGTTGGCCGATGACGCGCCTTCGATCACATCGCCATCGACCGGCATCGCCTCGCCGGAGCGGACCACGAAAACATCGCCCGGAATCAGGGTCGCCACGGGCACATCGACCAGTTCGCCGTCACGCTCGATGCGCGCCGTCTGCGGCTGCAATTTTGCCAGCGCCTCGATTGCAGCCGAGGTCCTGGCCTTGGCTCGCGCTTCGAGGATCTTGCCCAGCAGCACCAGAGTGATGACCGTCGCAGAAGCTTCGAAATACACGTGCTGGTGGTGCAGGTTCCACACCGTGACGACCAGGCTGTAGCCCCAGGCCATCGTCGTCCCCAATGCCACCAGAACGTCCATGTTGCCGGCACCGCCGCGTATGGCGTTGAAACCGCCAACGTAGAAACGCCAGCCGATCCAGAACTGCACCGGCGTCGCCAACAGAAGTTGCAGCCAGCGCGGCAGCACGTCGTCATGGACTCCGGAGCCGAACATGAAGGCCATCTGCGCCACCAGCGGCAGGGTCAGTGCGGCGGAAATCCAGAAGCGGCGCAGTTCCGCGTGATACACGGCGAGCTTGCGCGCCTTTTCCTCGGCGCGCGTGTCGCCGCTGGAAATACTGGCGGTGAAGCCAGCCTTGACCACGGTCGCCAGCAGTTGCTGCGGGTCGGCGAGGCCCGGCACGTAGCGGATGTGGGCCTTCTCCGCGGCCAGATTCACCGCCGCCTCGACGCCCTCCAGCTTGTTCAACTGCGTCTCGATGCGCGTCGCGCAGGCGGCACAGGTCATGCCGCCGATAGCCAGGTCGACCGTAGCCGGCGGCACCTCGAAACCCGTCTTGCGGATGGTGTCGACCAGTTGCGCCGCCGTCGTCCCGGGCGTCGCATAGCGGATGGTCGCCCGCTCGGTGGCGAAATTCACCGTCGCTGCCACTCCCGGCAACTTGTTCAGCTGCTTCTCGATCCTTGCCGCGCAGGCGGCACAGGTCATGCCTGCCAGAGGCAGTTCGAGAGCCAGCTTTTCTTCATTCGTGCTTGCGTGCATGCGGGTCACTCCGTTCAGGCCGCTAGCGCGGCTGGAAGTTTCATGAAGCGAAGTCTAAACTCCGTACCTTGGTACAGAGTCAAGGGGTTTTTTATGAAAATTCCAGAGCAGTCGTTCACCATCGGCAAGCTGGCGAAAGCAGCCGGGGTCGGGGTCGAAACCGTGCGCTACTACCAGCGTCGCGGCCTGCTCGCCGAACCGCCGGCAGTCTCCGGCTATCGCCGCTACGACACGCTGCACCTGGAGCGGCTGAACTTCATCAAGCGCGCCCAGGGCGTCGGCTTCACGCTGGAGGAAATCGACGAGCTGATGACCCTCAACGACACCCGCGACCACCGCCTGGCGCGAAGCCTGGCCAGCGAAAAAATCCGCCGCATTGAAACGCGCATCGAGCAACTGGAAAAGGTGGCCGACGCCCTGCGCCATCTGGTGCGCGAGTGCGAATGCGGCGGCCAGGAGATGCCCTGCCCCATAATCCGCATGGCGCTGACGCCCTGAGTCAGCACCTCAGACGTGGCAGACCACGCCTTGCCACAGCTTGCCGCCCAAGGTCGCCGCATTGAGCAAACCATACACGCCGAAGCCCAGCACCAGCAGGCCGGAGCCCAGCCGCAGCGCGCGCCCCTGCACCACGCTGCGAAAGCGCGCCAGCAGCAATCCGGCAAGCATCAGGTTGGGCAGGGTGCCGAGCCCGAACGCCAGCAGCGTGGCCGCCCCGCGCGCCGCGCTGCCGGTGAGCAGGGCCATCGCCAGCACGCTGTAGACCAGGCCGCAGGGCAGCCAGCCCCAGAGCAGGCCGAGCGGAAAGGCCTGGGCCATGCCGCGCACGGGCAGAAAGCGCTTCGTCGCCGGCTGGATGCGGCGCCACAACCATTGCCCGGCCCGTTCGGTGAAGGCCAGCGCACCGGTGATGCCGGTCAGATAGAGGCCGAGCGCAATCATCATCAGATTGGCGGCGACATACAGCGTCAATTGCACCGGCAAGGCGTTGTTGAGCAGCAGGCCGAGGCTGCCCAGCGCACCCATCAGGGCGCCGGCAATGGCATAGCTGCTGATGCGGCCGAGGTTGTAGGCGAGATGGATGGTCCACGCCGGACCGCCGCTGCCGGACTTGCCCGGCATCTGCAGGCTCAGAGCGGAGACGATGCCGCCGCACATGCCGGCGCAATGCACGCCGCCGAGCAGGCCGATCAGGAATACCGCGAGGAAGCCGCTGTCAGGCATCGGGTGAAATCAGAAAGTCGGCGCTGGCGCGACGGCGCCGCGCCGGTCAAATGACCTTCGAGTAACGTACCCGCTCGCGATCGGTGCGCAGATACTTGTCAAAAGCCATGGCGATGCCGCGCACCAGCAGGCGTCCGCGCGGCTCGACGGTGATCCACTGGTCATCGATAGTGAGCAGGCCGCCCTTTTCCATCTCGCGCAGATCCGCAAGTTCAGAGACGAAGTAGGACTTGAAGTCGATCAGATGGGCAATCTCGATCGACTCGATCGACAGCTCGAAGTGGCACATCAGCGCCTGGATGATGCTGCGGCGCAGGAGGTCGTCGGCGTTCAATTCGATGCCGCGGAAAATCGGCAGCACTCCTTGGTCGAGGCTGTCGTAGTACTCGTCGAGCGTGCGCACGTTCTGGCAATAGCTGGGGCCGACCTTGCCGATGGCGGAAACGCCGAAAGCCATCAGGTCGGCCTCGGCATGCGTCGAGTAACCCTGAAAATTTCGATGCAGCCGCCCCTGGCGCTGGGCGATGGCAAGCTCGTCGTTCGGCTTGCGAAGTGATCCATGCCGATAAAAACATAACCCGCTTCGGTCAGGCGGCGGATTGCGAGTTGCAGGATCTGCAGTCGCGCATCCGCCGTGGGCAGATCGGCTTCGTTGATACGCCGCTGCGGCTTGGCGAGGCTGGGCAGGTGCGCATAGTTGTAGATCGACAGGCGATCAGGATCAAGCTTGAGAACCTCGTCAAGGGTATGGTTGAAACTGATTACGTTCTGCTTGGGCAGGCCGTAAATCAGGTCCACCGAAATACCCTTGAAGCCGAATTCGCGGGCCGAATCGATGACCAGCCTGGTCTCTTCCAGGCTTTGCACCCGATTGACCGCCACCTGCACTTCCGGCGAAAAATCCTGCACGCCCACGCTCATGCGGTTTAAGCCCAGTGCGGCAAGTTGCTTGACGTTGTCGCGCCCGACTTTGCGCGGATCGACCTCGATCGAGTATTCGCCACCGGGCAACAGCCGGAAATGCTTGTGGATGATGTCCATCAGGCGCTGCATTTCGTCTTCGCTGAGGAAGGTCGGCGTACCGCCGCCGAAGTGCAGCTGGACTACGTCACGACTGCCTTCGAGGGCCGCTTCCTGCATCGCGATTTCCTTGCCCAAGTATTTGATATACTTGGCGGAACGCCCGTGATCCTTGGTGATGATCTTGTTGCAGGCGCAGTAATAGCAGATGGTATTGCAGAAGGGTATATGGACGTATAATGATAAAGGTCGACCGATCCCGCCCACCGTGCGCCTTCCCAGCCAGCGAACGTAGTCATCGGCGCCGAAGGCCTCGACAAACCGATCCGCAGTCGGGTAAGAAGTGTAGCGAGGGCCATTGACGTCAAACTTGCGAATGACCTGCGGATCGAAAATTGTTTCCTGAAATTTCATCGCCTACGGGCAGGGTTTGTGGCACCTGCCGCGGCACGTAGCAGCAAGCAGTCGGAACCGGATAATGGCACAAATACTTCAAGCCTATACAATACCGCTAATGAGTATTTCTCGCATTGACACAGATCAAAGGGGCGCCGCTTAGGGCGGACTATTCACCACCGTGCATGCAAACGTCAAGCAAAACGTCGTACCGCTGATCACTCCCGGTCTCAAGGTCGCCTGCTCGCAATGCAATTTGCGCGAGTTGTGCCTGCCATTCGGCCTCGACGATGTCGACATGGCGCGCCTCGACAACCTGATCGGCGGCGGCCGCAAACTCAAGCGCGGGCAACATCTCTATCGCGCCGGTGATCCGTTCGAATCCATCTTCGCGGTGCGCTCCGGATTCTTCAAGACCGATGTACTCACCGAAGACGGCCGTGACCAGGTCACCGGCTTTCAGATGGCCGGCGAGATCCTCGGCATGGACGGCATCAGCACGGAACTCCACACCTGTAACGCGGTTGCCCTGGAGGACAGCGAAGTCTGCCTGATCCCATTCACCGAACTTGAACTCCTTTCCAGCGAGATCCATTCGCTACAACACCATCTGCACAAGGTGATGAGCCGCGAGATCGTGCGCGACCACGGCGTAATGATGCTGCTCGGCACGATGCGCGCGGAAGAACGCCTTGCGGCCTTCCTGCTGAACCTTTCGCAGCGGTTTAGCGCACGGGGCTACTCGCACACCGAATTCCACCTGCGCATGACGCGCGAGGAAATCGGCTCCTACCTCGGTCTGAAGCTTGAGACCGTCAGCCGTGCCTTCTCGCGTTTCCAGGACGAAGGCTTGATCTCGGTGCAGCAGAAGCACGTGCGCATCATTGACCTGCCCCGGATCAAAAGCCTGCTGGCCCCGCCGGACGGGCGTATCGCCTAAGCCGGCATTTTCAGAAAGCCCCACGACTGGCGGGCAGCAGGGTCCGCATGGGCCATACCGGCACAGGCCCGAAGCCGGCATAATTGTCACCTGTTTGCAGCGGCCAGAAACCCTTGTCCAGCAACGCCTGTAAGGTGCCGCCGAAGAACATCACCCGATGCGGCGTGGCAAATAAGCTGGCCCGGAACATCATGAAAACCGGGGCAGCCCTTGTGCCCTGCTAGCCACTGCAGACCAACAACGAATTCGACCATGAGCGAAACCCGCCTCGACATTCCCCAGATCCTTTCGCGCCTGCCATTGTTCCAGGAACTGGGTCCAGATCAATTGGCAAAGCTCGAAACGGCGTGCCGCGAGCGCCGACTCTCCAAGGGCTCGATGCTGTTCCAGAAGGGGGATCCCGCCAAGGGATTTTTTGTCGTGGTATTCGGACAAATCAAGCTTGCCTTCCCCTCGGCGCAGGGCAACGAAAAGGTCGTGCAGATCGTCGGGCCCCGCCAGAGCTTCGGCGAAGCCGTGATGTTTCTCGACCTGCCCTGCCCGGTGTTTGCCGAAGCCCTGGTCGACAGCCTGCTGCTCCACATCGGCAGCGGCCCGGTATTTGAACTGCTGGAAACCGATCCGCTGTTTGCGCGTCGCATGCTGGCCGGCCTGTCGATGCGGCTGCACTCTCTGGTACAGGATGTCGAAACCTATTCCCTGCGTTCCTCGGCACAACGGGTGGTGGGCTACCTGTTGCAACATTGCCCGCAGAACGAGGCCGAGTGCGAGGGTTCGTTTGATATCTCCCTGCCGACTTCGAAGCAGGTAATTGCCTCGCGCCTGAACCTGACGCCGGAAACGCTGTCCCGGATCTTTCATGACCTTGCCGCCAATGGTCTGATCGCAGTCAGTGGCAAGCAGATCACCATCAACAACGCAAAGCGCTTGCGCGAATTTGATCTCTGAAGCGGCGATAGCTGTTCATCGCCAGTGTCAGGTTCCAGGCCAGCCAGGCACAGGATACGGAAAACACCAGTCCCGCCACCTCGGCCAGCGAAGGCAGCCAAACAGCTGCCGGCAGGAGCAGAACCGCCAGTACGTGCAGGCGAAACTGCGCGGTCATTGAGTCGCCCGGGATCATCTTCTTCATGTTGGGTACCGCCGAGATCGGCGCACCTAGCCGCTGCAGGTGCAGCCAGTTCAGGAAGGGGGTAATCTTGTACATCATTCCCGAGATCGTGGAAACGAAGACCCCGGGGAAAGCGAGCATGCCCAGCCACACCGCGGCACGCGGATCGTCGGCAAGCCCCGGATCGATTGCCATCGCGGCGCCGGATATCGCGAACACCAGAAGCGCGATCATCGCCACACGAAAATTCAGCGAAGTCGCGTCGTTGATTTTCCTGCGCCGGGTGTATTGCAGCCGGAGGGTCATGGTCGCAAAGGCTCCACACAGAAGGGCCAGGGGTGCGCCAATGAGTTGTGCCGGGCGAAGATCATCGCAAAACCAGAGTACCGACCAGAGCAGCAGCATTGCCAGCAGAAGTGGGCCGAACCAGCGGGCAAACCACAGGGGATAGGGATTCGTGAGTTGGAACATGGGCACAACAAAATAGGACACGGCAGCGACCAGCATCAATGCCCAGCCACCCAAGCCCCAGGCAAGGTGCACATTCGTCAGTTCGATGATTGGCAAGGCCAGGCCGCGTGACATGGCTTCGACCAACAGCGACCCAAGCAACACCGTAACGACCAAGCCGACCACGGCGATGCGCATGGTCCAAAGCGTCATCCCGGTTGCCGGCGTGCGCCATAGGGCCAGCAACACCACGCTCACGAAAATTCCGACACCGAGCAGAAGTGCCGGTACCGCCGCCGCCAACAAAACGGGGGCACTCAAGTAGAAGCCAGCCACCAGCAACAATGCGCCCAGTATCAACAGCGGCTGTACCACATTGGAAATCCACAGCGGCCGCCACACGTTGCCACCCACGGCGACCGGGATGAACTGGAACAATGCGCCGCTCATCGCCTGAAGCATGAAGCCAACGGCGATCAGATGCACCAGCGCGAGGGATTCAGGCGTCCAGCGCGACGCGAGGACTTCGCCACCCGACCAGGCTAGCAGCAAGCCGGCAATCACGCCGAACCACGGTGCGACAAGAAAGAACCGGTAGGGTACCGAAATTGGCGGGGCCTGTTCGAAAGAAAGATTCGGATGCATCCGGTGGCAAGGATCTCAGCCTGGCTGCCTGCGAATGTGAATCTCGCGCGTCCCATCGGGGAGCAGGTTGTCTGTCCAGGCGTAGCCATTGTTCCTGAGGACATTGAACAGGGGATGCGGCTGACAGTAAAGCAGCAACAAGATCTCATCGTCGGCGCCGAGCCGATCAAGTGCCTCTACGGTGCGCTCCATGGGTTCAGGAGGCTGCAAGTCACGCCCATCAATAACGATGATCATGAAGCAGCCAGCCTCTGCGCAATCGAGTTGCCGATATCCGTGCCGCCGAGTGCGCTGTCGCACATGGGATAGAGGATGTTCTCCTCCTTCATGTTGTGCTGCTGCATCATGATCAACAAGGTCTCGGCAGTTCCGCCGAAACCATCGCTGTCACGGTCCGCAAGCGCTTGCTTCATCTGGGCCAGAAGGTCACGCATCTGGCGATGTTCGCCGCGCATGACCTCGGTCGGGCCTGAGGTCATGCCCGTCGCCGACTCGAAGGCTGGAAACAACACTTCCTCTTCGCTGAGGAAATGGGCCTCAAGCTGGCCTGCGAACGAAGCAAAGGCCCCGGCACCTGCTGCCCAGTCGCCATTGCTGCACGCCTCTTCGGCGTCGGCAAAAATTTCATCACAATGCTTGTGATGTTGAAACAGCGGCTGTGTAGTCGACATTGTTCTGTTCTGCTCTGGTTGTACAGGTGCAGATTCTGGCGACGGCAGAAACCCGGAGCATTGACAGCGATCAAGCGGTGACCCTGTTAATTACCCATCCATATCGTGAGGTTAAGCAAAACCTAACTCCCGACCAATGCCCGATCAGGGTTCAAGAACGTAGGTCCCAGGCGCGTCCGCAAGTGCCGGATTCTTCTTCGTTGCCACCGGAGGGGCGGTCGCAAGCGGCCCCGACTGCGGCTTGAGCCAGGCCATCCAGTCTTCCCACCAACTGCCGTGGCGGAAATCCGCCTGATTGAGCCATTCGTCCGGCGTGTCATGTCGCTCCACCTTGCCCACATGAAAATCCCGTTTGGGCGGATTGACCACCGGATTGACGATACCCAGGATATGGCCCGAGGTCGACAGCACATAGCGTCGCGGACCGGCGACGAAATTGTTGATGCGAAACGTCTGGCGCCAGGGAGCGATGTGGTCATCCTCCGCCGATACGGCGTAAAGCGGCTGCGATATACGACCGAGATCGATCGTCTCGCCCGCAAGTGTCAGCGCATCCTTCTTGATCAGGAGGTTCTCAAGGTAAAAGTTCCGCAAGTACCAAGAGTGCATTGCCGCCGGCATGCGCGTGGAGTCCATGTTCCAGAACAGGACATCGAAAGCGGGCGGCGCTTCGCCAAACAGGTAGCCGCGCACGACGTAGTGCCACACCAGGCTATTGGATCGCAGCAGACGAAACGCGGATGCCATCTCCTTGCCGTCGAGGTAGCCCTTTTCAGCCATCGACTTTTCAAGCCATTTAATGCTGCTCTCGTCGAGGAAAACCTCGATGTCGCCGGGCTTATGGTAATCGACCAGGGTGGTAAGCAGTGTCACCGTCGCCACCGGCACGTCCTTGGCGGCATATCTTGCATTTGCCCAGGCCATCCAGGCGCTCAAGGCCGCGCCGCCGATGCAATAGCCGACCGCATGCACCTTGTCCGACCCCGTGATGCCGCGTGCCGTCTCTATGATCTGGCCGACGCCATCCATCAGGTAATCATCGAAGGTCACGTCACGCATCTCGACGGTTGGATTCTTCCAACTGGTGATGTAGACATCAAAACCCTGGTCGACCAGAAACTTGACCATGCTCTTCTTCGGGTTGAGGTCGAGCACATAGAACTTGTTGATCCAGGGCGTGACTATCACGATAGGTACCTTGTGTACCTTTTCGCGGGTTGGCGTGTAGTGGATGACTTCCAGCAGTCGATTGCGGAACACTACCTTGCCCGGCGTCGTCGCCAGATCCTTGCCAACCGAAAAATCAGTCGGTCGTGCCATTTGCACGTCGCCCGCCTGGAAGTCGGTGACGAAATTATTGAAGCCCTTGAGCAGGCTTTCGCCATGGGTCTCCATGGCCTTTTGCATGGCTGCAGGATTGGTCAGCAGAAAATTCGTCGGCGCCATTGCATTGAGCCATTTGCGCCACCAGAAAGCCGCACGGCGACGATCGCGATTGGATAGCCCCGGCGTGTCATAGAGCATGTCCTGAACCTGATGTGTCAGCGTCAGATACCACTCCTTGACAATATCCCAGGTCGCGGAATCATTCCAGACCGGATCGGCAAACCGGGTGTCATCGGGGTTGGGTGACACAACGTCCTTGCTTGGCATGCCCAACGCCCGATTCCATGAATGCACCTGCAAATCCCACATCTTCGCCGAAAATCCGGCGAGGGCCTCCGACATTTCCTGAGGATGCGACAACCATGCAAGTTGCGCATGCAGAAGGGGGGTGGTCATGCCAATGGGATCAATTTTTGCCTCGACCGCCTGATTCACGGCACGCCATGCCGCCTGCGGAGTGGCCGGCCCTTTGTGTTGCTTGTTCGCACTCATGGCATTTCCTTTCATTTACCCGCATCGCCCTCCCGCGACGCGGCGAGTAGTGTTATTTTGCTCCCAGCCTCCATCCCCATGCTCGCTGGCCCGTTGACCTTGATCAATCTCCTTGTTGTTTAGTAGGCTAGCCTAGTTTTACTAACCAAAGGATCCACCACCATGTTCAAACATATCCTCGTTCCCACAGATGGCTCGCAGCTTTCATCCGACACGGCGAAGCGCGCCATTGCCTTCGCCAAGGAAACACGTGCCAAAGTAACGTTCTTCTTCGCCAAACCGGACTACCCGGTGGCGTTCTACGGCGAGGGTGCCTTGATCGACCCGACAACGCCGGACAAATTTGCCGACATGGCAGAGCAGCAAGCCAGGGAAATTCTTGCAGGCCACGAAGCCCTGGCAAAGGCCGAGGAAGTTGAATGTGCCTCGATCACCGCCGTTAGCGACATCCCCTATGAGTCAATCATTGGGGCCGCAGAACAATCCGGTGCGGATCTCATCTTTATGGCATCTCACGGCCGCCGGGGCATCAGTGGTCTATTGCTGGGCTCGGAAACCCAAAAGGTTTTGACTCACTCGAAAATTCCGGTTCTGGTCTACCGCTGAGCGGGCCCGGTAAGACCGGGGAAATGTTTAATTCGGCACTGGGCATCATCTGTGACGAGCATCGGTCGCTCGCCGCAGTAGTGCAAGGCTTGCGTCATCTGGTCGGGGAGTATCGGCGCGACGCGATGGAACCAGACTTCAAGTTGTTGCGTTCCATCGTCTTTTATCTTGACGAGTTCCCGCAGAAACTTCACCACCCGAAAGAAGAAATCTATCTGTTCGCCAAGTTACAGGAACGCACACGCACCGCCGACAAAGTCATTGCGGAACTCCAGCGGCAGCATCTCGCGGGCTTGCGGTACGTCGAAGACCTGCACAACACCCTGGCAAAGTATGAAATCGATCGCGCTGCGGGCCTTGCCGCCTTTTCAGACTCGGTCGAGGGGTTTGCCATCGACATACTTCGGCATATGGCGTTGGAAGAAAGCGCCTTGCTACCGCTCGCAAGTCGACACCTGACCGGTGAAGACTGGGTGGAGATAGGTCTGGCCTTCGGCAAGAACGGCGATCCGCGATTCGTCGCTGATGCCGATCATGCTTACGCTGAACTTTTTCGCCGGCTGATCAATGTCGCCTGGCCTTCGGGAGCGGAAAATCACACTGGCAGCAAACCGGGGAATGGAGTCGCCCCGGATCATGGAATCTTCTAGACCGGATCGTTGCGCGAACGATTCAGGTCGCCAGGACCTAATAGCAGGAACCATGTCATCAGGCTGGATCCTGCGCAAACCACCCAGAATCCCAGGAAGCCTATCGAATAGGTTGCCAGCTTGGAAAAATGAACCGGTTGGCCGAAAAGATAGAGTTCCTGCGGGTCGATCACGGTGAAGAATACGCCTTCGGCAATTCCGGCAACCACAAACGAAGGCCACAACACCAAGAGTACCTTGAGCATTCCCGTCTCCCCGGCTAACCGTGTATTAACTGCGAAACCCGCCTACTGAGCGTTGCGTGCATCTTCCTCGGCATGCCTTTTCACGAAACCGACCAGATAAATGCCCATCACTATGACAAAGCCAATAGTGAACAGGCTGAGCAGGCCAATGTCGCTACCAATCAAAAGCTTCAGTGCTTCCATGATGTTGCCTCCTTCAGGTTGATGAACAAATTCAATTCCGGATGTCGGCGGCTTCTGCCTTTGTTCCTGCCCGCGGCGCACCGATCAGGGCTTCGCCATTGGATGGCAAGATCACATTGCCCATCAATCGCCACGTCTTGTTTTCGTCTTCCAGAAGCACCAACCAATGTCCTGCTGCCGGCAGGCGCACGTCACCTGAGTAGCCGTCGGTCCCGCGCGCCAACGTACGTGACTGGTCGAGGCCGGCACGCGTCGGATGCGAAATCGTCACCGCAAGCGTCGCCGGCATTGTGAATGCGGGATTGGCGGCCTGCAAGCGCACTTGCATCCGCTCTTCAACGATGCGAACACCCGCGACAAGGCCCATGCTGGTCGCCAGTTCATTGCGCGTGATTGTCTGATTGGCGGCGAGACCCTTCTTGTAGTAATCGTCGGTCACCAGGCCGTCATTGGTCGTAACTGCCAACCATGCCGTATAAAAGCCGGCGATGACGACGATAAAGGGGCCTGTGGCAAGTATCCACGGCCATGGTTCGCGATACCAGGGACGGCCTTTTTCTGTGGGTAAGTTATTGCTCATGGCTGGAGGAAACTCGCTTTCTCGTGTACGGAGATCCTTTCGTCGGCAAGCGACTTGACATCGAAAAAGATCTGATTTGAACCCTTCTTGCCTGACTCGGGGGGAACACGGACTTGAACCGAAATTGACTTGGCTCCGGCGGCGGGAATTTCAACGATTCGATCTCCCACCAGGTCAATCCCCGGCAAGCCGGTCACGCTTACGGCATAGCGATGCGGGGTTTCCGATACGTTGATGACATGCAGGCGATAAACGTTCTCGATCAGCCCGCCTTCGACCTCCCGGGCAAGCGTCGCCCGATCGCGGATTACGTCGACACGCAGTGCCGGCTTGGTGGCAATGCCCCAAACGAAGGCCACGCAAATTGCACCGAGTATCACTGTGTAAATCACGACGCGGGGACGTATGACATGCCCGACTATCTCACGCCAACCCCAGTGCTCTTCGATCGCATGTTCGGTTGAATAGCGAATCAGGCCTTTGGGATAGCTCATCTTCTCCATTACCTGGTCACAGGCGTCGATGCAGGCTGCACATCCGATGCACTCGTACTGGAGGCCGTCGCGAATATCGATTCCGGTGGGACACACCTGGACACAGATTCCGCAATCGACACATTCGCCCTTGCTGATCGACTTTGGGTCGACGCCTTTCTTGCGCGGGCCACGTGGTTCTCCGCGTTCGGTGTCATAGGTAATTGTCAGCGTGTCAGGGTCGAACATCACACCCTGGAATCGCGCATAGGGACACATGTGCTTGCATACCTGCTCCCGCATATGGCCGGCAAACAAGTAGGTGAAGGCACTGTAGAAGAACATCCAGAAGGTCTCCCACGGTCCGAGGGAAAAACTCCAGGTTGAAACCCACAAAGTGGTAATCGGCGTGAAATAGCCGACAAATGTAAAGCCGGTCCACAGCGAAAGCAGTGTCCAGGCCGCATACTTCGCACTGCGGAGCCCGAATTTTCGCGAACTCATGGGTGCCGCGTCCAGTTTGATCCGTGCGTTGCGCTCGCCCTCGATCTTCTGTTCTATCCAAGTAAAGATCTCAGTGTAGACCGTCTGGGGACAGGCATAGCCGCACCACAACCGGCCACCGACTGCTGTGAACAGGAACAACGAGTAGGCCGAAATAATCAGCAGGATGGCAAGGAAAAACACATCCTGCGGCCAGAAAATCATGCCGAAAATGTAGAACTTGCGCTCTACCAGGTCAAACAGGACCGCCTGACGCCCGTTCCACGGCAGCCAACACACACCATAAAAGGTTAGCTGGGTTATCCAAACCAACGCCCAGCGCCAAGTCGCAAAGATTCCGCTGACTGCTCGCGGATGGACCTTCTTTTGGACTTCGTAAAGGCTCTCTTCGTCGAACACTGGCTTGATTTCGATCGAAGCTGCTTGCGGCTTTGACGTCATAATCATCGTATTACGATATTCTTATACACTTCAGCAAAAATACCCCGGCACCAACTTCTGGGTGCCGGGGAGTCGTGCGTCAGTTTACTTCTTTTCAGCGGGTGCAGCGGGTGCAGCGGGTGCAGCGGGTGCGTCCGCTGCGGGTGCAGCCGCCGGAGCCGCCGGAGCGTCATCCTTGGCGCCACCACCCAAACCGTATACGTAGGCCGTCAGCAGATGGACCTTGGCATCGCCAAGGAATTCGCCAAATGCAGGCATGCGGTTGATACGGCCCTTGGTAATGGTTTCAACGATGTCCTCTTCCTTACTGCCATACAGCCAGACCTTGTCTGACAGATTGGGAGCCACGCCGACCATGCCCTTGCCGTCCGGACCGTGGCAAGCGCCGCACGCCTGGCCGAACAATTCCTTGCCACGCTGGGTACGGATCGAATCGGTCGAAATGCCAGACAGCGAGCGCACATAGTTCGCAAGATCCTTGATCTGATCAGCGTTCAGGTCCGGCTTGATACCCTTGGCCGGCATCGCCGCATCGCGGCCCTTGACGATCGACTCCTTGATCTGCGCTGGCGTGCCACCGAACAGCCAGTCCTGATCGGTCAGGTTCGGGAAGCCCTTGGCGCCTTTGGCGTCCGAGCCATGGCATTGCGCACAGTAAGTCAGGAACAGGCGCTGCCCCATTTCCCTGGCTTCGCTGTTGGCCGCCACGGCACGGATGTCCTGGGACTGGAACTTCTTGAAGATCGGACCGTACTGATCATCGGCCTTCTTCATTTCAGCCTCATACTGACCACGCATGGTCCAGCCAAAGCTGCCTCCCATGTTGCCCAGTCCGGGGTACAGCGCAAGGTACACGAGTGCAAAAACCACGGTGATGTAGAACATCCAGCGCCACCAATTCGGCAGCGGATTGTTGAACTCCTCCAATGTCTCATCCCACACATGCCCCGTGGTATTTCCGGCATTGGTCTTGGCTTTGTCCTGCAGCAGCAGGAACACGCCGCATCCGATCACGCTGACCAGCGTGATGACGATGACGTACATGTTCCAGAAGCCGCTGACAAAATCGCTGGTATTTTTCAGATCCATGTCAGTTTCCTTTCAATTATCCGCTTGTCCTGCGCCCTTGCCCGGAACCATCGGCGAATCGTCGTCGAGTGGCAACCGCGCAGCCTCGTCGTAGGTCTGCTTGCGGCGATCCGAGTAGGCCCACCACACGATGCCCATGAACGCGAGGAACGCGAGCACCGTGACAATGGAACGCAGGTCGTTGATGTCCATGCTTAGCGAGTCTGCTTAAGTGCAAGGCCCATGCCTTGCAGGTATGCAATCAGGGCCTGAACTTCAGTCTTGCCTTCAACAGCCTTGGGCGCTTCCGCAATCTCCTTGTCGGTATAAGGAACGCCGACCGCACGCAGGGCTGCCATCTTGGCACCGATGTTGGGCTCCTTGAGCGGACGATCCAGCCAGGAATAGGCAGGCATGTTCGACTCAGGCACCACGTCACGAGGGTTCATCAGGTGCGTGTAATGCCACTGGTCAGAGTAGCGCCCACCCACGCGATGCAGGTCCGGACCGGTTCGCTTCGAGCCCCATTGGAACGGGTGGTCATAGACGAATTCGCCGGCCACGGAATAGTGGCCGTAACGCTCGGTTTCGGCACGGAACGGACGGATCATCTGTGAGTGGCAGTTGTAGCAGCCTTCGCGGATGTAAATGTCGCGCCCCGCCAGACGCAGCGGATCATAGGGTTTGACCAGTTCATTCACCGGAGTGGTGGTCGATTTCTGGAAAAACAGCGGCACAATCTCAACCAGGCCCCCGAAAGCAATGGTAACGATGGTGAGAACGATCAACAGCGGTACGCTGCGTTCGATCTTGTCATGGTTCAACATGATTCATAGCTCCTTATTCGTTGGGTTCGGCTTAATGGGCGCCGGCCGGTTCGAGAACCGGGGCGTCGGTGGCCTTGCCAGCCGCCATCGTGAGGAACATGTTCCATGCCATGATCAGCATGCCGGACAGGAACAGGACGCCGCCAAGCAAACGGATGGTCCAGAACGGATACGTGGCCTTGACGGACTCGACGAAGGAGTAGGTCAGGGTGCCGTCCGGATTGGTCGCACGCCACATCAAGCCCTGCATGACGCCAGCGATCCACATTGACGCAATGTAGAGCACAACGCCGATGGTGGCGACCCAGAAGTGGATCTCGATCAGTTTCTTCGAGGCCATCTCGGTCTTGCCGAAAACGCGCGGCAGGATGTAGTAGGTACAGCCTATGGCAATCATCGCCACCCAACCCAAAGCTCCGCTATGCACGTGGCCGACGGTCCAGTCAGTGTAATGCGACAGCGCGTTCACCGTCTTGATGGACATCATCGGGCCTTCGAAGGTCGACATGCCATAAAAGGACAGCGAGGTGATCATGAACTTCAGGATCGGATCGTCACGCAATTTGTGCCATGCGCCCGACAGAGTCATGATGCCGTTGATCATGCCACCCCAGGAAGGCGCCAGCAGGATCAGGGAAAAGATCATGCCGATCGACTGTGTCCAGTCGGGCAACGCCGTGTAATGCAGGTGGTGCGGACCGGCCCACATGTAGGTGAAGACCAGGGCCCAGAAGTGCACCACCGACAAGCGGTAAGAGTACACAGGGCGCCCGGCCTGTTTCGGCACGAAGTAGTACATCATGCCGAGGAAGCCGGCGGTCAGGAAGAATCCCACCGCGTTGTGGCCATACCACCACTGGATCATCGCATCCTGGACACCGGCATAGGCCGAGTAGGACTTGGGCGTCAGCACACCGGCAGCAAAGACCGGTATCTCGGCACTGTTAACCAGATGCAGAACCGCAACCGTAAGGATAAAGCCGCCGAAAAACCAGTTGGCAACGTAGATGTGGCTCACCTTGCGCTTGACCAGGGTTCCGAAGAACACGATGGCGTAGGACACCCAGACCACGGTGATCAGAAGGTCGATCGGCCACTCCAACTCGGCGTATTCCTTGCCCGACGTAAAGCCAAGCGGCAGAGAGAGCGCAGCCAGCAAGATGATCAGTTGCCAACCCCAGAAGGTAAATGCCGCCAGGCCGGGAGCGAACAGCGGCGCATGACTGGTTCGCTGCACACAATAGTAGGACGTGGAAAAAAGCGCACAGCCGCCAAAGGCAAAGATCACTGCGTTGGTATGCAGGGGCCGCAAGCGGCCATAACTGAGAAACTCATGTACGTTCAAATCCGGCCAGACCAGCTGGGCGGCGATAATTACGCCGACCAGCATGCCGACGATGCCCCAAATTACGGTCATCACAGCGAACTGGCGCACGACTTTGTAGTTGTAAGTCGCTTGCGATTGCATGATGGAAACACCTCACATTGACAAAGAAAAACTGGTTAACTGCACCGCAGTTGATGCAGTGCAGTATGGAAAATTTTCGGCAGATTACTCCAGTAACCCCATCACCTCTTGATGCAGATCAAAATATATCCGACTTCAAGGAAAATGACAATTTTAAAAGTAGGGTTTATAGGTGTATTGCCTCGACCGGATTTTCGGGAATCAGCCCAGTTGCTTGTTTTTTAGCAAAAAAAAGGGTGCGCAGCGCGCACCCCCAACCCCAACAGAGAGCCTTTGAGCAAAGACCGGAGCCTTTGCCATAAAACCCGTGCAGAGTATGGGTAATCGCGCGCAGGTCCGCATTGATCTTTGTCAAATGTCTTTCACATCGGCCCCAGGCCGGGCAGACACAACCTTGCCGACAGCAGTTTCCGGCCCCGCCGGCGAGGGATCACGATCTGTCGTGCTGTCATCGTCCATCAGGATGCGGTAGCCCGGACCATCAAGGTCGTCATACTGGTTGCTGCGCAGCGACCACCAGAAAAAAACCGCGATGAAGAACACCAGCACCAGAGATAGCGGAATCAGCAGGTAGAGAATGTCCATTTAATTCCTTTGCAATCGCAAGGCGTTCAGCACCACCAGCAAGGAACTCAGCGACATGCCGATCCCGGCCATCCAGGGCGTTACCCACCCGACCATGGCAAGAGGGATGGCCAGAAAATTATAGGCAAAGGCCCAAACCAGGTTCTGCCTGACGATCGCCAAGGTGCGCCGTGCCAGCTTCAGTCCGCGCGGAAGTGCAAGCAGGTCATTGCCGAGCAGCACCACATCGGCATTGGAGCGGGCCAAATCGGCACCGCCGCCCATGGCTATTGAAACCTGCGCCTGAGCCAAGACCGGAGCGTCATTGACTCCGTCGCCGACCATTGCCACCGTCTCACCGGCAGATTGCAGCGCTGCGAGCGCCCCATGCTTGTCTTCGGGGGCCAGCCCCGCCCTGACGTCCTCGATCCCCATCAGTTGTCCCACCCGAACGGCGGCGGCCTGCGCATCACCGCTGAAAATTGACATCCGGATGCCCAGCGCGGAAAGTTGCCTTGCCATCACCGGGGCCTCCGGCCGTAAGCCATCGTTCAAGCGGAAAAACGCGCGCCAGCCCTCGCCATCCCCCAATGCGATGACGGTATCACCGTCTCCGAGCATGGCCTCCACCGACTCTGGTATTGACTGACCATGGGCCTCGGCGACATATCCTGGACGACCGAGGCGCCAGGTCCTGCCATCAATCGTGCCCTCCATCCCGGCGCCGGTCACAGCACGAACGCCCTCGACCGCAAGTGCCTTGCCCCGTTCACCGGAGGCGAGCGCGCGCGCAATCGGATGCTCCGACCCGCGCTCCAGCGCTGCGGCGATATCCAATGCCGATTCCTGATCTCCCCGGAACGGCAACACCGAAACCAGGGTCATGCGCCCGAAGGTCAGGGTTCCGGTCTTGTCAAAAACGAAGCGATCGGCACGCGCCAAGGCCTCGATTGCATGTCCGCGGGTAACCAGCACGCCATGGGCGGCAAGCGCCCCTGTGGCGACTGTCATCGCCGCCGGTGTCGCCAGCGACAGCGCGCACGGACAACTGACCACCAGCACGGCAACGAAGACCCAAAGGGCCCGCGAGGGATCAATCCACCACCAGGCCGCCGCCGTGATGACGGCCAGCACGATGAGCGCAATGATGAAGCGTCCGGCTACGCGATCGGCAAGTTCGACCAGGCGCGGCTTCTCGGCCGCCGCACGTTCCATCAGCCGCTGAATCGCCGCCAGCCGGGTTCCCTCACCCACACGCTCGACCTTCATGACCAGGGGACTTGACGTGTTCAAGCTGCCGCCGATCAGAATATCCGCAACGCATTTCTGGACCGGACGACTTTCGCCGGTCAGTAGCGACTCGTCCGCGGAACTCTCTCCGTCAACTACCGAGCCATCTGCCGGGACGGTCTCGCCAGGCCTGACCATGACGAAATCACCTTCCTTCAATTCGGCAACCGCGACACGGCGCGCGCCGGCGTCGCCCCGAAGCACCCAATCCGGCAGGATCGTCGCAAATGCCGGAATCGCCCGCGCCAGCGTCTCGACACTGCGCGCGGCCTTTTGTCGCGCCATCATCTCAAGGTAGCGTCCGGACAACAGGAAGAAGACAAACATCGTCACCGAATCGAAATAGACCTCGCCGGATGCCGTCAGCGTGGCCCAGAAACTGGCCAAAAATGCAGCGCCGATGCCAAGTGCAACCGGCACGTCCATGCCGACCCGCCGCAGTTTGAGGTCGCGCCAGGCGCTGACAAAAAAAGGCGCCGCCGAATACAGCATTACCGGCGTCGTCAGAATCAGGCTGGCCCAGCGCATCAGTTGCTCGATGTCCGCGGTCATGTCCCCGTCCGCGAGGTAGACGGGAATGGCATACATCATCACCTGCATCATGCCGAAGCCGGCAACGAACAGGCGCCAGAGCGCCGCTTTGCGTTCCTTGCGCGCCAGTTCCTCGGAACGGCCGACATCATAGGGATGAGCCCGATAACCGATCGCCGCAATGGCCTCGAGAATGGCCGAGAGTCGGGTCTCCCGGTCATCCCAGCAGACCCTTGCGCGCCGCGTTGTGTAGTTGATGTCGACCGAGGTCACTCCGGGCTGGCGGCGCAGATGTGACTCGTTGAGCCAGACGCAGGCGGCGCAAGTGATGCCCTCCAGGATCAGCGCCGCTTCCTGAATGTGCTCACCCGCCCCCTGTGCGTGGCGGACAAAGCTTTTCTGTACGTCAGGATGATCGAACAAACCAAGTTCGGCGATCGACTGGGGCAAGGCTTCGCGCGGGCTTTCGGGCAAGGCGTCGCGATGCCGGTAGTATTCCCCGAGTCCGTTGGCGACAATGGCCTGTGCCACAGCCTGACACCCGACGCAGCACATTTCACGCTTTTCTCCGCCTATCTCAACGGCGAATTCGGCATCCGCCGGTATCGGCAGACCGCAGTGGTAGCAGGCCTCGGGGTCGGCCACAGGCTGGACGGGTTCGGCGGAAGAAATGATTATTTCGGCGCCATGCGGATGGCGCCATCGAGGCGGATCACCTCGCCATTGAGCATCTCGTTTTCGACAATGTGCTTGACCAGTGCCGCGTACTCGGCCGGTTTGCCCAGGCGCGAGGGAAAGGGAACCATCTTGCCCAAGGCGTCCTGGATGTCTTGCGGCATGCCCAGCAACATCGGCGTCTCAAAAATCCCCGGGGCAATGGTCATCACGCGAATCCCGAAGCGCGCCAGCTCACGGGCGATCGGCAGCGTCATGCCGACCACTCCACCCTTGGACGCCGCATAGGCAGCCTGACCGATCTGGCCATCATAGGCAGCGACAGATGCGGTACTGACGATCACGCCCCGCTCACCTGCGGAATTCGGCTCGCCCTTGCTCATGGCCTCTGCAGCCAGGCGGATCATGTTGAAGCTGCCGATCAGATTGACGGTGATGGTCCGCGCGAAGACATCGAAGGCATGGGGGCCGTTGCGGCCGAGAACTTTTTCCGCCGGCGCGATGCCGGCGCAATTGATCAGCCCATGCAGTCCGCCGAAGGTCGACACGGCAGCATCGACGCAGGCACGAGCACTGGCTTCGTCGGCAACATTGGTGGCGACAAACCGCGCATTCGCGCCGAGCTCCACAGCCAGCGCCTGGCCGGCGGCTTCGTTCAAGTCGGCGAGGATAGCTTTCGCTCCTTGGGCCACCAGCAAGCGTGCCGTACCCGCCCCAAGTCCGGAAGCGCCACCGGTTATGATGAACACGCTGTCCCTGATCTGCATCGCCGACCTCGCCTTGTTTGTCCGCGTACTCCTTTACGAAGAGCCCCAAAGAAACAGGGCCTGCCGCCCGAGGGGGAGACAGGCCCTGGAATTGGTGCTGTTGGCCGGAATCGAACTGGCGACCTACTGATTACGAATCAGTTGCTCTACCAACTGAGCTACAACAGCATTTTGAGCGGACGCAAATTATAACCGTGCCGTCGGTCGCATGGCAACGCAACGAATGAATCGATCCCGCGCAGTTCGCTATTCCAGAAGCTCTTTGGGAATGGGGAAATTGACGCTCTCCGGCACGCCATCCAGAGTCTCGACCCCGCTCGCACCCAAGGCCCTGAGGCGTTCGACCACCCCATTCACCAGAACTTCGGGAGCGGACGCGCCGGCGGTGACGCCAACCCGGGTGGCGTTGCCCAGCCAGGCGGCATCGATCTGATCGGCGCCGTCCACCAGGTAAGCGGGGACGCCGCTGATCGCCGCAACCTCGCGCAGGCGATTGGAGTTGGAGCTGTTCTTCGAGCCGACGACGATGACACGATCCACCTTGCCCGCCAGCGCTTTAACCGCATCCTGCCGATTCTGGGTTGCATAGCAGATGTCGTCCTTGCGCGGCCCGACGATCTTCGGAAACCGGGCGGTCAGCGCCTGCACAATAACGCGCGCATCGTCCACCGAGAGCGTGGTCTGCGTCACAAACGCCAGCGGCGGCACATTGCCCGGACTGATCTCCAGCCGCGCGACATCGTCGACGTTCTCAACCAGATACATCTTCCCGGTGGCCTGGCCCATGGTGCCTTCCACCTCGGGATGTCCCTTGTGGCCGATCATGATTATTTCGTGGCCCTGCCTATGCAGCCTCGCCACTTCCAGGTGCACCTTGGTCACCAGCGGACAGGTCGCGTCGTATACCCGCAGGCCGCGTGCATCGGCCTCCTGGCGGACCGACTGAGGCACGCCGTGGGCGCTGAAAACTACCGTGGCACCATCCGGAACCTCCGCCAGTTCCTCGACGAACACCGCTCCCTTGGCCTTGAGGCCATCGACGACGTAGCGGTTGTGTACCACCTCGTGCCGCACATAGATCGGGGCGCCGAACTTCTCCAGCGCGCGCTCGACGATGGCAATCGCGCGCTCGACGCCAGCACAGAAACCACGGGGGTTGGCCAAAAGTATCTGCATCACATGATCCCCAATACTTCGACTTCGAAGCGAATCGACTTTCCGGCCAGTGGATGATTGAAATCGACCAGCACGGCTTCGGCATCGAGTTCCCGCACGATGCCCGTGAATTTGTCTCCGGCCGGTGACGAGAACTCGATCAGCCCATGGAGTTCGGGTGAGGCTCCGACAGGCAAGTCGGCGACCCCGATCCGCTGCACCAATTGTGGATTATGTGCGCCGAACGCCTGATCGGGATCGAGCAGGAAAACATGGCGCTGGCCCGGGCTGATGCCGATGACGCAACGCTCAAGCATCGGTGCCAGTTCACCGGTACCCAATTGCAACGTGGCAGGGCCGGTGCCGAAGGTGCTCACCAGTTCGATGTCGTCGCTGTTGGCGACGCGGTAGTGCAGCGCGATGTAACTGTCAGGTTGAACGGTTTCGCTCACGGGCTTTCCTTGGGTTGACGCCATTGCTCCAGAAGCATCAGGACGACGCCGACGGTAATTGCGGAATCGGCCACATTGAATGCCGGCCAATGATAGCCGGCCAGATGGAAATCGAGAAAATCGACGACGGCATCGAAGCGCAAGCGGTCGATTACATTGCCCAGCGCGCCGCCAAGAATCAGCGACAGCGCCAGGGGCAATAATTTTTCACCGGCATGTTGGCGCAGCATGATCACCAGCCAGACCGATACGCCCAGCGCCAGCACCACGAAGAACCATTTCTGCCAGCCGCCGGCTCCGGCCAGAAAACTGAACGAGGCGCCGGGGTTCAGCACCAGCACGAGGTTAAAGAAGGACGTGACCGTCAGGCTCTCCATCAAGCGAAAGCTGTCGATCACCCATTGCTTGGTCACCTGATCGAGAACCACGACCAGGGCCGCCAGGGCCAACCATAAGGGCAGTCCGCGTTTCACTTCAGGCGAACTTGCGCGCCTCGCCGTCGCCGTGCAGGTTGCTCACGCAGCGACCACAAAGCTCCGGATGCTCCGCGTCACCGCCGACATCCTCGCGCCAATGCCAGCAGCGGGCGCATTTGACATGCGCCGTCGGAACAACGGCAACGCCCTCCGCATCCGCACCATCGACACGAACCAGCGTGGTTTTCGAGCAGATCAGAACAAACCGCAAATCGTCGCCCAACGAGGCCAGCAGGGCATGCTTCTCGCCGTTGACACGGATTTCGACTTCGGCCTGCAGCGAGGAACCGATCTTCCCGGCTTCGCGTTGTGCTTCCATGGCCTTGGTGACCTCCGCACGCACTTCGCGCAGTTGTGTCCACCGTGCCGTCAGCGCCGACTCTTCGGCCAAGTCGGGCAGCGTGTGCCAGGCGGCCAGCATGACGCTTTCACCTTGCCTGGTGACGGACCAGATCTCCTCGGCGGTAAAAGAAAGCACCGGCGCCATCAGGCGCGTCACCGTCTGCAGTATGTGCCACAGCGCACTCTGCGCGGCACGGCGCGGCACCGAGTCGGCCGCCGTGGTGTACAGGCGATCCTTGAGAATGTCGAGGTAAAAGGCGCCAAGGTCTTCCGAACAGAAATTCATCAGCCCCTGCACCACCTTGTGGAATTCGAAGCGCTCGTAATCCGCCGTGCACTGCGCCTGCAACTGGCGCGTCAGGGCCAGCGCATAGCGGTCGGCTTCCAGCCATTCGGCGGGCGGCAGCCTCTGCGTCGCCGGATCGAAGTCGGCGGTGTTGGCGAGCAGGAAGCGCAACGTGTTGCGCAGGCGGCGATAGACCTCGACCACGCGCGGCAGGATGGTCTTCTCGTCGATCGACAGTTCGCCCGAGTAGTCGGTACTGGCAACCCACAGGCGCAGGATTTCGGCGCCCAGCGTGTCGGAGATCTTCTGCGGCGCGACTACATTGCCCTTGGACTTGGACATCTTCATGCCCTTGCCGTCGACCACGAAACCGTGAGTCAATAGCGCCTTGTAGGGCGCACGGCCGTCGATGGCGGCACCGGTCAGCAAGCTGGAATGGAACCAGCCGCGATGCTGGTCCGAGCCTTCGAGATAGAGATCGGCCGGGTAGGTCAATTCGGCGGCGTGCGAACCACGCAGCACCGTGCGGTGCGTGGTGCCGGAATCGAACCAGACGTCGAGCGTGTCGCGCATCTTGTCGTAGTTCGCGGCATCGGCACCGAGCAGTTCGGCGGCATCGAGCTTGAACCAGGCGTCGATGCCTTCTTTCTCGATCTTCAGCGCTACGGCCTCCAGCAGTTCCAGCGTGCGCGGATGCGGCTCGCCGGTCTCCTTGTGCAGGAAGAAGGGAATCGGCACGCCCCAGTTGCGCTGGCGCGAGACGCACCAGTCGGGCCGGTTGGCGATCATCGAATGCAGCCGCGCCTTGCCCCAGTCGGGATAGAAGGTCGTTGCTTCGACGGCGGCCAGCGCCTTGTCGCGCAGGCTGCCGCCGCCTTCGACGGGAATCCTGTTCATTCCCACAAACCACTGGGTGGTCGCACGATAAATGATCGGCGTCTTGTGCCGCCAGCAGTGCATGTAGCTGTGCGTGATCTCGCTGCTGGCGAACAGTGCGCCGACCTCGGCCAGTTTCTCGATGATGACCGGATTGGCCTTCCAGACGAACATGCCGCCGAAGAAGGGCAGGCTCGCGGCGAACACGCCGTCGCCCTGCACCGGGGTCAGGATTTCGTCGTTGTGCATGCCGTGCTTCTTGCAGGAATCGTAGTCTTCCAGGCCGTAGGCCGGCGCGCTGTGCACGATGCCGGTGCCGGCATCCAGCGTCACGTAGTCGCCCAGATAGACGGGCGAAGCGCGATCGTAGAAGGGATGGCGGAACGCCACCTGGGCCAGCGCCGCGCCCTGGCAGGCACCCAGCACCTCACCGTCGAGACCGAAACGCTGCAGTGCCGCGCCGCGCAGTTCGGCGGCAAGAATGATGCAGCCGCGCGTTGTCTTCACCAGCTCGTAGGTGAACTCGGGATGCATGTTCAGCGCCTGGTTGGACGGGATGGTCCACGGCGTGGTGGTCCAGATCACCGTCCAGCAGTCGCCCTCCGGCAGCGCCGCAATGCCGAAAGCATGGGCCACACGCTCGCGCTCCGAAGCGTCGAGGCGAAAGCCGACGTCGATCGCCGGCGACTTCTTGTCCTGGTATTCGACCTCGGCCTCGGCCAGCGCCGAACCGCAGTCGAAACACCAGTTCACCGGCTTCAAGCCCTTGAACAGGTAGCCGGTCTGGTA
>CAJBYR010000210.1 GCA_903959855.1 uncultured beta proteobacterium
AAAAGGAGGAGTCAGATGCAAGTCTCACGGCGGCAGTTCTTCAAGATCTGCGGCGCCGGTATGAGCGGGTCATCCATCGCACTGATGGGTTTCTCGCCGACATCGGCCCTGGCGGAGGTGCGCAGCTACAAGCTGGCCCACGCCACGGAAACCCGCAATATGTGCCCCTACTGCTCGGTCAGTTGCGGGGTCCTGATCTACACCACGGGCGACAAGTCCAAGAACGCGAAAGCGGACATCATCCACATCGAGGGCGATCCGGATAATCCCGTGAATCGCGGCACGCTGTGCCCCAAGGGCGCCGGCCTGCTGGACATGGTCAAGAGCCCCAACCGGCTCAAGTTCCCCGAAGTGCGCGAACCCGGCAGCAACGAGTGGAAGCGCATCTCCTGGGATGACGCCCTGACGCGCATCGCCACCCACATGAAGAAGGATCGCGACGCCAACTTCATCGAGAAGAACAAGGATGAGGTGACGGTGAATCGCTGGCCCACCTTCGGCTTCCTCGCTTCCTCCGCCGCCAACAACGAAACGGGATATATCACTCACAAGGTACTGCGCAGCCTCGGCGCCGTTGCCTTCGATACGCAAGCACGCATTTGACACGCCCCCACGGTATCCAGTCTGGGTCCGACATTTGGGCGTGGCGCAATGACCAATCACTGGGTCGACATCAAGAATGCCGACCTTGTGCTGATCATGGGTGGCAATGCCGCCGAAGCGCATCCCTGCGGCTTTAAGTGGGTCATCGAAGCGAAGAAGGACCGCAAGGCCAAGCTGGTCACGGTCGATCCGCGCTTCACGCGTTCCGCTGCCGTTTCCGATTTTTATGCACCGGTGCGTGCGGGTTCCGACATTGCCTTCCTCGGCGGGGTGATCAATTACCTGCTCGAGAAGGACAAGATCCACCACGAGTACGTCAAGAACTACACCAATGCCAGTTTCCTGATCAACCCCGACTACAAGTTCGAGGACGGCATCTTCTCCGGCTACAACCCGGAAAAGCGCAATTACGCCAAGGACACCTGGGGTTACCAGATCGAAGGCAAGGAAGGCTACGTCAAGGTCGATCCGACCCTGCAGGATCCGAACTGTGCCTTCCAGCTGCTGAAGAAGCATTACAGCCGCTATACGCCGGACATGGTGAGCAAGGTCTCGGGCACGCCCAAGGAAAGCTTCCTCAAGATCTGCGAGATGATCGCGGAGACGGCGGCGGCCGACAAGACCATGACCATCCTGTATGCGCTGGGATGGACGCAGCACTCGGTCGGTTCGCAGAACATCCGCACCATGGCCATCATCCAGACCCTGCTCGGCAACATGGGCATGGCGGGCGGCGGCATCAATGCGCTGCGCGGCCACGCCAACGTGCAGGGCATCACCGACATGTGCCTGTTCGGACAGAACCTGCCGGGTTACATCGCCTCGCCGACCGAAGCCGACGTCGATCGCAAGACCTATGTCGAGAAGCGCACGCCGAAGGCCATGCGACCTGGGCAGATGAATTTCGGTCAAAACTTCCCGAAGTGGTTCACCAGTCTGCAAAAGGCCTGGTACGGGAATGCGGCGACCGACAAGAACGACTTCGCCTACGACTGGCTGCCCAAGATCGACGGTGCCTATGACACCCTGGCCATCTTCGAGAAGATGCACCAGGGCAAGATCAACGGCTTTGTCTGCCAGGGCTTCAATCCGCTGGCGTCCGTGTCGAACAAGAAAAAAGTGGGCGACGCCCTGGCCAAGCTGAAGTATCTGGTCATCATCGATCCGCTGGTCACCGACACCTCGGAGTACTGGAAGAACCACGGCGAGTTGAACGAAGTCGATGCCTCGAAGATCGCCACCGAAGTCTTCCGCCTGCCGGCAGACTGCTTTGCCGAAGACACCGGTTCCTTCACCAACTCGGGCCGCGTCATCCAGTGGCACTGGAAGGCGGCCGACGGTCCCGGCGAATCCAAGGGTGACATCGAGATCATCGCCACGCTGTTCCAGAAGCTCAAGGCGATGTACGCCAAGGACGGCGGCAAGCTGCCCGATCCCATCATGAACCTGACCTGGGCGCACCGTATCCCGACCAAGCCCTCGTCGACGGAGCTGTTGATGGAAATCTCGGGCAAGGCGCTGGGCGATGTCTTCGATCCGAAGGACAAGACCAAGGTCATCGCCAAGGCCGGCGAGCAATTGGCCGGCTTCGCGCAACTGCGCGACGACGGCACCACCTCCTGCGGCAACTGGATCTATGGCGGCTGCTGGTCGCAGGCGGGTAACCTGACGGCGCGGCGCGACAACTCCGATCCGTCCGGCCTCGGTCAGACCTTGATGTGGGGCTTCGCCTGGCCGGCCAACCGGCGCATCATCTACAACCGCGCATCGTGCGACATGGCTGGCAAGCCCTGGGACCCGAAGCGCACGGTGATCCGCTGGACCGGAACCGCCTGGGCGGGCAACGACATTCCCGACATGCGC
>CAJBYR010000211.1 GCA_903959855.1 uncultured beta proteobacterium
ATTGCTCGGCCACGCGGACGTGGCAACCACCATGATCTATACCCATGTATTGAAAGTCGGTGGTGGTGGCGTGCGCAGCCCGGTGGATTCGATGCCGGACGTAGCCCCCTGCAACTTCTAGCCGGCGAGCGTACGGATATGACCGGAAACCACCAGCAGCTGCGCAGAGTCCATGCGCCCGATGAATTTCCGGCTGACGGAACCGATCAGCTTCACCGCGCCCGACATTCCGAGACGCGCCGACTGCTCGGCCACGAAGCCGGCCTTGGCGAGTTTGAGCGCCCGCAGGTAGTAGTAATCCATCCCGCTCTCGGTGAGTTCCACCACCAGATCGGCCAGGGCCTCCCGGTGGTCCCGTGCGTCCTCGGCTTCTTCCAGTGCCGCAAGCACGGCAAAGGTCCTTGCACGCAGCTCATGCGAGTGGTGAAAACGCAGGGACGGCTCGGCGGCGGCTGGCTTGGGCCTGGCTTTCGGTGTCGATTTGGCAGCAGGCATGATTCCTCCGTCCTTCGTTCAGTGTGCCGGCAGGAGCATCACGCCGGTTCGGGGTAGCGGATCACCACGATCTGTTCGTCGGGCTCAAGCCAGAACTCGCCATGTGGCCCCTTGACGTTGCCGGTGATCAACAGGATCAGCCCGTCCTCGTTGCGCACCTCGGTGACGGTTTCCCAGGCGAAGGTAGGATGTGCATTGGTGCCGGTACCGTTATAGACATGGTCCTTCACCCTGACATCGGACGCCGCAACGGTAATCTTGTTTGTCATGACCCGTTCTCCCTTGCTTCGCGCTAGCCTAACAGAGCACTCATGCCTGCGGGCGATGTCAAGGAGGAAAAGGAGCCAGACGAGGAGCCAGATGAAGAACCCCGTGGGCCTGTCGGCAATCCTTGTCGAATTCGCGCCTGCCGCTTCAATCCCCGAAGTTCGTTCCCACCCGGCGCGCACTGCCGATCCAGGAGTGGTTCAGCGGAACGGTTTTCACCTTGCCGGCCACTGCTTCAAGTTTCACCGGGCGCGTGCCTTCGCCCTTCGCTGCGACCATGACGCCGTAGCTTCCCTTCGCGATCAGGTCGGTGCAGGCCGTGCCGAGGCGCGTCGCCAGCAGGCGGTCGCCGGCCGACGGGGCACCGCCGCGCTGCACGTGGCCGAGGATCGTGACGCGGGCTTCGAGGCCGGTCAGTGCTTCGAGGCGCTTGGCGAGGCGCAGCGTGCTGTCAGCGTAGAGGATCTCCGCCGCATCGGCTTCCTGGTCGTCGGTTTTGCGTCCATCCCTGGCCTTCGCCGGCTTTTTGCCTTTGGCTTCCGCTGCGGCGATTTCGGCCAGGTCCTGCTGCGAGATGGCGCCTTCGGCGATGGCGACAATGGAAAACGGGCTGCCGCCGCGTGCCCGGGCCCGGATAGCCGCGGCCACGCTATCGACGTCGTAGGGTATTTCCGGAATGAGGATCACATCGGCGCCACCGGCGAGACCCGCGCCGAGCGCGAGCCAGCCGGCGCGGTGGCCCATGATTTCGACCACGACGATGCGATGGTGGCTGTGGGCGGTGCTGTGCAGGCGGTCGATGGCCTCGGTGGCGATACCGAGGGCGGTATCGAAGCCGAAGGTGCTGTCCGTTCCTGCCACGTCGTTGTCGATGGTTTTCGGCAGGGTGATGATGTTGAGCCCCACCTCCTTGAGGCGCAGTGCGTTTTTCAAGGTTCCACCGCCGCCCAGGCAGACCAGGCAGTCGAGATGGTTGTCGTGGTAATTGGCGGCGATGGCGTCGAGCATGTTCAGCGTCTTGCCGCCCACCGGCATCCTGTGCGGCTTGTCGCGGCTGGTGCCGAGGATGGTGCCGCCGATCGTCAGGATGCCGGAAAGCGTGCTGCGGTCGAGCGGCATGGTGCGGTTTTCCATCAGGCCGCGAAAGCCGTCGCGGAAGCCGACGATATGCATCCCGTAATAGCCCAGGGCCGCCTTGCCGACGCCCCGGATAGCCGCATTGAGGCCGGGGCTGTCGCCCCCTGCGGTGAGTATGCCAATGCATTTGGTCATGATCGCTGCCCGTCAGGAAAGATGCCGGATAGCCTACCATCAGCCGCCGGCAGCTTGCGGCCGATCTTGGCACCGATGGATTCATCTGTGCTCAGTGGCGGATCAGGTAGCGGGCGTGCCCCTCAGATGGTCAGCTTGCGGTAGATCTCCGCCACCTTCAGCGGCAGCTTGCGCACCTCGTCGAGCACGGCGTAGGCGGCCGGGCCGTACATGCGCTTGAGGTAATCCGCGCCTTCGCGGTCGATGGTGATGCAAAAGGGACGCACCCCGGCCCGGCGCGCTTCGAGCAGGGCCTGGCGCGTGTCCTCGATGCCGTAGTCGCTGCGGTAGTCGTCGCCGAAGTCATCCGGGCGGCCGTCGGAGATCGTCACCAGCAGGCGGTGGCGGGCGGGCTCGGCGAGCAGCTTTTCCGTGACGAAGCGGATCGGCGGCCCCATGCGCGTGTAATCGCGCGGCTGGATCGCGGCGATGCGCGCCTGCACTTCGGTGTCGTAGGCCTCGCCGAAATCCTTGATGCGGTAGAGGTCGCTGCGGGTGCGCGTCCAGCCCGAGAAGCCCCAGATCGCATAGCGGTCGTCGAGCATTTCCAGCGCTTCGCAAAGCAGCACCAGCGACTCGCGCTCGGCGTCGTTGATCCAGCCCTGGGTGCTGCCGCTCATGTCCACCAGAAACACTGCGGCCAGTGAGCGTTCGTCGCGCTGGCGGCGGCAGAACAGCCGCGGGCTGGGTTCGGCGCCACCGCGCCGGTCGGCGATGGCCTCGACCAGCGCATCCACATCCACGTCGTGGCCGTCCGACTGGCGCCGCAGCACGCGGTCCTCGCCGCGCATGGCTTCGAAGCGCCGGCGCAGCTGGCGGATCAGCGGCGCGTGACGGGCGCGCACGGCGGGAACGTAGCTTGCGTCGCCACCACTCACCGCGTGCAGATACACATGGCACCACTGCGGCCGGTAGGCCTGGCGGCGGTAGTCCCATTCGTCGAACAAGGCATCGGCGCGGGTTTCCAGAGTGCCGGGCTTAGCCTTGCCGGCGCCGTCCGGCTTCCAGTCAGCGGGGCCGGCCGGCACCAGCAACTCGGGGGTGATCTCACCCAGATCCTGCAACAGCGATTGCGCCGCCGCCAAGCCCTCGGGCGGCAGGGTGACGCTGGCGCCGTCGATCTTCAGGTCGAGCTCCATGCGTTCGGGGTCGGCGTCGAGGTCAAGTTCCGGCGGTTTGCCGTCCTGTCCGGCGCGCAAGGATTCCAGCAGTTCGGCAATCGACAGGCGCAGTACCTGGCTTTGCTCGCGGATGCGCGCGGCGCGCAGTTCACGCGCGGCGGCCGGGCGCAGTGCGGGTATCCAGGGCAAAGTCGGCGCTGGCGACACGGCGATTTCGCTACGGCTTCGCAACCAGGCGATGCTGTGGCCGACGCCGGCCGCAGGCGCAGCGAGCGTAACGCGCGCGGCTTCGAGTTCGGCTGGCAGGCCGGCGAGCAGGGCCGTGGTTTCGGCACGCAGGCCCGGCAGTTCACGCTCCAGCCGGGCACCGAGCCGCAGGCCTTCGAGCAGGGCCAGCCAGCCCAGTGCATGGCCTGGTTGCGCGAAATCCGCCAGCGCCGCGTCGATGTCAATGGCGTAGGTGCCCCAGCGCCCCTGTGCCCAGAGCATGGCCGACAGCACCAGGTAGCGGTCGGCCGAGGCATCGCGCGTCGCCAGTTCGACCAGCGGCGGCAGG
>CAJBYR010000212.1 GCA_903959855.1 uncultured beta proteobacterium
AGACCGACCTTGCCGCGGGTCTCGACGATGATGTTCTCGAAATTCACTTTGCCTTCTCCTGACGCTGGCTGCTGAAGTCCTGGGTATTCTTCAACGCCGGGCCCGGCGCCGGGTTTGCGGCAGGCGCGGCGGCGTCCTTGTTGCGCGGCTGGATCACGGCGCGCACGCGCTCGCGGCTGCCGCTCGGCGCGCGCGTACCGTTGGGGCCGCTGGTGACCACATACTGCTCGGTGCGTGCGTCGTAGGAAATGAACTGGCCGCGCACTTCGTCGAGGCCGCTCTTGACCCGGGCGCGTCCGAAGAATTCTGTTTTCTCGCCCTTCGCATCATGTTCGATGCGTTCCGCCTCGCCCTCGATGTATTCGTCCATGCCCTCCCGCTTCTGGCGGAAATTGGGCAGGGTCGTGCCGCCGCTGGCGACGCCGCGCTGGTAGCCGTCATCGTCCTGTTGCACGACAATGCGCTCGGCGCGGATCACCAGCGTGCCTTTGGCCAGTTGCACATTGCCCTCGAAGATCTGCGTTCTCTTCACGTCGTCGACGCTGACCCGGTCGGCGTCGATGTTGACGGGTTTGTCGCGATCGGCTTTTTCCGCGCGGGATATGCCTGTCGCCAGCAGCAGACAGGTGATGCCGGCAAAAGCGGCGATTTTCGGATATGCGTTCATGGTGTCTCCGTGCGTTTGCTGTACAGGGTACCCTTGACCCGGCCATGCAGCACCGAGACGCCGGTCTTGTTGTCGATTTCCATGCCTTGTCCGCGAATGATGCTGTGTCCCTGGGTGATCGTCACCGGGTCGCGCGTGAGGCCCCTTTCCTCGTCGGGAAAGATCTTCAGGCTGCGGGTGTCGATCTGGGTCGGCGGGTCATCGCCCGAGGCGCCCTGGCGGACGATCTGGACCGAGTCGACCAGGTCGATTTCCTTGCCGTCACGTCCGATGTAAGCCATGCGCGCGCTGACTTCGGTGGGAGCAGTCTGGTGATAGGTGATGTGCGGCGCGGTCACGATGGTGGTGTCATCGTCAGGATAGTGCACCAGCTTTTCGCCGACCAGGGTGTGCTGCAATTTGCCGTCGATGTCGAAGCGACGCACCATGAAGCGCTCGACGCCATAGTCGGGATCGTGGCGCTCGGGCGCGCGCGGCTTGTCGCCCTCGATCACGCGACTGAGCCAGAAAGTCAGTGCCGCCAGCAGCAGCAGCATCGCCAGCGGCACCAGCGAGGTGCTTTGGTCCCTCATGCGAGGTACTCCGCCATCGCCGCTTGCCATTTGCCCTGGGCACGCAGAATCAGTTCGCACACCTCACGCACACCGCCGCGCCCGCCGCCCAGGGCGGCGACGTAATCGACACGCGATTTGACCTCGTCGTGACCGTCGGCCACGGTGGCGGAAAATCCGCAGGCGCGCAGGATCGGCAGATCGACGACATCGTCGCCCATGTAGCCGGTTTGCCCCGGGGCAATGCCACGGGCTTGCGCCAGGGATTGCATCAGGCCGCGTTTGTCCTCGACGCCCATGTGCAGCTCGCGGATGCCGAGGTTCTCGGCGCGCAGCTGCAGCGCTTGAGAGCGGCGCCCGCTGATGATCGCCACTTCGATGCCGGCGCGCTGCAGCATCCTCAGGCCGTGGCCATCGAGGCTGGAAAACGCCTTGATCTCGTCGCCCCGGGAGCTGAAGTAGAGCGTGCCGTCGGTGAGTACGCCATCGACGTCGAAGCCCATCAATTTCAGCCCGGCGGCCTTGATCAGCGCCTGGCTCATCAGACCACCTTGGCGCGGAACAGATCGTGCATGTTCAGGGCGCCACAAAGCTGGCCCTTGTCATCGGTGACCAGCAACTGGTTGATGCGCCTGGCTTCCATCATCTCGACGGCTTCGACGGCGAGGCGGCGTGCGCCGATGCTGTGCGGCTGGCGGGACATGACCGCCGACACCGGGGTTGCGCGCAAATCGCCCAGGCGCTCCATGGCGCGGCGCAGGTCGCCGTCGGTGAAGATGCCGCTGATCTTGCCCGCCGCATCGAGCACCACCACCATGCCCATGCCGCCCTGGGTCATCGCCGCCAGCGCGACCGGCACCATGGCGCTTTCGGGCAGCGTGGGCATTGCCGTGTTCATCACGTCGCCGACGTGTGTCAGCAGCTTGCGCCCCAGGGCTCCGCCCGGGTGCGAACGGGCGAAATCCTCGGCACCGAAGCCGCGCGCATCGAGCAGCGCGACTGCCAGTGCATCGCCCAGCGCCAGGGCCGCGGTGGTGCTGGCGGTAGGCGCCAGGTTGAGCGGGCAGGCCTCCTGATCGACGCGGGCATCGAGGTGGATGTCGGCTTCATGAGCCAGTGACGAGGATTCGTTGCCGGTGATGGCGATCAGCTTGCCACCCAGGCGCTTGACCAGCGGCACGATGGTCAGCAGCTCGTCGTTCTCGCCCGAATTGGAGATTGCGATCAGCACGTCGTCGCGGGTGATCATGCCCAGGTCGCCATGTATGGCTTCGGCAGCGTGGACGAAATAGGCCGGGGTGCCGGTACTGGCGAAGGTCGCGGCCAGCTTCCTCGCGACATGTCCGGATTTGCCGATGCCGCTGACGACGACGCGCCCCCGGCTGCCGAGGATCATTGCCACCGCAGCACCGAAGCTGCCGTCGAGCCGGCGCCCGAGCGCCGCCACCGCGGCCGCCTCGATTTCCAGTACCTGGCGGCCCATGGCCACGGCGCGCTCCGCGTCGGGCAGTGCGGCGGCGCTTGGTGGAATGGCTTGGTTCATCTCGGGCTGGCGATTATGATGGAGCCAAATTATAGCAACCGCGAACGCAGCCCCTCTTCCGTCTTGCCTTCACCGATGACCGATACACTGCCGCTGATCCTGTTGCTGCTGGCCGCCGCGGTTGTGGTCGTGGTGATTTTCCGCATGATGGGCTTGCCGCCGATCCTCGGCTACCTGCTGGTGGGCGCGGTACTCGGACCCCATGCCGCCGGTTGGGTGCCGGACACCGAACAGACGCGCCACCTCGCTGAATTCGGCGTGGTCTTTCTGATGTTCAGCATCGGGCTGGAGTTTTCCCTGGCGCGGCTGTATTCCATGAAGCGCATCGTTTTCGGCCTCGGTGCCGTCCAGGTTGTCGTCAGTACCCTGGTCGCCACGCTGCTGGCGCGTTTTGCCGGCATTCCCTGGCTGGCCGGGCTGGCTCTGGGTGGCGCACTGTCCATGTCATCGACGGCGATGCTCTCCAAATTGCTCACCGAGCGCGGCGAACTGGATGCGCCCCACGGCCGCGAGGTGATCGGCGTGCTGCTGTTCCAGGACATCGCCGTGGTGCCGCTGCTGGTGCTGATCCCGGCGTTCTCTCAGCCGGTCGACGTGATGGCCGAGGCCTTGCTGGAGGCGATGATCAAGGCTGCCGTGCTGCTGGCGCTGGTGCTTTACTTTGGCCAGCGCTTGCTCTCGGCCTGGTTTTACATGGTGGCGCGGCGCAAATCCGCCGAACTGTTCATGCTCAACGTGCTGCTGATCACGCTGGGGCTGGCCTGGCTTACCGAGATGGCGGGGCTGTCGCTGGCGCTGGGCGCCTTTACCGCCGGCATGCTGATCGGCGAAACCGAGTACCGCTACCAGGTCGAGGAGGACATCAAGCCCTTCCGCGACGTGCTGCTGGGCCTGTTCTTCGTCGCCATCGGCATGCGCCTGGACGTGCAGCAGATTCTTGCCCAGTGGTGGCTGGTGGCCGCCATCCTGCTCGGGCTGCTGGCAATCAAGCTCGCCGTAGTCGGTCTTGCTTCGCGCCTGCTCGGCAGTTCGCCGGGGACGGCCCTGCGCAGCGGTTTGTGGCTATGCGCCGGTGGCGAGTTCGGTTTCGTCATCCTGGCGCGCGGCAGCGACGTCAAGCTGCTCGGCCCCGAGGTCCTGCAACCGGTGCTGGCGGCAATGGTGCTGTCGCTGATGCTGGCACCCCTGATCATCCATTTTTCCGAGCGCCTGGTGTTCCGTTTCGTCGCCTCGGAATGGCTGCTGCGCTCGATGCAGCTGACCCAGCTGGCGGCGCAGTCGCTCGCCAGCGACAAGCATGCCATCCTTTGCGGCTACGGCCGCACCGGCCAGCACCTGGCGCGCTTTCTTGAGGCCGAGGGGATTTCCTACATGGCGCTCGATCTCGACCCGGAACGCGTGCGCGAGGCCAGCATGGCGGCCGAATCAGTCTCCTATGGCGATGCGGCGAAAAAGGAGACCCTGCTCGCGGCCGGCCTGTCGCGTGCACGCGTGGTGGTGATCACCTTTGCCGACATCGACGCCGCCCTGCGCGTGATCCACCGCGTGCGCGAACTGCGTCCCGACGCCGCCATCGTGGCACGGGCGCGCGAGCAGGACGACATCGAGAAGCTCTATGCCGCCGGCGCTGCCGAGGTGGTGCCCGAGGCGCTCGAATCCAGCGTCATGCTGGCGACGCACGCGCTGGCTTTGTCGGGCATTCCGATGCACAAGGTGATCAAACGCCTGCGCGAAATGCGCGAACACCACTACGCGTTGTTGCGCGGCTTTTTTCACGGCGCCACCGATGCCGGCGCGCACCTTGCCGATGCCGATCAGCCGCGCCTGCATGCGGTGACGCTGACGCCCGGCGCCTGGGCCATCGGCCGTGCGGTCGGCGAGATCGACCTGGCGGGAGTCGGCGCTGACGCCACGGCGATTCGTCGCCGCACGCAGCGCGGACTCAAGCTGGATGTCGCGCTGCAATTGATCGAAGGCGATGTGGTGGTGCTGATCGGCACCGCCGCGGCGGTGACCTCCGGCGAAGAGCGACTGCTGCGCGGCAAGTAAGCCGTGGTCAGCGTCGCATGACGGACGATAGCCAGCCCCGGCGTTCGCTGACAAAGTAATGCGGGGGAAACCCGCCCAGCGCCTGCGGCGCCGTGATGCTGGTATCGGCCTTCCAGCGATTGCCGGCAAGGGCGCGGTGGATTTCCTGCAGCGGCGTTACGCTACCCAGCACGAATAGGATCAGCAGCGCAAAGTGCCAAGCTTTCGCCAGCCCGGTGGTGCGTCCCGGTGTGGTCAGCTCCCCGACGATCGCCAGCCAGAGGATGCACAGCGCCGGGATCGATGCACGCATCAGCAGATCGTTGTTCGGGCCGAACTGCAGCCAGGGCAGGAGCAGCAGCGTCGCGGTGGTGGCGAGGGTCAGCGGCGAGCGTTCGCGCCGGATCAGGAAAACGCAGAAGATGCCGGCTTCGAGGAATACGAACAACAGTTTGGCGCCGAACCCGATGGGCTGCGTCAGGATCGGCGCCGTTGGTGTCAGTGCGGTCGGCCCGGCATCGCCACCGAACATGCCTTGCAGCAGGTAGGCGGCAATCAGCGCGGCGGGAAGTGCGATCAGGCCGAGGGACGCCAGCAGTGTCGGCACACCGTGCCGCAGTGCGCGCCAGTGCTTCGCCGCGGAGGCGCAGGCCAGCGGCAGCAGGCCGATGGCCACCAGCGGAGACCACAGCATCAGCGGCAGGAACAGCGTCGGCAGTCGCGCCTGGAAGGCGGCGTCATGGCGAAAGCGCCACAGCCAGCCGGCGGCGATCCAGCCTGGCAGTCCATGGTTGGGCACCCAGAACAGCAGCGTCGAGTTCGACGAATATTGCAGGCCGGCGGCCCACCATTCGATGTGCTGCGTCGGCCAGGGCAGGCTGCCCGTGTGCAGAAAAAGACCGGCGACGTCGAGGCCGCTGGCGAAGGCGAACACCAGGGCTGCGGCGAGCCGGAGTTGCGGCGCCCCCCGGAAAGTGGCGCAGAAGAAGAGGGCAAGGCCCAGCCAGGTCCAGTCCAGGAGCAGTGTGTCCGCCAGCGCAAGGCTGCCGGCGTGGGCCAGCAGCGCCGCCGGCAGGTAATAGGCCAGCGGCGCCCGCAGCAGCTGGACGTCGTCTCCGGCTCCGTAGCGCGGCGGCCAGGGCTCGACAACCAGGTCGCGCAGCACGGCGAAGCGCGGCACCCAGTCGATTCCATTCGCATGAAGCAGATGGCCGGCACCGCCGAGCATGGCCCAGGCGGCGGCGAGCAGGGCGAGCAGGATCCAGCCGGTGGGCGCGGCGCGGTCGGGTGGCGCGCCGGCGTGGCCGGGCGCAAGGAAATGTACTGCGGCAGCCAGCGCCAGAAGCGTCAGCGGTAAGCCCATCGCCGGAATGAAGAAGCCGGCCAGGAAAATCGGCACCGGCAGGAAGAGATAGCACCACAAGGCCGTATCGACGGCGCGCCAATTCTCCGCGCCGGCCGGCTCAGCGCCGGTCGGCGCTGTCTTCGTGGTAATCGTCATCGATATTGACCGCCCAGATGGCCTCTTTGTCGCGGCTGCCGGCGAGGATGGCCTCGACCGCCAGCTTTGCCGTCAGCATGGAGTGATCCTGGTTGTTGTAGCGGTGCATGCCGTTGCGGCCGACCAGGAAGAGGTTCTCCATGCCATCCAGCCAGGCGCGCAACCGGGGGAAGTCGGCATAGGCGCCAAAGTAGCCGGGATAGGTCTTGGGCACCCGCAGCACGGTGCCGTCGAGCAGGTCGGCACGGTCGATCATGCCGATCTTTTCGAGTTCGCTCGCGGCGAAGGCGATCATTTCCTTGTCGTCCAGGCGCCACAGCTCATCGCCCTCGGCGCAGAAGTATTCGAGCCCGAGCCAGACGCGATCCGGCTCGGCCACCAGGTCCGCGCTCCAGTTGTTGAAGATCTGCAGGCGACCGATGCGTACCTCGCGTTCCTGAATGTAGATCCAGTTGTCGGGCGGCATGTTGTCTGCGCGTTCGCTGTTGGCCTGCGGGTTGTGCCGCATTTTGCGCAGCAGCAGGCCGACGGTGATGAAGTCGCGGTACGGCAGGGCCGCGGCAATCGCGGCGATCTCTGGCGGTGCGGGCGGGACGAGGCCGGCGACGAGATCCTTGATCGGCATGGTCGAGATCACATGGTCTGCCGCGAACCCGCGCATTTGCCCATTGCTGGCGGCGGTTGTCACGGCACTGATGCGCCCTTGTGCATGCGTCAGCCCGCTGACACGCTGGCCGAAATGCAGCTCGCCGCCCCCGGCCACAACGCGCCGCGCGACCTCCTGCCACATCTGGCCCGGCCCGAGTCGCGGGTAAAGGAACTGTTCGATCAGGCTGGTATTGCGCGCCGGTTCGTCGTGGCCGATGCCCAGCCGATTGACCAGGGCGTGGCGCAATGCCTTGATCACCGAAAGCCCCTTGATGCGCTGCGCTCCCCATGCCGCCTCGATCTCGGCGCAGGGCACGCCCCAGACTTTTTCCGTGTAGTCCTTGAAGAAGGTCCGGTACAGTTCGGCGCCGAAGCGGTTGACCAGGAAGTCTTCAAGGGTTCGTTCCGGTTTGCGCGGCAACAGCATTGCCTTCAGGTAGCTGGTGCCGATGTGCGCCAGGCGCAGGGGCCCGAGGTTCTTCAGGGTTGCGGCATTGAGCGTGATCGGGTAGTCGAAATAGCGGCCCAGGAAATAGATGCGCGACAGGCGCTGGCGCACCAGCAGGGCGCGCCCGTCGGGCGGAATCGCCGTGCCGTCAGCGCCGACTTTGCGCTGTTTGCCGCGGTAGGCGATCAGCGGCTCCGGCTGGTCGGCGGCGATCGGCAGGATGTCGCGCCACCAGTTCATCACCCAGTCCGACTTGGAAAAAAAGCGGTGGCCGCCGATGTCCATGCGGTTGCCCTTGTACTCGACCGTGCGCGAAAGCCCGCCCACGCTGTCCGCGGCTTCCAGCACGACCGGCTGCAGGCGGCCGTCGCGCACCAGTTCCAGTGCCGCGGTGAGGCCGGCCGGACCGGCGCCGATGATGATGACGGTGGGTTTCATGCCTTCAGAATAGTGCCAGCTTTCGGGCCGTGTAGTTGAACAGGAAGCTTGCCCCGGCGGCGATCAGCTTGGCGACCAGCAGCGCCTGGGCGAAGTGATCGACCGCGACATAGATGATGAGGTCGTTCAGCGCCAAAGCCGCAAGGCCGATGGCGACGAAGGCCGAGAACTCGACCGGTGCTTTCCCGGCGAGCTTGCGGTGACGAAACACCCAGCGCGTGGACAGCAGGTAGATCGCGCAGGCCCCGGCGATGAATCCCAGCGAGGCCGCCAACAGGTAGTGCGTCCATGCGGCGGTGATTTGCAGCACGGCGACATCGAGCGCCAGCGCGGCGAGGCTGGCGAGAAAGTAGCGGCCGAATTCGGCTGGCATGGGTGAATCGGGTGCCGGGGCGGGTCTCATGCTCCGGCCCGGTCCGTTGCAGTATGGGCGGTGCGCAGGTCGGCACAACGATACAGGGACCAGGGCGCCTGGCGCAGCGGGTCGAACCAGGAAGCCGTTGTCAGGCCGGCGATCGGCTGGCCCAGGACCGCGACGTCCAGTGCCGGGTCGCGGCACAGATCGCGCAAGGCGGCTGCCCGAACTTCCACAGCGGACGAGGCATTTGCCGTGTCGAAGATGGCGAGCCTGTTCAGGCGCCGCGCCGATTCAATGGCAGCCGGACGCGAGAACAGTGCGCTGGCCCCCTGTTCTTTCGACGCGTAGCCGCTTTGGCGCAGGACAAACCAGGTGTACTGGAGGTTGCCTTGCCAATACACCGTTTCCCGGGGGCCAATACTGTCGCCGAAGGGGCGCGCCTGAGGCGTGGAATACACGAACTGTTGCAGCGCATCGTTGGTGCGGTACCAGCCCGCCGCCGCACTACCGGTTGCAAGTACCGCCAGCGCCAGCGCCAGTCGTGGCCGACGCCCTTGCAGCTGGAGCAGCAAGGCAAAGCCAACCGGCAGCAACAAGGCCAGCGGGCCCTGGAAGTAGGCGGCAAGGTCACCGGTCGGCATCAGGCTGTTCTCTGCCAGCATGTCACCGATTCGCTGCGCGAGGAAGCCAAACTGCTGGAGGAGTGCCAGCAGGGCTTCCAGCAAGGTGATCGCCAACGCCAGCGAACCAGCGACCGGCAGCCAGCGCGGCAACGCGGGCGCCTCGCCGTCGCGCCAAGCGTTGTGCGCCAGCAGGGCGAGCGCCAGCGCCACCGGGCCCCCCAGGGTTTGCGCCGTCAGGGCGGCGGCAGTGAGCCCCAGCAGCAGCCAGCGGTCGGCGGCCGAACGTTGCCAGTGCCGGGCGAACATCATCGTCAGCGCCAGCAGTGCGGTGAGCTTCAGCAGCCACAGGCAGCGCCAGGGTTGGGCCTGGATCAGCAGCGCGGCGTGGCTGGCCGTGCCCAACAGCGCCAGATAGAAGCCGGCAATGCCGGCGATCGCCAGGGCACGGCACGCAGCCCGCAGCCGCTCTTCGGCCCGGCTCGCCGCCGCGAGCAGAATGCCGGCCCAGGCCAGGGGTTCCAGCAGTTCACCCCAGGACCAGGTATCGAGCATGACGAAGCGGGCGCGGCGGCGCACTTCGTCCAGCCATTCGGCATCCATTTCCGGCATCAGGAAGGCGCAGCCGGCGGCAAGAATCGCGAGCAGGGCGAGCTGCCATGCCTTAATGTGCCAACGCTGGCTGACGAGGAAGATCACACCCGGTAGCGCCATGATCGGATGGCAGAGAAATGCGGCGGCCATGGCGGCGAGCGCGAGCCGGTGGCGATCGCCGATGGCGGCGGCCACGCCGGCCAGAACCAGCGGTTCGGCCCAACTGCGCGCCGTCAGGAAGCTTTCACCGTAGCGCAGGACATCATGGGCCATTTCAGCCTGCGACCCGTAGTGGCCCGGCACCGCGAACAGCAGCCCGAGGCCGATCCAGAGCGCCGGCCCGCGCAGCCATTGCCGTGCCAGGGCGAATGTCGCCAAGGCCCACGCCAGATGGGCGCCCGCCAGCAACACAAAGGCGGCCCGGTCGAGCCCGGTTGTGCCGATCAGCCAGGCATAGATCGGGCTGAAAAGGCTGTAATTGTCTTGCGAGCCGAAGCTGAAAAAGATGTCGTGCGCGTAGGCGGCGGGGTCGATGCGGGCCAGCGCCTGCACCGCATAGAACTGGCCATCGTGCTGGATGCCGAAATAGCGGTGGGTGAGCAGCCAGATCGCCGCCAGGGCGATGACGGCGGTCAGGCGGGCGGTGTGTGACGGCATCCGAACGGCCAGAAAAAAAGCCCGCCGAAGCGGGCTTTGAATCGGGTTTGTGCGGTCCGGCTTACAGACCCATGCAGACGATGAAGGAGTTCGAGTCTTCGACCGCTGAGGTCGCCGCGGCCGCACCACCGCGGACATGCGCTGCGGTGACGACGCGCATCGAACCGGTGGCGGTGTTGCCGTCGTCGATCGTGGTGTCGAGCTGCTTGGCGTACTTGCCGAGGATGCCGGTCGAGCAGACCAGGTAGGTCGGGGTCATGCCGAGGATGTAGGGGCCGCCCGTGGCTGCCGAGCCGCTCTCGATGCCGATGAAGCCGCCGTCGGCGTTGGTCGGCCGCAGGTCGGAGGCATTCGACGTCGGGCCGGCGGCCAGGCCGGCCATGCGCACATGCTGCCAGAACAGCTGGGTTTCATCCGTCATGGTGATCGAGGTCCAAATGCCGTCGATCACGCCGTTGCCGGTACAGGTGGAGGTGCCGCTTGGATTCGTGCAGTTAACGCCCGGATTCCCGGATTGGATGGGGGTGCTCGCCAGATTCGAATTGGTGATTGCCGTCGTCACGGTATGGTGATCACCCGGCAGGGCCTTGTACTTGTCCTGGTAGCCGTAGATGAAGAGGGGGATGTTGCGGAAGTCAGTGGCGAAGTTCTTCACCTTGGCACTGTTGATCAGTTCCTGGCCCTTGAGCACGCCGCCCAGCAGCAGGCCGATGATGACCAGCACGATGGCGATTTCGACGAGGGTAAAACCTGCTTGTCTGGATTTCATGATTTTCTCCGATTTTGGTGTTTTGACATGCAACATAAAGCATCTACCGTGCCAGTTTATAAATCGTCAATAAAACAACATGTTATGTTTTTTCTTTGAGTTTCAACGATTTCCATCTGTCGAATATTGGACAGCATCGTCAGCTATTTGGCAGATGGCCTTATAAATCAGTCACTAGAATCCGCCTTACGCTCCCCTTCCTTGTCCTGCCGACCCACCCGCTTCCTTGGCGCCTACCCCGCTCTCAGTCACATTGCCGGCCCGCCTGATTGCCTTGCGGCGCGGGTTGCTGCTGGCCTTGCTGGCGGCGCTGTACGTGGTTCTTTGGCAGGGCCCGGATACCCTGTTCGGACGAACGCTGTTCATCGCCCATCTGGGTTTGTTCATTCTCTGGCAGCCATTCGTTCATACCGGGCAGCGACTCTCGGTGACGTCGCTGATCGCCGTGCTGGCGGTGGCGCTGCTTGCCGGGGCCTACCTGAAGGGCTGGATGATCACGCTGTGGATCATGATGCTGGCGGGCATCGTCGGCGGCAAGGTCCTGCTCTATGACACGCGCGCGGCGCGCATGTTCTATCTGCTGGCGCTCTCTTTCCTTGTCGTAGCGCTGCTGCTGCTGGCGGCACCGCTGGCGGTGCCCCAGGCCCGGCCACCCCAGGAAATCGTCTGGCTCGGCCATGCCGGCCTGGTCATGCTGCTGTTGGTGATGGGCCTGTTGCCGCAGGGGCAGGAAATGGACAGCTCGCGCGAGGTCGTCGATTTCGTCTATAGCCTGTTCATCTTTCTCCTGCTCACCGTTCTGATGCTGGGCAGCCTCGCGGCCATGCTGCTGCTGGGCAGCGACTATGTCGAAGCGCTGCTGCAAACCCTGTTGGTGACCGGCGTGGTGTTGATGCTGCTGGGGCTGGTGGCGAATCCGCGCTCGGGATTTGCGGGTATCGGCGGCCTGATTTCGCGTTACCTGATGTCGATCGGCCTGCCCGTCGAACAATGGTTGCAGGCACTGTCCAACCT
>CAJBYR010000213.1 GCA_903959855.1 uncultured beta proteobacterium
CTGAACGGCTTCGCCATGCTCGACGCGACCAAACCCGGCACCGACATGCGCGCGCTCTACGAGGCCATCATCAAGCACACGCCGCAGCCCGATGTCGATGTCGACCAGCCCCTGCAACTGCAGATCGGCTCCATCGACGACAACAGCTACGTCGGCCGCATCGGCATCGGTCGCATCAAGCAGGGCCGCATGAAGGCAGGTCAGGAAGTCACCGTGATGTACGGCGACGAAAACAAGGGCAAGTCGAAAATCGCCCAGATCATGATGTTCACCGGCCTCGAGCGCGAGCAGGCGAGCGAAGCCGAAGCCGGCGATATCGTGCTGGTGACCGGCATCGAACAGGTCGGCATCGGCGTCACCCTCTGCGACCCGGCAGCGCCGGTCGGCATGGCCCCGCTGGTGGTGGATGAACCGACGCTGACCATGAATTTCCAGGTCAACACCTCGCCGCTGGCCGGCAAGGAAGGCAAGTACGTCACCAGCCGCCAGATCCGCGAGCGCCTGCAGAAGGAACTGTTGTCCAACGTCGCCCTGCGCGTTGAGGAAACCGCGGATGCCGACGTATTCCTGGTCTCCGGCCGCGGCGAACTGCACCTGACCATCCTGCTCGAAACCATGCGCCGCGAAGGCTACGAACTGGCGGTATCGCGCCCGCGCGTGCTGTTCAAGGAGATCAACGGCGAGAAGTGTGAGCCCTATGAACTGCTCACCGTCGATATCGAAAACGACAATCAGGGCGCCGTCATGGAAGAGCTTGGCCGCCGTCGCGGCGAACTGCTCAACATGGAATCCGACGGCAAGGGCCGCGTACGGCTCGAATACCGCATTCCGGCCCGCGGCCTGATCGGCTTCCAGGGAGAGTTCCTTACCGCGACCCGTGGCACCGGCATGGCCAGCCACATTTTCGACGACTACGGCCCGATGGCCGGCGTCATGGCCGAACGCCGCAATGGCGTGCTGATTTCGCAGGATGACGGCGCCGCCGTCGCTTACGCTCTGTGGAAGCTGCAGGACCGCGGCCGCATGTTCGTCAGCCACGGCGACCCGCTCTACGAAGGCATCATCATCGGCATCCACAGCCGCGACAACGACCTCGTGGTAAACCCGATCAAAGGCAAGCAGCTGACCAACGTGCGCTCCTCCGGCACCGACGAAGCCGTGCGCCTGGTGCCGCCGATCCTGATGACGCTCGAATCGGCCGTCGAATTCATCGCCGACGACGAACTGGTCGAAATCACGCCGAAGTCGATTCGCCTGCGCAAGCGATTCCTCACGGAAATCGAACGCAAGCGCGCCAGCAAGACGGCGTAAAAAAACGGGAGCCGCGGCTCCCGTTTTCATTCAAGAGTCGGCGCTGGCGGGGCTCTGCCTACCTGGGATTCCGCTTCGCGGGCAGGTAACGCCGACTTTGCTCTGCTTCAGGCCAGAGACTTCAGTGCCGCCTCATAATCCGGCTCCTGCGCGATCTCCGGCACCATCTCGGCGTGGATCACCTTGTCGCTCTCGTCGAGGACGACCACGGCGCGTACTGTAAGACCGACCATCGGGCCCTCGGCAAAGGCAACGCCCCAGGCTTTCATGAATTCAGGATGGCGGAAGGTCGACAAATGGGCGACATTGGCCAGCCCTTCCATTTCGCAAAAGCGCTTGGCGGCAAACGGCAGGTCGCCGGAAACGCAAAGCACGACGGTGTTCGCCAGGCCGCCAGCGGCCTCGTTGAACTTGCGCGTCGATTTGGCACAGGTCGGCGTATCGATGCTCGGGTAAATATTCAGAACCTTGCGCTTGCCGGCAAAGTCTTTCAGGCTGACATCGGCAAGCGTGCCGCTGGTCAGGGTCATTGCCGGTGCACTGGCGCCGACGCCGGGGAAATCGCCGTCAACGCGGACGGGATTGCCTCGCAGGGTGATGGTTGTGCTCATTTGACTCTCCTCTCAGGGGTGGTGGGTGTCGTTGGGGGATTCAGTGTAACCGAGCGAGCCGGGGAAGTACCGCCATGGCATTGGCGGTAGTCGCCGCCGCCAAGGCTTCCACCGTTATGCCGCGCAGCCTGGCCAGCGCGCGTGCGATGGCAGGTAGCTGATCCGGCGCATTGCGCCTGCCGACCTGCCATTCGGGCGCAATGTCGGGGGCATCGGTTTCGAGAACGATCGCGTCGAGCGGCAAGGTCGCCGCCAATTCGCGGATGCGGTTGGCGCGGGGGAAGGTCATCGCGCCACCAAAGCCAAGCTTGAAGCCGAGCTTGATGAATTCGTCAGCCTGTTGCCGGCTGCCATTGAAGGCGTGGGCAACGCCACCAGCGACTTTGCAAAGACGCAGCTGTTTCAGTACCGGATCAATCGCACGGCGCACATGCAGCAGCACCGGCAAGCCGGCCTCGCGCGCAATCTGCAGCTGAGAACTGAACCAGAACTCCTGGCGGGCATCATCGCGCGCTTCGACAAAGCGATCGAGGCCGATTTCGCCAATGGCCAGGGGCTGCTCACGGAGCACCGTTTCGCGCAAGGCATCGAGATCCTCGTCGCGCGCCCGATCAACGTACATGGGGTGGATGCCATAGGCCGGCAGGCAGCCACCATGGTCACGGCACACAGAGGCGACGGCGCCAAAATTGGCGCGCTCCACGGATGGCACGACAATCAGGCCGACGCCGGCCTGCGCCGCCGCCGCCGCCACCGCATCGCGATCGCCGTCGAACTCCGCAGCGTCGAGATGGCAGTGGGTATCGACGAACATTCCTATTCGACTTCGTCGATCCAGGCCTGCTGGATGGCTTCGAGTTTTTTCTCGCCGCAGTGGCTTTCGCTTTCCTCGAATCCGGGCAGGGCCATGACCCATGTCATCAGATCGACGAAATTCAGGCGCGTCGGATCGACCTCGGGATGGGCTTCGGAGAGCTGTATGGCGATCTCCAGGGAATCTGTCCACTTCACTTTTTCGAGTGTCCTTCCTTGACCATGTTGATCGTGTATTTTGGAATCTCGACCACCAGCGGGGTCTGGCCGACGACGGCCTGGCACGACAAGCGCGAGGCGGGCTCAAGGCCCCAGGCCTTGTCGAGCAGATCCTCTTCGATTTCCTCGGCATCGTCCAGGGATGAAAAGCCTTCGCGGATCACCACATGGCAGGTAGTACAGGCGCAGGACTTCTCACAGGCATGCTCGATCTCGATGTCGTTGTTCAGGAGTGCATCGCAGAGGGTGGTCCCGGGGGCGACATCGAGCACTGCGCCGTCCGGACAAAGCTCCACATGCGGCAGGATGATGATCTGGGTCATGCGTCAATTCCTATCTGATCAATCTTTTTGCCGGACAGCGCCTTGCTCACGCTCTTGTTCATGCGCCGCGCGGCGAACTCGTCGGTGCCCTTGCTCAGTGTATCCATGGCCTGATCGATGGCGCGCCGGTCGTCACCCATGATGGTCGCCTGCAGGCGGACAATGGCATTGTCGACGTGGCTGCGTTCGGCTGCGCTCAGCAATTCCGGGTCCTCCTTCAAGGCAGATTGGACGGCCTCGATCAGGCGCTGCGCCTCAACCTGGGCTTCACGCAGGGCGCGGCGGAAGGCATCGTCGGAGGCGTGGCTGAAGCTGTCCTTCAGCATCGCCGCGATTTCATCGTCGGAAAGGCCATAGGATGGCTTGACCTCGATACGCGCCTCATGGCCGCTGGTCAGTTCCCGCGCCGCAACGGACAGCAGGCCATCGGCATCCACCTGGAAAGTGACGCGGATGCGCGCCGCACCGGCCACCATCGGCGGTATGCCGCGCAGTTCGAAGCGTGCGAGGCTGCGGCAATCGGAGACCAGTTCGCGCTCGCCCTGCACCACATGCACCGCGAGCGCCGTCTGGCCGTCCTTGTAGGTGGTGAACTCCTGGGCACGGGCGATCGGTATGGTGCTGTTGCGCGGAATCACCTTCTCCACCAGCCCGCCCATGGTTTCCAGACCGAGCGACAAGGGGATCACGTCGAGCAGCAGCCAGTCATCGCCGGCGGCGCGATTGCCCGCCAGCAGGTTGGCCTGAATCGCCGCACCCAGCGCCACCACCTTGTCCGGATCGAGGTTGTTGAGCGGCTCCTGGCGGAAGAACTCGCCGACCGCATGCTGGATCTGTGGCATGCGCGTGGAGCCGCCGACCATGACCACACCCTTGATGTCTTCCGCTGTGAGGCCGGCATCGCGCAGTGCCTTGCGCGAGGGCACCAGGGTCTTCTGCACCAGGGTGCGGGTGATCTCGGTGAAGATGTCGGTGGTCAGGGTTACATCCACATACTCGCCGCTGCCGAGCTTGACCGTGATTGGCGCCTCGCTGTGCTGCGAGAGGTATTCCTTGGCTTCGCGCGCCCTGACCTGGAGCAGGCGCACATCCTGCGGTGAAAGGGGTGCGAGGCCCGCCTGCTCGATGATCCAGCAGAATACGCGATGGTCGAAATCGTCGCCGCCGAGCGCCGAATCGCCGCCGGTGGCCATCACCTCGAAGACCCCCTTCGACAGGCGCAGAATCGAAATGTCGAAGGTGCCGCCGCCGAGGTCGAAAACCGCATAGACGCCCTCGGCACCATTGTCCAGACCGTAGGCGATGGCGGCCGCAGTCGGCTCGTTGAGCAGGCGCAACACGTTCAGGCCGGCGAGGCGCGCGGCATCCTTGGTGGCCTGGCGCTGGGCATCGTCGAAATAGGCCGGCACGGTGATCACCGCGCCGGTCAGCTCGCCGCCCAGCGAGGCTTCGGCGCGGATACGCAGGGCCCGGAGGATTTCCGCGGAGACTTCGACTGGGCTCTTGACGCCCTGCGCAGTCTTCAGCTTGACCATGCCCTCGGCATCGATGAAGTCGTAGGGCAGCATTTCGACGTGGGCGATATCCTTGCGCCCGCGGCCCATGAAACGCTTGGCCGAGACCACGGTATTGCGCGGATCCGACGCCTGGTGGGCCTGGGCCGCATAACCGACCTCGATCTCGCCGCCGCCGGCGTAGCGCACGATCGAAGGCAGCAGGGACCGTCCGCGTTCATCATTGAGCACCAGGCTCATGCCGCTGCGCACGGTGGCGACCAGCGAGTTGGTGGTGCCCAGGTCGATGCCGACCGCAAGCCGGTGTTCGTGGGGAGCGTCGGACTCGCCGGGCTCCGCAATTTGCAGGAGTGCCATTTGCTGTTTTCAGTGGTGCCCTGGCGGGCACTTCGGATGGTTCGGATATCTCAGGCGAATACGGCCTCGAGCGCGTCGTCGATCTCGTGCAGCAGCTTTTCCTGGAACATCAACTGGCGCACCAGACCGGCTGCGCCGGCATAGTCACGCCGGACGTCGATCAGTTCCTGCAGGCGCTGGTATTCCTGCTTCATCTCGGCGACCAGCTTGCGCCTGAATTCATCAAGCGCCGTGTCGTCAGCGCCGACCTTCGCCTCGGCCACCGCCTCGCGCAACTCCATCTGTGCCACCAGGAACTCCATGGGCATCGATGTGTTGCTCTCGACCTGGGCATCATGTCCCTGCAACTGCAGCAGGTAGCGGGCCCGCGCCAAAGGCGACTTCAGGGTCTGGTAGGCCTCATTGACGCGGGTCGCCCATTGCATGGCCAGTCGTTGGTTGGCATCGGATCCCTGGGTATGCTTGTCAGGATGCACCTGGGCCTGGATGTCGCGGAAACGCGTTTCCAGTGCTGCGGTATCGATGCCCTGCCCACGCTCGATGTCGAACAGCGCGAAGTGGTCGGCGGAGAAATCCAGAGCGAATGTCGTCACGACGCCCCGCGGCTCAAACGTTGAAGGACTCGCCGCAACCGCAAGCATCCTTGACGTTCGGGTTGTTGAACTTGAAACCCTCATTGAGACCTTCGCGCGCGTAGTCGAGTTCGGTGCCGGACAGATACGGCAGGCTCTTCGGATCGACCAGAACCTTCACCCCGTGGCTGATGAACTCGATGTCCTCTGGATTCGGGCCATCGGCAAATTCAAGCTTGTAGGCCATGCCCGAGCAACCGGAGGTACGCACGCCGAGGCGGATGCCGATGCCCTTGCCGCGCTTGGCGAGAAACCTGGCGATATGGTCGGCTGCCCGGGCACTCAAGGTGACCGGGCTGGCACGCTCGGCGCCCTGCCAATTCACCGGAACCGCCTGCGGTGCAGCCGGCGCCTCGGACGTCGTCGTGGTACATGCGCTCATGATCAGGCTCCGTGCTTTTTCTTGTAGTCTGCCACTGCGGCCTTGATGGCGTCCTCGGCGAGGATGGAACAGTGGATTTTCACCGGCGGAAGCGCCAGTTCCTCGGCGATCTGGGTGTTCTTGATCTCCAGCGCCTGATCGATCGTCTTGCCCTTGACCCACTCCGTCACCAGGGAAGACGAGGCAATCGCAGAGCCGCAGCCATAGGTCTTGAACTTGGCGTCCTCGATGACGCCGTCCTTGCCGACCTTGAGCTGCAACTTCATGACATCGCCACAGGCGGGCGCCCCGACCATGCCGGTCGCAATACCTTCATCGTCCTTGCCGAAGGAACCGACGTTGCGGGGGTTCTCGTAGTGATCCAGTACTTTTTCGCTATATGCCATTTGGTGCCTCTCCGTCTAGTCGCCCCCGCCCCCGGGGCGGGGGTTGGGGGGTGGGTGGTCCATTTTGCCCGAGGGGC
>CAJBYR010000214.1 GCA_903959855.1 uncultured beta proteobacterium
CCCCCGCTGCATCCCGCGGTTTCCTCCTTCGAGGTTTATTCAACGTCTGCCCGCTGATCCCTGTGCATCATCCCCGCGTCATCACGTCCAGGGCAGACATCGAACAAACCTTAACCATACCTGCCGCTGGCGGAAATCGAGAGCGGTCATTCGCAGGCAACTCGGATTTTCGGAAGCGGCCGCTGGCTATGCTCTATGGATATGTTTAACTGAAGGTCGGCATTCTGGCGCTTTGCCGCCGTTGGCGTATATTTGCTCGGGGGCAGTTGCCGGCCACTACCGGGCAGTCGGAACCCAAGAAATACGCTCTCCAATTCGTCTGGAGTCAAACCCATACCGGACATAGAGCGCCTGCTTGAATCAGGGCTCCGCGCCGTCTGTCCCGTCGACTGTCACAAAACCATTGGTCATAACTGCTCTCGCTTGGTCTTGCTGCCTTGGCCTCGGCCAGCGCCACTTCGGCACGACGGCGCATCACAATTGGCCCGCCAAAGGTTATTCCTGTTCCATCTGTTTACGCTCAGTGATGTCCATGTTGATGCCCAGATATTTGACGACCTCTCCCGCCGCGTCCCACAGCGGAGAGGCCAGTGCATAGACCCACGTGGTCTTGCCTTCCCGGGTTTTGAAGCGGTATTCGGTTCCCCATTTGCCCTGTGATGCCACCATCTTTTCCCAACTTGCAAAGACCTTATCGCGGTCCTCGGGGTGCAAGGCATTTTTCCATCCGTCGCCGAGAGCCTCGTGTGGCTTCACGCCGGCCATCTCGCACCAGCGCGAATTGACGTAGATGCACTGGCCCTGAGTATCGGTCAGGTAGATGCCCACCGGCGCCAGCGTTGTCAAGGTGCGAAACTGTTCCTCGCTTTCGCGCAACGCGGCTTCGGCATTCTTGCGCGCGGTGATGTCGCGCGCAAATCCCACGGTGCCGATCACGCGTTCGTCGAGCGTCACGGGCGACTTGAAGGTTTCACTCCAGCGCCGCTCGCCGCGGTCCTCGATCCACTCCTCGACAATCTTGCTCTTGCCGCTCTCGAGAATCGCCCGGTCATCAGCGCGGTAGGCCTCAGCCAAATCCTGGGAGGCGATATCGAAATCCGTCTTGCCGACCAATGACTCCGCCGATGGCCAGCCGAATTGAGCCGCAAACGGCCGATTGACGGCGAGAAAGCGACTCTGGTCGTCCTTCAGCCAAACCAGGAAGGGGAAGTTGTCGAGCAAGGCACGCAGGTACTGTTCGCGCTCCCGTAACGCGTATTCACTTCGTCTTTGTACCGTCACGTCGCTGATGACCATTTGGCATTCCCGCCCGCCTTCGTCGGCAATCGCCTCAATATGGACGATAGAGACGCCCCGCTGCTGTGTCGGATTGAGTTCGATCTCGCAGGTCTTGCGGGCTCGTCCATCCAGCACGTCCGCGAGGAACTGGTTGAACTCGGATAGAAAGGCGGCCGACACGGATGCGCCAAAGCGATGCTGCTTGATCTGCGATCGCTTTATGCCCAGCAGGATCGCTCCTGCAAGGTTGGTCTGCCGGATGACGCCGAGCGCGTCAAGGGTCACGTAGGCCACCGGCGCGAAATCGTAGAGGTCGGAATAGCGCTCGCGGACCGTATCGGCTTCGGCGTAGGCGTTGGCAATTTCCTCGTTCTGCAGTTCCAGTTCGATCTGACGCACTTGCAGTTCATGCACCAGGCGATTCACATCGGCTGGCGAACAGGGTGTGCTGACCTGCATGTGTTTGAACCGCTTTTCGGCGCGCGTACGGATGTTCTTCGGACTGGGGCGAACCCGGGGCGGATTGAGGACGTTCGGCATCGAGCGCAGGAGGCGATCCGACTCCTTCTTCATCGCCGCATAGCATTCGCAGGCGCGGGCTTCCAGCTTGGGACGGTCCAGAATCGTGATTTGCCCGCGGCTATAGGTGATCAGACCTGCGGCCTGAAGTTTGCCCGCCGCCTCGGAGACCGCAACGCGGCGCACGCCGAGCAACTGGGCCATGGTGGCTTGGGTCGTGTTCAGTTGCACGCCCGGCAGCCGATCCAGACAGAGGAGAATCCAGCGGCACAGTTGCTGCTCGACGCTATGGTGGCGATTGCACAGCGCAATCTGCGCCATCTGGGTCATCAGGGCCTGGGCATACAGGATCACCAGACGCAGCAACTCGCCCCCCTGATCGAGCACCCAGTGAGCAACCTCAGAGCGGATTCGATAGGCGCTGCCCGGACTTTGGACGACCGCGCGATGCGTCGTGGTCTCGCTGCCGAGAACCGCCGGAATGCCGACCAGGCCATCGTTGCCGGTCATCGCCAGTTCAGACGTGGCCCCGCTTGCGGTGGTCCAGAGCAGTGAAATGATGCCCGCCGTCGGAAAATAGAGGAACTCCAGCGTATCGCCGGCCTCATAGATAACCTGACCCGGGGCCAGAGACACTGCTTCCAGTTCGGGCTCCAGCCGCAGGTATTCGGCCGCCGGCAAGGCCGATAGGAGGCGGTTCTGTTTCGGGGTGGTGAGCAGCGCGTTCATTTCTCAGCCTCCCAGCGCAAGTCCAAAACCGGGCTTCTCGGCAAGATTGACATCGCGAGCTTCCGGCGTCCTGACTCTACGCCGAACTATCTTCGCCATATGTCCGAAAGTGGACATACTAAACCTTGCCGCAGGCGTATGTTGCGATCAGTGGAATCAATGTTCCCGCACAACAGCGATGCGGCCCCGACTGGTAACCCCGAGATGAATCAAGAACAATGGCAAATGAAGAAGGACGCAGCGGCTTCGCATTCTTTGCCGACGGGCGATGCCTGCAACGCACGGAAGGCAATCCACGGTAGCGACTACGCGGATTCAGCGAAGCCTGCTGTCGCTGCGCCATCCTGCAGCGACCCGCGCTATCGAACTTGCGAATGGGCTTTACCCACCGAGCGCTCGAAGTCGCCGGCGCTCCGCCGGTTGTAAACCAGGAAGATCGCGATGCTACCAGAGCGAACTGTTGCAGATGATGCAGAGCGCGAATGCAGGTCTTTCCGGGCAATTCATGAAAGACCTGATGGGGAGCACAAAGGCATCACCGATTGCAAACGGGGGCGCGGCTTTGCAAGCGGCCCGGGCGAAGAAGGCGGCCTGAGGAGGAGCGCTAGGGGCCGCGCCCGAACACAAAACAATGCAACGCGGCGCGGCCCGAGAGAAGGAGACGATCCATGATTCATGCACTCCACGACATCGTAGGTTTGCCGTCGGCCACTTCCTCGATGGAGATCGCCCATGCTGCCGACCTGCGTTCCGAAACACTATTCAGGCGGGCGTCGGGTGGTGACTCCGATGCACAGCGCGCGCTGGTCGAACTGCAATGTGCTTACCTCGTTTGGGCTTATGCCAGCCCGAAGGCTGGCAGCACGGCAATCTACGGAAATCAAGCCGGCGCTTGATTCCTCGCAGCGGTATCACCTATCGAATCGGAGGAGAAGATGAAAGCCCCCAGAGAAGCGGTTCAAGCAGCAGTTCAGGTCGCCAAGAAAGGCAACGGCTCTTCGAAGACTGTCGGCATGATGGCCAACGCCTGTGCCGAACAGAACGATGCTGTGCCCAGTCACGAAGAGATGATTGCGGTCTCGGCATATTTTCGTGCCGAGCATCGTGGCTTTGCATCAGGATGCGAGATGGATGACTGGTTCCAGGCCGAACATGACGTGAATGCCTTGGCAAAAACTAGTCAGTAGCTGGGAGGGCACCAAAGCCTCCTCCAGATCAGGAGAGTGGAAACTGAAAAAAATTGCAAGTCCCATGAACAAATTTCGACAAACTGAAATCGTTCGTGTCCTCAGCCCGCCTAGTGAATTCGGCGCAGCAGGCCTGCCGCTACGAAACGGCCGATGCGAGCTTGCTGGCGCCGGGCTATTACCTTGCGTTGTGGCCGGGCGGGTTGAGCCACGTAACCTACGGTAGCGACGTGCTCTACTTCGGTCCCCTGGCTAACCGGGTTGATGCACTGTTCCTGCAAGCCAGTGCTGCGGCGCTTGGCATCCTCAAAACAGTGGCTAATCACACGGCTCCAGCCCGATGTTGTGCTGCTCGACCTGCGGTTGTCGGCTGGCAGCGGGCTGGCGGTCCTGAAGCACGTCAAGATCGCGTGGCCGGCAATCAAAGTCGCGGTGATGACCAGCCACGCACAGCCCGACTATCGTGAGCGGTGCATGGAATTGGGCGCGGACCGTTTCTATGACAAGCAAAAAGACATGCCTGCCTGCCTGGGGCAGTTGTCGGACTGGACAACACCGTCATCGCCCGACGATGCCCCGCGGCCTGCCGAACTACAAGTTCATGCCCATCCTGTTCCTTACCACTGAGTCGCAGCAATCCAGGCGGCTGGAAGCCAAGGCCGCCGGCGCGTCCGGCTGGCTGGTCAAGCCGGCCACCGCCAACGAGTTGCTGAGCACGATCAAACTGGTAATCCCGTAATGGGTGTGGTCATGAAGAAGCGACAAAGTCGCACACGCGTGCCCGTGCCTGGAGGCCTGGCCTTACTGGACGAGGTCTCGGCGTCCACGAACGGATACTGGTTGACCGAGGTCGACAGTCAGGCCCATCGGGTCGAAGCGGAAGACAGCATCACGTGGAAATACGATCTGATCTCCGGAACGCATGTTTTTGTCAGCGAGCAGATCGAGCCGATCCTTGGCTACTTGCCGATGAATTGGGTAGGCAGGGATTGGCAATACCGCCTTGGTCACATTCATCCGGATGATCTGGCGGGCGCAGCGCAGGATTTCGACGAAATACTCTGGCATTGCGAACAGGGTGAAGTGGTCTATCGCTTTCGCGCCCATGACGGATGCTACGTCTGGCTGCGCGACACGATCACCATGGCAGGCAACTGGGAACCCACGCGACTGGCACTCATTGTGACTGCCAGAGTGCCAGATCAGAAGCAGATTGATCAAGCCGGCTGCGAAATTCAGAGGCGGCGTGCAACCGTATTGCCGGAGCAGGCGCATGAAATCGGCACCGAGCAGGCCCTTCTGGAAAACCTTGTCGCGCAGCGCACGAGCGAACTGACTTTGGCGCTAGAGGCGGCGAAGGCTGCCAACCGCACCAAGAGCATGTTCCTCGCCAACATGAGCCACGAAATCCGCACGCCGATGAATGGCGTCATGGGCATGATCGACCTGGTGTTGCGCCGCGCCACCGATCCCAAGCAAATCGACTGGCTTACCAAGAGCAAGAGTTCCGCACAGCATCTGCTCGAGGTCATCAGCGACATCCTCGACATCTCGAAGATCGAATCCGAGCGGCTGACACTGGAAGAGAGGAACTTCTCGCTCGCACAGGTGCTTGACGATGCCGTTCAGATGCAAGGCGACGCGGCCCAAACCAAAGGGCTACGCCTGTCCAGTGAAATCGCCCCTGAATTGCCCGATCACCTGTGCGGCGACCCCACGCGCCTGAAACAGATACTGATCAATTTCGTCGGCAACGCGATCAAGTTTTCCGAGCAAGGACAGATCACCGTGAGTGCCCGCGCCTTAGAGGAAGACCAGCACGGCGTGTTGCTGCGCCTTGAGGTCACCGATCAAGGCATTGGCATTAGCCCCGAGGCACAGGCCAGACTGTTTCAGGCCTTCACTCAGAGCGATGGCTCCATGAACCGCAAATACGGTGGCACGGGTCTGGGTCTGGCAATCTCCAAGCGGATCGCCTTGCTGATGGGCGGCGACGCGGGAGTGATCAGCAAGGAAGGCCACGGCAGCACCTTCTGGGCTACCGTGCGACTGAAGAAGGGCGCAGAGGTGGTCGCGGCCCCATCATCGCCGGAGTACATCAATGCCGAAGCGATTATCGCGCAGCGTTACTGCGGCCAGCGCATTCTGGTGGTCGATGACGATCCGATCAATCGGGAAATCGCCATGGCTCTGCTTGAGGCCGTCGATCTGGTCGCGGCCGTTGCAGAGGATGGTGCAGAGGCTGTCTCCTTGGCGCAGAAGAACAGCTATGCGGCCATCTTCATGGACATCCAGATGCCGGGACTGAGCGGGGTGGAGGCGACGCGGGAGATAAGGCAGCTTCCCGGATACCGGGACCTACCGATCATCGCCATGACCGCCCATGCTTTTGCCGAGGACAAGGAACGCTGCCTCAAGGCGGGGATGAGCGACTTCCTGACCAAGCCGTTCAATCCCGACCAGTTGTTTGCGATCCTGCGGCGTGCGCTGAGTCGGCGGGATGGTTAGTAGAGGGCGTGTGGCTGAGTGACCGCAGCAGTTGCGAAAGCAGCCAATGGGTACGCATTTATCCTGTGTCTCCAATGGGCACCGACCGCTCACTGATCCCTACAAGTTCGCCACCGAATTGCCGCCGCTGAGCTCCGATGCCAGGTAGCTGCCGGTAGTCACCGGGTCTTGCCGGCCATGAGCGGTCCGTCGAGAGCCTAAAAACGCGTCGATCCTAGCGTCCGGAGTCGACAGTATTGCTGTCATTCATTGGGTATATTGGCGCAATCCTTCGTATAGTGATATTCGCACCAGAATGTACACGCAAGTTCAAACGAGAACGCTACGTCCATTGCCATGCTCGGGCAATAATCACGGAGCACCTCGGTCGCTCTGAGTTACTCCAAGTCGCCTGAGACCAAGCAGGGCTTCAACAACAATTGTTTGGCTCTGCCTCGCGTTACTTCTTCTCAGCTGTTTCCTCAGATTTGACGTAGCCGCCAGAGAGTATCTGGCGCGTTTGCTCCTGCATGGTGTCCTGCATCCGCTGAAACATCTTCTGACTCTGTTCGACATAGGTGCCCATCATGTGCTGCATCGCGGGCGCCTGAAACTTGAGGAACTGCGCCCACAGATCCTGACTGGCACCTGTGTCGCTGCCATGGAGTGCATTGGCCTGCTCTTTGAGCTTTGCCTGCACTTCGGCGAAGGACTTGATGTTGTTCTCGATGTAGCCACCCATCACGCCCTGCATGGCGTTGCCATAAAAACGGATCATCTGTGACAACAGGTCGGGCGAGAACATCGGCGCAGCGCCCGCTTCTTCTTCAAGAATCACCTGCAACAGGACGGCACGCGTGAGATCTTCACCAGACTTTGCGTCCACCACCTGAACCGCTTCGTGCGCCAGCACCAGTTGTTTGATGTCGGCCACGGTGATGTAGGTGCTGGTGCACGTGTCATACAGGCGGCGATTCGGATATTTCTTTATCAGCCGGCTTGGTGCGGCCATTGCGACGCTCCCTCAAGTGGTGGTTGGACAAATAGCTCTGGCATCCAAACGGGCTGTCGCGAAACGATCAGTCTTGTGGAAAGTTGGCTTAATCGCGGGCTCGCTCTTCGACGATGCTAATTACTTCCGATGGGCAGATATGCCGACTTCCACAAATCCTCCGCTCAGCGACCTGGTCGAGCGTCATCAGTAGTGTCTGCTGAATTGCTTCCGCCAGTTCTGTCGAATGATGGCGTGCTCCGTTCCATGACACGAGTTCAACCCGATGGCGCTCGACAGACACGACACAGTGAAGCTTCGCGGTGCCTGCAATACCGTTTCCATCGGCGCTGATAGGAACTGTCACGTCGAAGCCGCCGCAACCGTCGCTGGAGACGCAACGGCAGTGTTCGCAGTCGAGCACTACGCTACCCCCTCCCAGTTTCATGCCATTCCCAACTGCGGCAGGCTATCAGTGCGCCGATATTGTATTTACTTCTTTTTCGCCGCCTTCTTGCCGGCCACAGCCGCCTTGAACCCGGCACCGGCAGTAAAACGCGGTACGGTTGTCGCGGCAATCTTGAGCTCCTTGCCAGTCTGAGGATTGCGCCCAACGCGCGCAGCGCGCTTGGACGACTTGAAAGTACCGAAGCCGATGAGGGTGACGGTGTCACCCTTGGAGACGGTCTTGGTGATGGCGGCGATCATGGCAGCCAATACCTTTTCGGCAGCGGCCTTGCTGATGTCAGCTCCCTTGGCAACGATTTCGACGAGCTCAGATTTATTCATGGCGACTCCAAGTACAGGGTAAGGAAGGCAGAATCCTAGCTCAGAATGAGGGGGTGTGCGGCGGCAGCAAGAAATCTTTGCGTACCAGTGCCGAAGATATGAAGCGTATCCAGCACCGATATGAGACTCCCGCTGGATCCATCCACTAGAGCGTCGGGTGTACCTCCGAGACCGGCCATTCAAATCGCATGCTTAGGTCATCGCCAATGTCGGTTGACGCTGCGTAGCCGAAATTCAGCCCGACGAAATCGGCAGTGCCTATTGAATGGCGGCTAACGGGAAAACGAGCTAAGAAATCGCCCTAAATGGAGGCGCGATGGCTAGGTCCGCTGTTGGCCGGGTCCCGCCTGTGAGCCTTGCTCCACATAGCGGTCAGCCAGCAATTTGACGATTTTCGCCGATGTCGGCTATCGGGGTCGACCACCAATTTCCGGACCCGGCCATCAGCAGCCGGTGGGAATGCTGCTCTATTGCTGACATTCAACTTGGCCCTTCCTCCATACCGGCCATTCGATCGGAACCACCAACTTTTTCCACTTGAACTTTGGCAATGTAATCGGTAGCAACCTTTCGCGAACTCGCAATCTGCGGCGAATTCTTCGCCCGACGCGCCCCCAATCTCTATTCGCGGTCTCTGTCAGGGATAAGCGCTGCCTGATATTTGTCGACTGCCTGCTGGTTCATGTGTTTTGTCGGCAATCGGAATTGCAACGGCGTTCTGGCTGGCCTACCGGCCGCACTGAAGCTTGAAAACCGGTTGGCAAAATGTGCCATCAGGAACTAGGCAATCTCGAAGTATCAATAATTCATCTGTGTCGCATACTTGGGCGGCATTGGTTGGTGAATATTAGGCGGATTCAAGCCTGAAGTGCAACAGCGTTATGACGCGAGTGTAGCTGCTTCATGAAAACCTCGTGAGGCGTTTTGAAGCCGAGGCATTTTCTGGGGCGGTGATTGAGGCGGTGCATAGCGAAGGCGACTTGGTCAGGA
>CAJBYR010000215.1 GCA_903959855.1 uncultured beta proteobacterium
ACCAGTTCGACGATCTTGTGCACGGGCTTGGCTTCGGGAGTCTTGACGGACATGGCAGCGAGCAGGGAGTGGGGCGCGGCAGGCCTGAATCATAGCCGATGCAGGAGGCGTATGCCAGGGGTATTGATCCGGGCGGTGCTTTTGTGCAGGATGCGGGGGCGAACGGGACAGTAACCCTTTTGGCCGCGCCAGTCTTGTCTGCAGGTGCGGCTTGCCGGGGATGGAGCGTGCTTGGATTGGGAGGAGGGCGGCAATGGTGCGAATTGGAAAGACGAATGACTCTGACCCCTTTGGCACCTGTGGCACGGCGAAAGTGACCCGCGAGCGACCAACGACAAGGTATGGAGGAAGGCCGCATGAAGCCGTTTCAGAATATTGTCATTCTTGTCTGGATTGTGCTTGCCGGCTGTGCCGGCGAGGCCCTGCAGGATGCGCGCTATGGCAATTGGGGCGGGAAACAGCGCAGCATGGTTGATCCTCGGTTCGACATCAACGCCATCGAGTTTGGCACGCGCTGGTTCCCGGCCCATATACGTTGGGCGCCGGATGACTCGCATCTGCTGGTCAGTCTGTGCCATGTGCGCAACGCCGAATACTGCCGCATCGGCAAGTACTGGTTGGCAGACAAGCGCTGGGAACTGATGGCTCTGCAGCCGCTGACCACCTACCGCTGGCCCAGCTATTCGCCGGACGGCAAGCGTATGGTAGCGACGATCGGCACTTGCGATGAGGACTTCAAGTGTCCGCGGCCGCGCTACGTGCTCTCGTTGCTGAGCCCGGACGTCCGCCAGGTGACCCCGCTGCTCAAAGTCATTGCCGAGCATCCGACCTTCTCCGACGATGGCGGCAAGCTCATCTATTGGCGAAATTCGGGTGGCTACTACGCCGATGTGGCGCAATACGACCTGCGCACAGGAAAGCAGCAGGACTTGACGGAGATGCGCCTGATGGGCGGCGCAGCCGGTTGGCCCCTCTTCCTTCCCGGCGGCGAAAGCTTTGTCTTTGGTGCGACATTTCACATTTCCAACATCACCGGCCGGCCGCCCGATGACTTCTCCGGAGGCGGGCTGTTCGATTCAGAAAAAGGACCGAACAAGAACGTAATCATGTTTGCGGCGGACATCAAGGATGGCCCGGCGCGGCGTGAGCGGGCACGCCATCTGAGGCCTCTGTGGACTGACGGCTTTTCAGGACGATCACATCCGATGGATGTGACGACCAAAGGCGAAGTGCTATATCTGACTGGTTCGCAGCAATATGCCGCCAAGCGAGCGGCAGGAGTGTATCGCGCGAATGTCCTGGATTTCGTCGAGAAACCCGGCGATAGCCGCACCATCCTGATGCTGCGCCCCGCGCGCGCGGAAGCGCAGGACACGGCGGCGTTTCTGATGCCCTCAGGTGCACAGGAGGCTTCGGTCGCGCATGACGGGCGGCGAGTGGCGTTCCTTGAAATGAACCCCATGAGCTGGGCAAATGGACAGCGCATGGGCATCGTCTCCCTCGACGATCAGCAGCCCCAATTCATTGACTGGCCGCGATTGCAACTCGATCCCTCCGCAATCAAGACCAGGAACCAAAGGGGTCAGAGTCATTTGACTTTCTGGAAGATCCAACCCACGTCGATGGCGCCGGCTTGGCAAGCCTCTTGAAGGCGTATGTATACGATAGTAGTATACGCAGATGTTTGAACTGCCATCCATCTTGGGGTTTGAGTGGGACAAGGGCAATGCCCGCAAGAACGACAAGCATGGCGTATCGATGGCGGAGGCAGAACAGGTGTTTTTCAACGCGCCCCTGATGCTGTTGGAAGATGCTCGACACAGCCAGCAGGAGCCGAGATTTCATGCTTTGGGGCATACAGATCAGAGGCGTTTGCTGCACATCAGCTTTACGCTGCGAGCAGGCGGCACCCTGATTCGCGTGATTTCCGCACGCGACATGCACAGGAAGGAAAAGGTGATATATGCGCAAGCCTGAAAAGTCCATCCCCAAGTTCCGCAGCGAAGCCGAGGAGCGAGCCTTTTGGGAAAAGCACGACTCGGCCGACTACCTTGATTGGTCGGCGGCGCGCGCCGTCGTATTGCCGAATCTGAAACCGACGACCAAGACGATTTCCCTGCGCCTGCCCCAGCACATGCTGGATTCAATCAAGGCGGCTGCCAATGCGAGAGACGTACCCTACCAGTCGCTGATCAAGGTCTGGCTGAACGAAAAACTCCAAGGATAAGCCGGATCCCTGGAGGGAGCGAGCCGGGGCGCCGGGCTATGGCGCCGTGCCCCAACCAAAGGCGGAGATCACATCGGGCAGGTGGGTTCGCTAAGCCTTCCGCCGCGCCGCGCCCACCGCGATGCGCGCCGGCGCCTCCCAGGCGCCGCTGTCGAACCAATCGTCGCCGTCGAGCCAGGCGCGCAGCATGGGCAGGGAATCGAAGCCCCAGAACTGCTTTTCATCGACGCTGATGGTCGGCACGCCGAAGATGCCCTCGCGGATCGCGGCATCGGTGTTGTTGCCGAGTTCGACTTTGACCTCGCCGCCGACCGGGTCGCGCACGGGTGCCAGCATCTTCGTCAGCGCGGCAATCCGTTCGGGATCAGTGGCGTCGTGCCCGCCTTGCCAGACATGTTCGAAGATTGCGGCGCAGGCGTCGCGGCCGGGATTTCCCTCGGCCACGGTGGCAAGGGCCAGGCGCAGCAGTGCCAGCGGATTGAAGGGGTGGGCGGCAGGCAGCTCGAGTGCCACGCCGTGGCTGTGCCCGAGCCATTGCACCTGGCGGTAGGTCCAGTCGCGCTTGGCCGCGATCTCGGCCGGGCCGAGCTGGCCGTTGTGCTTGAGCAGCGCGGCAAAGAGGACCGGGACGTAGTTCACCTTTACGTAATGGCCGGCCAGCGTGTCTGGCAGCCTGGCGAAGGCCAGGTAGGCGTATGGGGAGATGAAGTCGAGGTAGAAGTTCAGGGTTTTCACGATCGTGCCCCTTGGAGTTTTGCCGCGCGCTCCCGGCCCTGAGTGCGGTGCAGGCGCGATTGCCGCAAGCTCAGCGGTTTTCGGGAAATACCTTCTGCAGCAGGCGGATGAAGGTTTCGCGCTCGTCGGCGCTGAAGTTTCCCATCAGGCGCTTTTCGTGCGCCATGACCTGGCGCTTGAGCTTTTTCAGCAGCGTGCCGCCGGCCTCGGTGAGGCGGATGGCGTTGGAGCGGCGGTCGTGCAGGGCGACGCGGCGTTCGACCAGGCCTCGCTTTTCCAGGTTGTCGATCACCGTTACCACGGTGGAGCGGTCGAGGTGGGTGGCGCGGGCGAGGTCGCTCTGCTTCATGTCCGGATTGGCCTCGATGATCACCAGTACGCCGAACAGGCCGGGAGTGACATCTTCGCTACCGGGCCCCTGGGCGAAGTCGCGGAACAGCGCGATCTGCGCCATGCGCAGCTGGTAGCCGATCAGGCCGGGCAGCAGGCCGTACTGCAGGGAGGACTTTGACGATGATTTGGCTTTGGCGGGCATGGCGGGGAGCTGGCGTGAGTCTCTGGCGGGATTATCGCCGCGCCGGCCGGTAAGCGTCAAATGTCGATTTCATTGCTGAGCCGCCGTACCGCCAGCGCCGACTCTTCAGGAATCCAGCTTGACGTGAAAGCGCCTGGCCTTCATCTCGAAGCGCGGCAGGGTATTGCGCGCGACGTGATGAACGCGCGGCCGAAACGACAGCATCGAATCGAGCTTGACCGCCAGCTGATGCACCACATCGGGATCGGCGCCTTCGCAGAGCTCGACCTCGATGTCCATCTCGTCCATCTGCTTGACCTTGTTCACCGTGATGCGGAATTCGTCGACCTCGGCGAACCTGCGGATGATGTTTTCCACGCCGGCGGGGAAGACATTGACGCCACGCACCGTGACCATGTCGTCGGCGCGCCCGAGGATGCCGCCCTCGAAGCGCAACGAAGTGCGGCCGCAGTCGCAGCGATCGGTAGTCACCCGCACCAGGTCGCCGGTGCGGTAGCGGATCGCGGGAAAGCCCCAGCGGCCGAGGTTGGTGATCACCAGTTCGCCGCGCTCGCCCGTTGCCACGGCTTCGCCGGTCAGTGGGTTGATCACTTCGGCGATGTATTCGCTTTCGATCAGGTGGGTGCCGCCCGGCTGCTCCTGGCATTCAAAGGAATGGGCACCGACTTCCGAGGCGCCTGCGTGGTCGAAGCATTTCGCCGCCCACGAGTTCTGGATGCGCTGCTTGGTGGAGGGAATGTTTGCCCCGGGCTCGCCCGCGTGTACCGTGGCGCGCATCGGAATGCTAGCCAGGTCAAAGCCGAGTTCGGTCGCCACTTCGGCCAGGCGCAGGGCATAGGTGGGGGTGCAGCAGAGCACCGTGGTACCAGTCTCGCGCATCAGTTCCAGGCGCTGCTGCGAATCGCGCCCGCCGCCGGGAATCATCACCGCGCCGATCTTGCGCGCGCCCTCGACGGCGGCCCAGAAGCCGATGAAAGGGCCGAAGGCGAAAGCCATGAACAGGCGGTCGGAGGCGGTGACACCGGCGCCGGCCAGCACGTGGCCCCAGCAGCGGCCCCACCAGTCCCAGGACTCGCTGGTGTCGAGCACCTTGAGCGGCACGCCGGTGGTGCCCGAGGTCTGGTGCATGCGCACGTAGGCCTCGATCGGATAGGTGAGGTTGCTGCCGAAGGGACCGTGGGCGGCCTGGTCGTCCATCAGCTCGCCCTTTTTGGTGAAGGGAAGGCTGGTGAGGTCGTCAAGACTGCGGATGTCCGCGGGCGCAATGCCGGCCGATTTCCACTTGTTGGTGTAGAAGGCGTTGCGGCCCCACAATTCCTTCGACATTGCCTGCAGCTTGCCGAGTTGCAGTGCCGCCAGCTGGTCGCGCGGCAGGGTTTCCGTGGCTTGGTCGAAGTAGGTCATGGCTCAGCCTCCGGCAATGATGGGGACGAGGCTGACGCGGTCGCCGCTGGCGACGCGCCTTGCGGCCTCGCCGGAGAGGATCATCTCGCCATTGACCGCCACGTTCCACGACGCGTCGGCGAGGTCCTCGGCGGCTTCCGGCAGCTTGTGCAGGATGGCGCGGCGCAGGGCGCCGACGTCGGCCACCGGTTCGTCGATCACCACCTCCTTGTCCGGCGCGCCGGGTAGTGGCCTGGGCAGCTCGACGCGGACGGCGAAACCGGTGATCAGGCGCGAAAGCCTTTCGTGCCATTCCGCGGCGGGCAGCCCTTCGGTATTGAGGCCGGTGATCTGGTAGAAGCGCAGTTTCATGGCTTCGAATTGTTCGCGATCGATCTTTTCGCCCTTGAACGGGCCTTCGGTCAGCGGCTCCTCGAACCAGCGCTTCGGCAGGGTATCGTCTTTCGCCCGCAGGCCGCGACGGAAGTTGAGCATATGCTCCAGGCCCGAGATGTTGCGGCCGATGTCGTCCATCTCGGCTTCCTCGAACTTCTGGCCGGTGAGCGAGGTCAGCTGCACCGCGAAATCGCCCGGGTCGGGCAGCGTCGGCGAATTGAACAGCTTGGTGTTGAAGCGGCACATGCCGACGGAATCGCCGACGGCGTAGTTGTTCTCGCACTTGCGGACGGCGTACTCCTTGCCTTCGTAGCTGTTGGGCGCGGCCGAGACGACGCCGTTGTAGAGCGCGGTTTTGAAGGCCGGATCGTCGTTGATGCGGGCGTTGATTTCCAGCGTGACGCGGTTGCGCAGGTGGTCCATGCCGCGCGTGGCGACCGAGAGGCCGAGGGCAAAGGCCTTGAGGATGCGGGCGTCGTGCGGGTCGGACTGGAACAGGCCCTTGACGGTGAGGCGGTAGTCCAGGGCTGCGGCCGGGTACTTGCCGCGCTCGACAGCGCGCGCCGAGTCGGCGATGGTGTCGCCGAAGCCTTCGCGCTTTGCGGTCATGAACAGCAGCTTCTCGACGGATTCGTAATTGCCCCACGAGAGGTCGAGGCCGCCGGTGTGGCTGGCATCGATGATGCCTCGCTGCCACAGTTCCATGGCCCAGGCGATCGAGGAGCCGGTGGAGGCCGAATCGAGGCCGAGGTCATTGAGGATGTTGTTCAGGCGCAGGACCTGCTCCGGTTCCTGGATGCCGATCAGCGGGCCGAACTTGCCCAGCGTCACGTACTCGGGGCCGTCGCCTTTGTCGTACTTGTCGAACTTCCCGTCACCCTTGATACCCTGATAGTCGCGCGCCTTGGCGTGTTCGACCTCGGCCTGGGCCTTGTCGTAGCTGGCGTTGCCGGTGAGGCCCTTGAGCGCCGCGGCGCCCCAGCCGCCGGTGCCTTCGGGTGTCATGTCGTTCTGGTTGCGGCAATGCACGGGGCACAGGTAGCAGCCGTCCATGCCGGGCCGGTAGGGATCGAAATTGTCGGCGTCGAGGCTTTCCTTCCAACTCGTCTCCTGGTGGTTCTTGGTGCCCAGGGCGCAGAGCACGCGGCTGGGTTTGTAAAGGAAGGGCGTGCCGACCATCTTCAGCGCGTTCTTGATCACGCTGGTGGTGATGATCTTCTTGCCAATGACCTTGTTGTACTTGGCCATGGGCTCGACCGGCTGCAGGTCGCGCGGCGCGCCGTGCACCATGATCGCCTTGAGCTTCAGTGAGCCCATCTTGGCGCCGCCACCACCGCGGGCCCAGATCGCCTTGATGCCACCCATGATGCCGGCGCTAAGCACCTGATTTTCGCCGGCCGTGGTGATGCGCGCCATGGCCATGTCCTCGCGCTCGATGCACTTGAAATCACGCTCGATGGCAGCGGGTAGTTCCAGGTTGTCCATGCCGACATAGGGTGCTGCATCGACGAACTCGACGTTCTCGTAGGCGATCTTGAGCAGCGTCCAGGACGGCGCGCGGCCGTACATGACGATGTGGTCATAGCCGTGCATGCGCAGGAAGGAGGGGAAATAGTCGCCGCCGTTGGCATCGAGGATGGCGTCGGATTCCGGCGAGATGCTGCTGAAGTTGCCGCGCGTGGCCGAGGGCATGCTGCTGGTGAGGATGCCGGCGCCGAAGATCAGCGGGATCTCCGGGTCGAGCGCGGCACGTTGGTCTTCGAGCAGGTTGTAGAGCAGCCACATGTTGGCGCCGCGGCCACCGAGGAAATTCCTCATCACCGCCAGCGGCAGGTATTTCTTCAGCGTTTGCCGCTTTTCCAGGTCGACGAATAGCACCGCGCCCTGCGAGTTGTACTGCGGCGCGTCGTGCAGGCGCGCGACCAGCCGGTCCAGCTTGTCTCTGATGCCCATGGTTCCTGCTCCTCGGTGTGTGCTCAGGCGGCCTTCAGGGCCTTGAGGCGTTCGTACTTGGCTTGCAGTTCTTCCTTGCTTTCCTTGTGCGCCGGATCCTGGACGATGGCGCGCACCGGGCAGACCTTGACGCACTGGCTGATGGCGTGGTGGCCGACGCACTCGGTACATTTGTCCGGGTCGATGGTGTAGATCTCGTCGCCTGCAGTGATGGCCTTGTTCGGGCAGGGTGCGAGGCAGACGTCGCAGGTGATGCACAGGTCGTTGATGATGAGTGCCATGTGGGCTCCTTTAGCGTGAAACGGCAGAGTCGACGCCCAGTGACATCGAGCGCAGCGAGCCGATCGGGAACCCCCCGCGAGGGGGGCGAAGGGGGGCGGGTCGAGCTTGCCAGCTCGTGGCGAGGCAAGGGTATGAGCGTTTCATGTTGGGAAAGGGGCAATCGAAGCCATGAGCGTCCCTATTCCTGGGACAGCGGCGGATCGGGATCGTCGAGAGGCTTTTCGTCGTCCGGCCCGCACTTGTCGCGCCATTCCTCCAGCCAGGCGACGTGTTGCAGTTCCTCATCGGCGAACTGTCTGGCGAGGCGCCTGACTTCGCTGTCGCTGGTTTGATTGGCGATGCGGCTGTAGAAGCCGTAGGCCAGCTTTTCGTGGTCCAGCGCCAGCAGCACGGCGCCCTTGACGCTCATGTGGTAGCTGACGCGGTCGACGGCGATGGCTTCGGGGCTTTCGCCGCCCCACTTGAAATCCCAGGGCGCGATGTGCGGCAGATCCATCTCGGCGGTCAGTTCATCAAGCTCGGCGAGGTGCTTCTGTTCGGCCTTCTGGAGGCGGCGGAAGATGCTGGCCACGCCTTTTTTGCGATGCATTTCCATCTGGTCGGCGAGTTCGCCGTAGCGGTCCACGGCGTCGTTTTCCATCGCCAGCGCATGGGCCAGCAACACCCCCAGGCTGTTGATGGGCTGATCCTGCGGCGTTGCCTCGCTCATGTGACTACTCTCCCCCCTGCCCCCTCGCCAAGCGAGGGGGTGACGTCGGTTCGCCGCTGCGCGGCTCCATTTATTGTCTTGCAAGCCTTCGGGCGGCCGTGCGGCTTGCTCATAGCGCAAACCTCGCTTCGAGCTCGCCAATCGAGCCTTCGGAAACTTCGAACTCCGGCCGGTAGGGCGGGCGCGAGCCCTTGTAGAGCACCTTGCCGACGTTGAAGCCGTCGTCGGTCATCAGGCGGCGCGCGGCGCGGGCGGCATCGTCGGTGTAGTCCACCACCGCAGTGCGCACGGTGTCACGCCATGCTGCCTGTTCCGGACGGAAGGTGACGCAAGGGCTCAGCACCTGCACCAGCGAGAAGCCGGGGTGGCGTACTGCCTCGACGATGATCTGCGCCATGTTGACCGGGTCGCTCGCCGAGACGCGGGCGATGAAGTTGGCGCCGGAAGCGAGGCCAACCACCAGTGGCTGGAAGGGGTTGATGCCGGTGCCTTCGGGGGTCAGCTTGCTGCCTTCCCAGTCCGGCGCCGTGGTCGGCGAGGCCTGGCCCTTGGTCATGCCATAGACCTGGTTGTCCATGACGATGTAGGTCAGGTCGACATTGCGCCGGCAGGCGTGGAGGAAATGGTTGCCGCCGATCGAGAAGCCGTCGCCGTCACCGCCGGTGACCAGCACCGTGAGGTCGGGGCGGGCCAGTTTCAGGCCGGTGGCCACCGGCAGGGCGCGGCCATGCACGCCGTGGAAGCCATACACGCTGGTGTAGGCCGGGATCCGCGAAGAACAGCCGATGCCTGAAACGACGGCGACTTCTTCCGGCGGCAGGGCCATTTCGGCCAGGGCGCGGGTGATGGCGTTGAGCACCGTGTAGTCGCCGCAGCCCGGGCACCAGATCGGCTTGAGCTCGGACTTGTAGTCCTTGGCGAGGTACTTCTTTTTCTGTACGCAGCTTTCCATCATGCGCTCCCGGCGTTGAGTTGGTTCAGCTGATCGAGGATCTGCTGCGGGCCGAAGGGCAGCGGGCCGCCCTGGTGCAATGACAGCGTCTTTGCCGGCAGGTCGTAGAAGGCGCGCAACATGCGGTAGAACTGGCCGCTGTGCGACTGCTCGACGACCACGGCGCGGGTGATGCCCTTGAGAGCCTCGGCCATCTTCTCGGGTTGCACCGGAGCGATCAGGCGCAGCGAGATCAGGCGCGCCTTGCCGCCGGCAGCCGCATGGCGCTGCAGGGCCTCGCGTGCCGGGCCGGTGGCGGAACCCCAGGTGATGATCGCCGTGCCCCCAGCGCCGACTTCCGATTCTTCGATGTCGGCCCAGTGGTCGCCGTAGTTGAACTGGCTGATCTTGCGGCTGCGCTTGTCCATCTGCGCCTGGTGGTCCGAGGCCTGCGAGGACGGCGTGCCGAATTCGTTGTGCTCGAGGCCGTCGGCGGTGTGGGTCAGGCCCGGCGTTCCGGGTATGGCCATCGGCGAGACGCCTGAGTCGGTCATGGCATAGCGCTTGTAGCGCTGGCCTTCGACGGCCGCCGTCGCCACTTCGCGCTGGCCGATGAAGGCAAGCTCGGCAGGCTTGGGCAGGATGGCGCGGGCCTGGCCCATGGCCTGGTCGGTCAGCACCAGGGTCGGCACCTGCATGGCCTCCGCCAGATGCACCGCCCATTGCGTAGTGAAAAGGCAGTCGGCCACCGAGTTGGCGGCCACTACCACGTGCGGCGCATCGCCGTGCAGGCCGTACACCGCGATGTTGAGGTCGCTCTGCTCGGATTTGGTGGCGATGCCGGTGGAGGGGCCGACGCGCATCACGTCCACCACCACCAGAGGCACTTCGGCGGCGACGGCGAGGCCCAGCGATTCGATCATCAGCGACAGGCCGGGGCCGGAGGTGGCGGTCATCGATGGCGTGCCGCCGTAGGAGGCACCGATGATCTGGTTGATCGAGGCCAGTTCGTCCTCGGCCTGAACCAGCATGCCGCCGACCTTGGCCAGCGAGGGGGCGAGCCATTCGAGGACTTCGGTGGCCGGGGTGATCGGGTAGGCCGCAACGAAGCGCACGCCGCCGCGGATGGCGCCCAGGCCCGTGGCCTCGTTGCCGGTGATGCTCCAGCGTGAGCTAGCATCGGTGGTCACGGCCGGCAGGCGGGGAATGGCGGGCAAGGACGCGGCGGCGTCTATGCCGGCGTGGAAGGCGGCCATGCTGGCTTCGATCGCAGCGGCGCCTTTCTTCTTCAGTGCCTTCTCGACCACGTCCTGCATGGCTTCCGAGGGAAGGCCAATCATTGCGGCGATGGCGCCGAGCGCCACCAT
>CAJBYR010000216.1 GCA_903959855.1 uncultured beta proteobacterium
CGCCCGCCGCCGGCCCGGCGGCCCGACCCGCCGCCCCGGCCGCAGCCGGTCCGGCCATGGGCTATGTCTCGCTGCACAGCAGTCCGGCCCGCGTCAAGGTTTATGTCGATGACGTGTACTACGGCGTGACGCCGATCAAGCTCGAATTGCCGGCCGGCGTCGCGCACCTCGGCTTCAAACTCGATGGCTACAAGCCGGCGGCGGAGAAGGTGGCCGTGCGGCGCGGCGAGGTGACCGAACTCGAGGTGAAGCTGGCGAAATAGCGGCGTCCCGCCAGCGCCGACTTCCGGCGCTGCGCGACTGCCGCAGTCATGGACTTACGGGGTCGACAGGCGGCGCGCAATGGCATGAGCGAACACTGTGAGATTGCGATCATCGGCGCCGGTCCCGCGGGCTTGTCGGCGGCACTCCGGGCGGCCGATAGCGGTGCCTCGTGCATCCTGCTGGAGGCCGCACCGCGGATCGCAAACACGCTGCGCGGCTATCAGAAAGCCAAGCATGTCATGGCCGAGCCGTCGGCGTTGCCGCTCCGAAGCGGCCTCAGTTTTGGCGCCGGACCGCGCGAGCGCATCCTGCAGACCTGGGAACAGGAACTCGACCAGAGCCGGGTGCGGCGGCGGTTCGACGCGCGTGTTACGGCGATCGAGGGCGCGTGCGGGGCATTCCGTTTGTCGCTGGCGGGCGGCGGGAGCGTGGCAGCGAACCACGTCGTGCTTGCCATCGGCCTGCAGGGGAACGTCCGCCGGCTTGACGTCCCCGGCGAAGAACTGCCGCGGGTTTGCTACCGCCTCGAAGACCCGGACGAGTTCCGCGACGAACTCATTGTCGTCGTTGGCGCCGGGGACGCCGGAATCGAGGATGCCCTGGCGCTGATGAAGCGCAACCGGGTGATTCTGGTCAACCGGGGCGAGTGCGTCGCCAATTGCACGCCAGGCAATCTCGACGCGGTCATGGCGGCAATCGCGGATGGCGGGATCGAGTGCCGACATCAAACCACCATCGAGACGATCGAGGTGGGCGCGACGGGGGCGTTTCCGCTGCAGTTGATTGCACAGGGACGGCAAGGCACGGAGAAGATCCATTGCCACCGCGTCATCGCGCGCCTGGGCGCCGATCCGCCGCGCCGGCTGCTGGAGGGTTTCGGCATCGCCTTTCCCAACGCTGACCGGGATGCGCTGCCCATGCTTGGCGCGGACGGTGAGTCGAGTGTCCCCGGGCTCTATGTGGCCGGGGCGCTGGCGGGCTATCCGCTGATCAAGCCGGCGATGAATCAGGGGCAGGACGTGGTCGACAGGATACTTGGCCGGACCGTGGAACCGGTCGATGAACCTGCGCTGAAGGCAAAGCTGGCCCTGTTCCGTGCGCAGGGTTCGGTTGACACCCGCCTGGCCGAGATACAGCGCACGGTGGGGCTTTTCGCCGGGATCTCCAGGGCGCAGTTGCGCGACATGCTGCTGGCCAGCGAAATTCTCGCGCCGCCGGCCGGCGAGACGGTATTCCGGCACAACGACTACAGCACCTCGTTCTATTCCATCGTCGCCGGCGATGCGCGCGCGCGGGTTCCCGACTGGGACGCCGAGATCGTGCTTCGGGCCGGCGAGTTCTTCGGCGAAATGGGCCTGATTTCGGGCAGACGCCGCTCCGCCACGGTCAATGCGGGGGAGAGCTGTGTTCTGATCGAGACACCGCGGCATGCCATGCTCAAGCTGCTGTCGATCGAGTCGGTGCACCGCCGCATCGACCAGGTTGCCATCCGGCGTGCGATACACCGGTATGTCGGGCTGTTCCTCGAAGATGCGGAACTCGATCACCTGGCGCGCCAGGCGCGGGTCAAACGCTGCGCGGCCGGCGAGCTTTTGTTCCGCGAGGGCGATGCGGCGGACGGCCTCTACCTGATCCGCCGTGGCTCGGTGACCGTGTCGCGCCGGATCGGCGGTCGCGAGATCGTGCTGTCCTATGTTGCGGCGGGCGGCTATGTCGGCGAGATGGCGCTGGTGTCCGGCAAGCCGCGTTACGCTACGGTGCGCGCGGTGGGCGGCACGGAAGTGATCGTGCTGGATGCTGAACTGATTAAGGAATCGCTGAATAAGCCACCGCAAAATTCAGCGGCGAACTGAAATCGAGACAAAATCGTGACGGGAATGACATTCTCATTGGATAGTTGGCCATTCTTGAGTCGGGATGCCGGGAATTTCCCCACATCCTGCTCATGCCG
>CAJBYR010000217.1 GCA_903959855.1 uncultured beta proteobacterium
ACGCCCTTGACGCACACCGACACCTCGACGAAGACGCCAAGATCGGTCATCAGATACGGCAGGCCGTCGAAGCGCTGCACATGCCACGTTGCCGCCGGGTCGAACTGCCGCAGCTGGCTGACGGCGAAGGGCCAGCTCAGATAGCTGAACTGGCCTTTGCGCTCGACGTGTTCATTGACGTTGATCCTCGACAGTTCGAGGAAGTAGTTGTCGTTGCTTGCTTGCATGATGTTGCTCCTTGTGAACGCGAAACGCCCCGGTGACAGCCGGGATGGCCGTCAAAACCGGGGCGCTTCGTAATGCGATGCTTAGATTTAGCGATCGTGCGGGTACGCTCGTCCTGCGGTGAAACCTATAAGAGACCGCGCTCGGCGAATGAGATCGCTTCGGCACCGGCGACCACGAAGTGGTCCAACACCTTCACATCCACCAGCGCCAGCGCCGACTTGAGGGTCTGGGTCAGCAGTTCATCGGCGCGGCTCGGTTCGCTGCAGCCGCTGGGATGGTTGTGGGCGAAGATCGCCGCACCGGCGTTGGCCGCCAATGCCACCTTGACGACTTCCCTCGGGTACACCGATGTCTGCGTCAGCGTCCCGCGAAATAGTTCCTCGCAGGACAGCACCCGGTTCTGCGCATCGAGCAGGACGACCACGAAGACCTCATGCTCGCGGCCAGCCAGCAGCAGGCGCAGGTAGTCGCGCACGGCAGCCGGCGAGGCCAGATGGTCGGTAGCACGCATGCGACCGGCCAGCAGCGCCAGCGCCGTTGCAATCAGGGTGTCATCGCTCATGCTGCCAACTCCTCGATCACGGGCGCAGCAATCCCCGGTGCCGGGGCACTGAGCGTCTCGCCCAGCACGTAGTCCGCTGCCTTCTGCGCTGCACCGGCAGCGGTGAAGATCAACCGCTTATCCCGGCGCAGGGCATCCAGCCAGCTGTCGATATAGCTCGCATGCTCAAGCCGTGCCGGCAGGCCGCAGTGGGCGCAGAGAAACGCTGCACCCATCTCGGCGACCAGCTCCTCGTAGGCGTACGCCTCGATGCCGTGCCGGCGTCCCAGTACGCGATCCAGCCGGCGCGGGTGGCCTGTCCAATGGGTAAGCTCATGGAGAGCGACCGCGTAGTAGTCGGCGGTGTCGGGGAACCATGCCGGAGGCGGCAGCTGGATGATGTCGTCGCTGGGCCGGTAGAAGGCCCGGTTGCCGCCGTGATGGATCACCGCGACGGTGGCGTAGATCAGCTGCTCGGCTTCGCCGATGGGCTGCCACGCCGGGGGCGAGGAACGAAGCTCAAAGCGTTCGGGCAGGAAATCCAGCTGGCTGGCGTTGAACACCGTGTAGCTGCGCAGCATCGGGATGACGCGCTTGGGTTCTTCCGCATCGACCGCGTCAGCGATCTCCTTCATCTTGAAGAAGACGATGGGTGTGCCATGCGATCCCTTGCGGACCCTGGCACCCAGTTCGTTGGCCTGACGCAGGGTGACCCAGCGGCTATCGCTGTAGCCGCTCAGCTGGGCCTCGATGCTGAGCGTGAGGATGTTGATGCCGCGATAGGGTTTGCCGGTGGCAAGGTTGCTTGGTAGCGCCGTGTGATCCGACCACGGCTGAATCCACGGCGGAGTGCCGGCTTCGAGGGACTCGATGATGCGGTTGGTGACGTCGGTGTAGATGTCTTTCATGATGAGGCTCCTGTAAAAGGTTCGGCCCCGCTGGGAGTTACCCAGACGGGGCCGACAAATGGATGCAACAGAGAGGTACTGCTGATCAACTTCACTATTAATAAAGGAAGAGTCGGGCGGTTTTATCGCCCCGCTTAGCCGCTAACGCAGCAGGCGCATGACGACCCGGATCAGGATGCGGACACTGTGACGTCCGACCTCACCGGTTGCGGCAGACACGAATACCCAACGCAAGGACTTGTCGCCGTGCTTCACACGTCGAGACGAAGCCTGCCGGGAAAATACTGATCGCCACTCACGTAGCCGACGAGCCGCTTCAGCCCAGAGGTCACCATGCTGCACATCAGGCCAGCTATTGAGGCAACAATCATTCCGGAGTAGGTGCTGTTAACGGCGTCGGATTTCCGTACAGATTTGGCGGCGGCGAGTTGGGAGCGCGGTGATCCGGTAGTGAATTTGGTTTTTGAATGTCAGGCATGAATATGCCGGTTTTACGATGTGCTGCCCGCAGGGCTTCCGGCGGA
>CAJBYR010000218.1 GCA_903959855.1 uncultured beta proteobacterium
GCGCGGCGTCCAGCCGAACAGGGCCGCACCCAGCGGCGTGGTGGCAATGCCGTGACGCAGCTCGACGCCGGCACCGCCGGTGCTGATCTCGCCGGGCGTCAGTGCTTCGCAGCTGACCATCAGGTCGTGCAGGCGCCCTGGACCGGAGAGGCCGGCCTCCAGCGCGGCATCGAGCACGCCAGCCGAGTCACGCAAGGCCGCCAGCGCGTGCTCCTTGGTCAGCACCTGCAGGAAGCGCTTGGGCGAGATGCCTGCCCAGGCCGAGAACACCCGCTGCAAGTGGTGCTCGCTCATGCCGGCCGCCGCCGCGACAGCCGCCAGCGCGGGCTGCTCCCGGGCATTGGCACGGACGAAGCCGATGGCGCGGGCGACTGCCTCGTAGTGCTGTTCTTTACCGTTCATGGATCGGGCTCCGCCTCGATACGATGACGCAAGTATCCGGCAAGCGCTGTGCGCCCGCCACCCGATTCTTGCGCGCCCTATACTGGCAGCCTGATCGATACACGGAGCAAAGCCATGGGCCACGAAGGCGTAAAGATAGCGGGGCGCGAGCCGGTGCTGCGGGTGATGCCGATGCCGGCCGACATGAACGGCAACGGCGATATCTTCGGCGGCTGGGTCATGGCCCAGTGCGACGTTGCCGCGGCGATTCCGGCGATGCGCCTGGCGCGCGGCCGCATCGCCACCGTGGCGGTGAACTCCTTCCTCTTCAAGCAGCCGATCTCGGTCGGCGACATCGTCAGTTTCTACGCCGAGATCGTCAAGGTCGGCCGTACCTCGATCACCGTGGATATTCTGGTCTATGCCGAGCGCAACCCGAGCAATCCGGTGGTGGTCAAGGTGACCGAGGCGCAATTCACCTACGTCGCGATCAACGACGACGGCAGCAAGCGCGAGCTGCCACATCCCGCTGCCTGAACCTGGAGGTCCGGCGTTAGCGTCGCCCGGCGAGATGGTTCGCCGCCAGCGCACCCAGTACCAGGACACCGCCGGCCAGGGTGGTGTTGGCGGGCACCTCGCCGGCACCGGCCCAGGCCAGCAGGACGCCGAAGATGATTTCCAGCATCGCCAGCAGCGCCAGCTCGGGAGCCGGCAGCTCGCGGCTGAGGCGCACCACCAGCAGGCAGGGAATCGCCAGCTGCACCGTGCCGAGCAGCGCCAGCAGGCCTATGTCATGGGTCGAGGCCTGTAGCGGCCAGGCCAGGGGCAGCGTTATGGCGGCCGAGAGCAGTGCGCCGAGCAGCACCGCCGGCAGCATGTCCTGGCCCGTACCACTCTCGCGTGCCTGTCGTGCCTTGTGCTGCAGCAGGGTGAAGTTGGCCGACGAGCCGAGCGGCACGCCCAGCGCCACCAGGCTGCCCAGCAGCGATGCGCCGCGGCTCGCCTCGGCGCCGAACATCCAGGCGATGCCGAGGCCGGCGACCCCGATCGCCAGCCAGGTGTGCGCCGGCAGGCGGTGACCGAGGAAGATGCGCGCCGCCAGCGCGGTCAGCAGCGGCCCGGTGGCCATCGCCACCAGCACGTTGGCGACGCTGGTCAGGGTCAGCGCCACCATGAAGGCGGTGTACATCGTCGCCCAGCACAGGCCGGAGAACCAGATCACGCGATTGCCGGCGAGGATGTCGCGGAACAGCGCCGCGCCGCGCAAGGGCAGCAGCAATACGAGCAGCGTGATGGCGTTGAACAGGCTGCGCCAGAAGGTGACCTCGAAGCTGCGCGCGGCGTCGAGGTGGCGCGTCACCACGCCGGCGATGCTCCACAACAGCGTTGCCAGCACCATCAGCGCCACCGCGCGACGATGGCTCACCCGTCGCGGCCCAGGGAGGCGAGAAACTCGCCGCAGTCCTGCTCCACCTTGGCCGTCAGCAGAGGGTCGGCGCGGGTCTTGCCGAGGTTGATCGCCATCACCGGCTTGCCCTGGCGATGCGCATATTCGGCGAAACGGTAGCCCGAGTACACCATCAGCGAGGAGCCGACCACCAGCAGGCCGGCGGCGGCGTCTATCGCCGTGCTGACAGCGCCGACTCTTGCCTTCGGCACGTTGTCGCCGAAGAACACCACGTCGGGTTTCAGCATGCCGCCGCAGGCCGGGCAGTCGGGCGCGGTGAAGCCCTCGTCGAAGCCTTCCGCCGCATCGGCATCGCCGTCCGGCGCCGCCACTGCCATGACATCGGCAAACCCGGGGTTGGCCGCGCGCATCCACTCCTGCACTGCGGCACGTGCATGGCCGCCGCCGCAGTCCATGCAGACCACGTCGGCGATCGCGCCGTGCAGTTCCAGCACGGCGCGGCTGCCGGCCTTCTGGTGCAGGCCGTCGACGTTCTGCGTCACCGTCAGGGCGATCCGGCCGCGTGCCTCCATCTCGGCCAGGGCGCGGTGACCGCTGCCAGGCTGCGCCTGCCCGATCACCGGCCAGCCGAGGAAGCTACGCGCCCAGTAGCGGCGGCGCACTGCCGCCGAACCGAGAAATTCACGGTGGTCGACCGGCTGCTTGCGCTTCCAGCGGCCCTCGTGGTCGCGGTAGTCGGGAATGCCGCTGGCCGTGGACAAGCCGGCGCCGCTGAGCACCACCACGCGGCCGGCGGCGAGCAGCCGCGCCACCCGCGTTTCCGGCGAGTCGTCGCTCAGCGCATCACCTTGATCAGCTCCACCTCGAAGTTCAGCGTCGCATCGGGCGGCACGGCGGAACCGGCGCCGCGCGAGCCGTAGGCGATGCCGGGCGGGCAGGTCAGTTTGGCCTTGCCGCCTTCCTTCATCTTGGCCACGCCCTCGGTCCAGCAGGGGATCACGCGGTTGAGCGGGAAGGTGGCCGGCTGGCCGCGCTTGTAGGAGGAGTCGAACTCCTTGCCGTCCATCAGGGTACCGCGGTAATGCACCTGCACGCTGGCGTCGGCTGTGGGCTGGGCGCCGCTGCCGTCCTTGAGCGATTCGTAAATCAGGCCCGAGGACGTGGTTTCGGGCTTGCCGGCGGCGGTGCTGACGTTGCTGAAGGCGGCCAGGGCAGCCAGGGCGATGGGGAACCAGAGTTTCATCAAATGCTCCTGCGTTGGGGAAAGGCCGCAAACCTACAGGGAAGCGCCCGATGGGGCAAGTCGACGTCCCCCCGCGATGCCCCATAAACTGCGTAGGAATACGGATGGCGCGACGGAGGTAGCGCAGCGGTATACTCGCAAGCGGAGGGCAGAACAGCGAATCGGGAGGGACGGCGCCACGTGCGCTGCCCGTTTCGCACCGCAGGAAGGGCACATGTTCGGCAAGGGCATCCGCTGGTCGCTGGAGTCGCACAGGGCGCAAAGGGTGGTGTCATCGGCATCCGTTGCCGATCCGGCGCATCCGATCATCCAGGGTGTTTCCGTCGAGGTGCTCAAATACGTCGGCCTGGCGGTCGTTCTCGGCTCGCTGGCGTTCTCGATTCTGGTGCGCGTGGTCGCCCCGGAACAGTCGATGCGCGCGCTCACTCCGCTGCTTGCGATTATGGTCTTCGGTGGCGCCTGGATGCTGGCGGTGCGTGGTCGCGGCCATGCCGCGATGATCGTGATGGTCGTCGGCACCTGGGCCGTGACCACAGCGATTTGCATTTTTGCCAGCGGGGTGCGGACACCCATTGTGATCGTCTATCCGGTGCTGATCATTTACGCCGGCTGGCGTCTGGGCATGAAGGCGGCGGGCGGGGTTGCCGGCCTCGTGCTGCTGACAGTTGCGGGCCTCGGTTTGGCCGAATCGCTTGGCGTGTTGCAGCCGCGGCCGACGGCGCCGGCCTTTTACGTACTGGTTCAGGCAATGGGTTTCGCCATTGCCTTCGCCGTCGTTGCCGGTGCGGTGCGAGCTCAGGAGTGGCGGATTGCCGAAGTCGAAGCACTCGGACGCGAACTCGAACAGAGCAAGGCCGAACTGGACCGCGCCCAATCCGTCGGCAAGATCGGCAGCTGGGTGCTTGACCCCGCTGCCGGCAGCGTGCGCCTGTCGGCCGAGACCTGCCGCATCTTCGGTTTGCCGGAAGGCTCGCCGGGGAGCATCGATGCCTATCTCGCGCGCACCCACGATGAAGATCGGCCCGCGGTCGAGCAAGCCTGGCGGGACGCTCTGAAGAGCGGGATCTTCGACCATGAGCACCGCGTCCGCATCGGCCGCGAGACACGCTGGATCCGACAGAAGGCAGAGATCGAGCACGACGCCGATGGCAAGCCGCGCGCCGTGCTCGGGGTGACCCAGGACATCACCGAGCGCAAACGAATCGGGCAGGCCTTGCAGGACCAGCAGGCCAATCTCGAGCAGCAGGTCGCCGCGCGTACCCGCGAGCTGGCGACGGCGCGCGACACGGCCGAAGCCGCCAGTCTGACCAAGAGCGCCTTTCTCGCCAACATCAGCCACGAGATCCGCACGCCGATGAACGCCATCGTCGGACTCGGCTTCCTCTTGCGCCGCAATGCCAGCCCGGAGCAGGCCGAGCGTCTGGCCAAGATCGACGCCGCCGCCAAACAACTGCTCTCGACCATCAATGACATCCTCGACGTATCGCGCAGCGAGGCGGGGCTGCTGGTGCCGCAGCTGGAGGATTTTTCGCTGACGGCGATGCTGGAGCAGCTGCGCACCTTGCTGGCCGAACCGGCACAGGCCAAGAATATTGCGGTCGGGATCGACACCGCTGAGGCGCCAGTCTGGTTGCGCGGCGACGCGGCGCGCCTGCGCCAGGCCTTGTTCAACTACGCCAGCAACGGCATCAAGTTCACCGAGCACGGCAGGATCACGCTGCGTGTGCGCCTGATCGGGGAAGGCAGCGACGGCGTGCATCTGCGCTTCGAGGTGGAGGACACGGGCATAGGCATTGCGCCGGAGAAACTGGCGACGCTGTTCCGTCCCTTCGAAAAAGTGGACGCCTCGACGACACGGCGCTATGGCGGTGCCGGTCTTGGCCTGGCAATCACGCGGCGCCTGGCCGAGCTGATGGGTGGCGAAGTCGGCGCCGAGAGCACGCCGGGGGTCGGCAGCCGCTTCTGGTTCACGGCGCGCCTGCAACGCGGGCGCGGCGAATTGCAGGTCGGCGAGGCGGTCGCCGTTCCCGGACCAGATGCTGCAACCGCGCTGACGATCGGGCATTCCGGATTGCGCCTGCTGCTGGTCGAAGATAACCCCATCAATCGGGAAGTCGCCCTCGAATTGCTGCACGCGGCGAACCTGGCCGCCGATATCGCCGTGGATGGCGTCGAGGCCGTGGACAAGGCGCGCGCCGCCCGCTATGA
>CAJBYR010000219.1 GCA_903959855.1 uncultured beta proteobacterium
ATGAGCAGGATGTGGGGAAATTCCCGGCATCCCGACTCAAGAATGGCCAACTATCCAATGAGAATGTCATTCCCGTCACGATTTTGTCTCGATTTCAGTTCGCCGCTGAATTTTGCGGTGGCTTATTCAGCGATTCCCTAGGTGATGTCGAGTCGTTCTGGCGGGCGCCATCAACCAACAAGGTAATCGAAGGCCCGGAAACGCCCCGGATGGTTGGAATTTCGCCATTTACGCGCGGCCCGCCGCCGAACTCGACGTTGGGGAGCTTCTTCAACACAGCGGACACCGTTGCGGCTTGCTGCTCGTCGAAATCCTCCTGAGTGACGACGCTTACCGAAGCGGCCACTTTCTCCACGGGGTTGGAGGTGCGGGTGGCTGCCATGACTACGATCTCTTTGAGCTTCGTCACTTGCTCCACTGGCACCGCTTCGATTTTCACCGCATCGGCGCCGACGAACTGGTAACGCAGCCCGCTGCCGGCCAGCAGCTTGTCCAGCGCCTGTCGCGCCGTGAGGCTGCCTTCGACGTGAGGCGCCTTTTTGCCAGCGAGCAGTTCGGCCGGATACACGGCCTTGACGCCGCTTTGCTCGGCAAACTTGGCCAGCGCGCTGGCCAGGGGTTGCGCGGCGATGTCGATCTTCACCGGCTCGGCGGCCTGTGCGGTGGTGAAGCAGGCGACAAGCAGGCTGGCGATCAGAGTGCGGCGGGCGATGTGACGAAAGGCGGATGAGTTCGGTTGCACAGTCTTCTCCGGATAGGTTGTCCTGCCGAATAAGACGGTTGAACATTCGCGTTACCGTCAGGATGCGGCGATATGTCGCAGACGGACTCAGGAGCCCCGTTAGCGGGTGGCTCGGCACATTTGACGAACAGGCGGGCGCGGAAGTCGCATCTGGCGGACAGCGACGCCGACGTGGCCGTGCTGCTGCACGGTCGCCCCGGCAAGTTCGTCGCCACAAAGTTGGCAATGGGCGATCTTGCCTACGAGGTCTACGAGGTGCTCCTGACGAAGGGTATCCGCCGCTACGAGTGCCGGAACTCCAGGCGCAGTCGATCCTGCGCAAGACGCTGCACACTGACCGGGTAGGCGGACTGGATCAGCTTGAGCAGGCCGTCAAGGTCGGTCGTGGCGAAGCGCCCGGAAAGGCGGTAGCCCCGCAGTTGCATATCCATCTCGATGTTGACGCTGTGATAGCGTGCAAATTCGGCGAGTACCTCGGGCAGCGGCGTATCGCGGAAGACGATGCTGCCTTGCATCCATGCCGTGAGAACGGCGAGCGGGGCGTCGGGGCCGTCCATCAGGGTGCCATTGCCGCTGAACGCGAGACGGTCTCCGGTCTTGAGCGGCGTGTAGGCGGCACCGGGTCTGGGGGATACCTCCACCGCGCCTTCCAGCACGGCCACGGCCGTTTGCGTGGGCTGTTGCCTGATCCAGAACTCGGTGCCGATGTCGCGAACACCGCCATTGCCGACGTTTACCACGAAGCCGCGCGGGTCACCGTGGGCGGTCCTGAATACCGCTTCACCGCTGAGCAAGCGCAGGCAGCGGCAGCGCAGGCCGTAATCCACTTCTACACGGGTAGCGGTATTGAGGTCGACGCTGGAGCCATCGGCGAGGATCAGGCGGCGTTGCTCGCCACGGGCGGTTTGATGGGTCTGTGTCCCCTCCAAGCTGCCGGGCAGCAGCATGGGCAGCAGGCCGATCGCCAGCGCGCAGAGGCCGGCCAGCGCAAAGCCGGCACGCCACTGCCAGGACTCCGCACGCACGCGGTGCGCGGCGCGCAGGTCCGCGGCGGCATACGGGCGCAAGCCCCCGAGTTCGCTCCACAAGGCCTGCGCACGCCGCCATTCATCCATGTGGCCAGGGTCGGCGGCGAGCCAGGCGGCATGGGCCCGCCGGTCCGCCGCGGACCAGCGACCGGAGTGGCAGCGGGCCAGCCATTCCATGGCGGCCTGCTCGGCAGAGTTGATGGGGTCGGGCATCGGTTCCTGGACTTGCAAGATTTCTGGGGGCTTACCGGGTAGACGGTCGAGCGGAGCGGATTCCGTCAGCATGACCGCCCGAGTACGTCCGCGCGACGGCAAGCTTCGAGGGCGCGCAGGATGTGGCGCTCCACGGTTTTTTCGGAAATGCCGATTTGTTTGGCGATGGCGCGATGGCTGAGCCCGTCCAAGCGATTGAGCAGAAACGCCTGCCGGCACGGATCGGGCAGGCTTTGCAGGACGATCCACACCTGTCGCAGACGCTGACTGGCATCGGCCCGATGCGCCGGATCGGCGCAGGCGTCGACCGCCTCGCTGTCCATGTCCGGCCAATCGACATTCAGGCGTTCGCGCACCATGCGATGATCGTAGGCATCGGCAGCCAGATTGGCGCTCGTGCGGTAAAGCCAGGCGCGGGGATTGTCGGGTGCGTCAACAGCGCTGGTTTGCAGCAGGCGGACGAAACTTTCCTGTACCAGATCCTCGGCATCGGCGGCGCCGCGCCGGACACGCAAGAACGCCCGCAGGTCGGCGGCATAGCGCAGAAACAGATCAGCGGGTTTGGACTTCTCCGGCTTGCTCATGGTGTCTTGGCGAACGAGGGGGCGGGTGCGAATTCACGTTGGCGTCGCATCAGTGCCCCAGCAGTATCAGTCGGGATTGCCAGATCATCGCCGTGGCAATGGCGGCGGTCAAGGCGAAGCCGTTGGCCGCGACGGCGGCGAGAGTGCGCGAGAAGCCGGGCACGATTTCGCGCAGGCTTTCAATGCGGGCGAAAGGCTGCACCGCACCCGCCGCCAGCCCCGCCGCCGTGGCACCGAACAGCGGCACGTAGAGCCAGTAGCCCTGGTAGCCGTATTCCGGCTTGAGGATGCAGAATGGGCAGTGGTGATGCGGATGCTCGTAGATGTAGAGCGAAATGAAGGAAATGATTCCTGCGATCGTCGCGACGAAGGCCAGAGCGCTCGCCGCCGCCAGCGCATAGCCGGCGATGCGGCTCCTGCCGCCGCCGATGCCATGCCATGCCGCCAGCGCAATCGCCGCGCCGAGGCTGCCGTAGAACAGCGACATCGCCGGTACCGGCGCCAGAGACGAAGCCTCGGCGGCAAGCGTCGGGCTGCCTTCGGAGAACAGGCTGCCGCAGCAGGAGGTGATGACATCGGCTTTGAGGCCGAGGAAGTATTGCAGTTCGATCCAGGCACTCGCCGCCAGGAGCGGCGCCAACGCCAGCAGCAGCGCGTACTTGATGCGCACCAGCGGATAGTCGCGGGCGCGGCTGTCCACATGGTTGATTGCCAGCCACATCGCAGCGAGGAAGAACACCGCGATCTTGGCGTTGAGCGCCGGAAAGCCGAAGGCGTTGACGTTCAACGTGCCCACCGCGCACATGGCACCGACGAACATGCCCGACATCTTCTCGGCGTTGAAGACGAAGAGCAGCACGGCGGCGAGTTGCAACGCGAGGACAAAGGTCAGCAGGGTCGAGAACAGGTAGGTGCGACGTTCGAGCTGCAACTGACGTTCGCTGCCGCTGCGGATGTCCCAGCGCCGGATGACCTCCACGGCGAAAGGCGCACTGGCCGCCAAACCCAGCACGCAGAGGGCCGAGGCGAGCAGCAAGGCAATGATGGCCGGCTGGAACAGCATGCCTAGCCGTGCGGAATCAGTTTGCCGTCGCGCATGTCCACCACGCGCTGCACCACGGCTGACTCGACCACCAGCGGGTCGTGGCTGGTAAGCAGGATGGTGCGGCCCTGGGCGGCGAGGCCTTCCAGGATGCCCATGAACTCGCCGGCCAGATGGGTGTCGAGGTTGGCGGTCGGCTCGTCGGCGATCAGCAGTTCGGGATCGTTGATCAGCGCGCGGCAGATGGCGACGCGCTGCTGCTCGCCGCCGGACAACCATTCAACCTTGGCATCACGACGGTGGCCGAGCTTGAGACCGGCCAGCAGTTCTTCGGCGCGAGCCAGCAGTTCATGGCGCGGCCGCCCGGTCGGGTAGGCCGGCAGG
>CAJBYR010000220.1 GCA_903959855.1 uncultured beta proteobacterium
CGGAGTTCGGTCAGGCGCATGGTTAGGAAGGCGCGAAGAATGCGCCAGACCGGATTTTAATTGACGGTCGGCCGGGAGTCGGCGCCAGTGCCACGGCGAGTCAGCCCACGATGCCGGTGGCACCCCGTTGTGCCTTTACTGCCGGCACGTATTCCGCATCGACGGTCAGGATGTGATGGTAGAACCAGCCGTTGATCAAATCCGCGATGCGGCCTGCAATCTGGTCCAGCGACAGGGTGCGCGCCTCGTCGAGCAGGGCCTTCAGCATGGCGCGAAACAGCCGGTGCTGTTCGCAATGGGCGTCCAGCCCCGGATAGTCGATGGCCCGCAACATGGCCTCCTCATCGCGCAGATGGGTGTTGGCGTAGTCGGACAGCATTGCAAGGGACTTCATCACGCGGATCTGGTCACCCTCGCCGCGAAAGGTCGCCGCCAGTTCGAAAAGCCGGCGATGCTGGGCATCGATTTCCGGCAGGCCGGTTTCGATGGCCGGTGACCAGTCTGCCTTGGCGGGCTGCACGATCGGGACTCCTGTGGTTTGCCTGACCGGGTATTTTGGCCGAGAACCTGCCAAATCGTAAGGGCCGGCCGGGGTGGGCATTAGGCGAAAGTAATAAGCGCTTGTTTGGCTGCAAAAAAATCCGCCTGCCAGGAGTGCTGAATTGCACCAGGCCGGTGCCTGAAAGCGTGACAAATTTGCTTGTATGGCGAACCGTAACCGGCTAGTCTCGCGCGAAGGTTCAATCTTTCACAGTTAAAGTAAATACGATTTGTCTGCCGGTCCTGAGATGCCGGCGGAAATCAAGAGGAACACCATGCCGAAAAAAATCCACGGGACACAGGCCTTGAGCCGGACGGAATGCCTGTCGGCACGTCAGCGACTATGCGCCGTGGCGGTTGCGGCATGTTTTGCTTCCGCCGACCTCCTCGCGCAGTCTTTGCCGACCGGCGCGCAGGTGGTCAATGGCAGCGCCGTAATCAGCCAGATCGGCAAACAGATGACGGTGGCCAACAGCAATGGCGCCATCATCAACTGGCAGCAGTTCAACATCGGCGCCGGCAATGCCGTTCGCTTCGAGCAGCCCTCGGCCTCGAGCGCCGTGCTGAACCGGGTGCTGGCCAGCGACCCCAGCGTCATCCTCGGCAACCTCACATCGAACGGCAAAGTTTGGCTGGTGAATCCCGCCGGCATCCTGGTCGGGCAGGGCGCGCGCATCGATACCGCCGCCTTCGTTGCCAGCACCATGAATGTGACCAATGCCGACTTCCTCGCCAACCGGATGCGGTTCGAGACCGGCCCGGCCGGTGCCGGCAACGTGGTGAATCAGGGCACGATCACCACGCCCATGGGCGGCAGCGTCTATCTGATCGGCAGCAATGTCAGCAACGAAGGCATCATCACCACGCCCAAGGGCGAGACGATACTGGCCGCCGGCAGCAAGGTCGAACTGATCGACAGCGCCTCGCCCGGCGTCAAGGTCGAGATCACCGGCGCTGAAGGTAACGTCACCAACCTCGGCGAGATCACGGCCGAAGCCGGCCGCATCGGCATCGCCGGCGTGGTGGTGAAGAACAGCGGTCGCATCAGTGCCAGCAGCGTGGTTGAGCAGGGCGGGCGGATCTTCTTGCGCGCAACGAAACGGATCGAACTAGCCGATAGCTCAAGAGTCGGCGCTGACGGTACGGCGGGCGGCAGCGTTACGGCGATCGCTACCGACAACGGACACATCTCCGGCGAGCTGCGCGCCAGCGGCGTGATCAGTGCGCAAGGCAATGGCAGTTCGGGCAGCGGTGGTTTTGTCGAAACCTCGGCAGCGCAGGTGGCGATCGATGACGGTTTCGTCGTTAACACCGGCGGCGGCCACTGGCTGATCGACCCGATCGACTTCACGATTGCCACCGGTGCGGGAGGGCAGACCACCAGCGGCATGGGTGCCACTACCCTGCAAACGGCGCTGGGAAGCGGCTCCGTGACCATCCAGACCGACGCGACCACCGGCGGCAACGGCGATATTTTCATCGACGCGCCGGTATCCTGGGCCGGCGCCAATTCGCTGACGCTGCAGGCCCATCGCAACATCGATGTCAATGCCAACCTGACGGCCTCCGGCACCGGGACCATCAATCTTCACGCGGATTTTGTCAGCCCCGACGGGGTTGGAAAAATTCAGCAGGGCAGCTCCAGCAACGTCATTTCGCAGGCCGCCGGAACGGTCACCTTGCGCGCCGGCAACGGCATCAAGGCGACCGTCAACGGAACCAGCAACGTGCTGGATGCGCAGTCGACGAGCGGTAGCATCGAGCTGGAGCATAGCTCCGGAACCTTGGCGATCAACAATGCCATCACCCTACAGTCGCTTAGCCTGGCAAATGGCGGCATCCTGACCGGAAGCGGAGCGATCACCGTCCCGGGTGGCGGCACCTTTAACTTCACGGGTGGCACGGTCAGCGGTGGATTGACGCTGACAACAGCGGCGACGTCGACGACCAATTTCAATTCCACCTCGGTATTGGGTGCGGGCACGACGTGGAATAACTCTGGTGATGTTGCGTGGGGGGCGTTCACGGGGAACGACGTCACGCTGAACGGGACATTCAACAACCAGTCGGGCGGGGTGTTTCGCAACGTCAACATCAACACCACC
>CAJBYR010000221.1 GCA_903959855.1 uncultured beta proteobacterium
CGCCTTAATTGTCTGCACCACCTTCCAGGCGTGATCCTTGTGCTTCTTCGGATCGGTGCCGATCAGGCTCACCGTTTCGTCGCCGAGATGGCTGGTGGCCCAGACCGGGCCGAACTTCGGATGCACAAAATTGGCGCCGCGACCGGGGTGCGGAATCTTGCCGACGTCGATCAGGGCAGTCAGCTTATCTTCCTTGGTATCGACCACGGCGATCTTGTTCGAAGCATTGGCGGCGACCATGAAGTAGCGACCCGTCGAATCGAAGCCGCCGTCGTGCAGGAAACGCGCGGCGTTGATGCTGGTGATCTTCAGGTTGTCGAGGTCCTTGTAATTGACCACCAGGATCTTGCCGGTCTCCTTGGCGTTGACGATGAACTCCGGATGGTAGTGCGAGCCGACGATGGCGGCGACGCGCGGTTCCGGATGGTATTCTTGGGTATCCACCGTCATGCCGCGGGTCGATTCGATCTTCAGCGGCTTCAAGGTGTCGCCTTCCATGATGACGAACTGCGGCGGCCAGTAAGTGCCGGCGATCGCGTACTTGTCTTCGTAACCCTTGTACTTCGAAGTTTCGACCGAGCGTGCTTCGAGGCCGACCTTGATCTCGGCGACGTTGGTCGGCTCCGGCATCCACAGGTCGATCAGGTTGATGCGCGCATCGCGGCCGATCACGTAGAGGTAGCGGCCGGATTTCGACATGCGCGAGATATGCACCGCGTAGCCGGTCTTGAGAATCTTGACGATCTTCTTGCTGGCGCCGTCGATCAGTGCGATCTCACCCGCGTCACGCAGGGTGACCGAGAACAGGTTGGCGAGATCCAGGTTGTTCATCTTCTTCGTCGGACGCTGGCTCGGTGGCACGGCGATCTTGAGCGAGGCCATCATTTCCTTCATGCCCCATTCAGGCGGCGTCGGCGGTTCCTGCTGCACGTAGCGCGCCATCAGGTCGACTTCCGGGTCGGTCAATTCACCCGAGGTGCCCCAGTTGGGCATGCCGGCCGGCGAGCCGTACTTGATGAAGACCTTCAGATATTCGGTGCCGGACGCCAGGGTCTTGTCCGTGGTCAGCGGCTTGCCGGTGGCACCCTTGCGCAGCACACCGTGGCAGCCGGCGCAGCGCTGGAAGTAGATTTCCTTAGCTTGGTCGAATTCGGCCTTGGTCATCGATGGCGCCTTGGGATTGACGTTCTGATGCATCTCGACCTTGCCCAGCGGCGAATCGCCGGCCTGGTATTTCATTTCGGTGTCGGTGACACCTGGTTTGGCGCGCTCCTGTGCCAGCGCCATGCCCAGGCTCAGCGGAAAGGCCACGACGAGCGCGATGCAGGCCCGGCGGGATGGTATAAGCTTGATTCGTTTCATGCTACCCCCTGTATATTATTGATATTTAAACAAAACTTATTTTTGGCGACGGCGCACGATGCGCTTTATGTCGATCATGAGTCGTTGACTCTGGTCAATTGCCGGAGAAAACCCTGAATGGACTTGGCCGTATCGGTGCAGATGGCTCGGCACAGCCGCGAATGGAGCAGAAGAACTTGAAATTCATCGTATATAAGCATATACTGATATTAATGAATGAACCCATCCGTCTCCTCCGCAAGGGCTCTCTCCTCCTCTCCGCCCTTGTTTCCCTCGCCGGCCTAGCGCCGGCGAGTTTTTCTTTTGCAGCCGACGCAGGCGCACCAGCCAGCGCGCAGTCCAGCGTTGTTGTACAGGCGCGCGAGGTCGATCTCGGCTTTCCGGTCGAAGCCACGGTCGAAGCCGTGAACCAGGCGACGGTGGCGGCCCAGATCGCCGGCCGCGTGCTGGAAGTCCGGGTCGATGCAGGCCAGCGCGTTAAGCAGGGCGAACTCCTGATGCGCATCGATGCGCGCGAAGCCGCAGGTTCGGATGCCAGTGCCCGTGCCACGCTCGATCAGGCCGCTGCGGCCTATGCACGCGCAAAAAATCTGCATGCGCAAAAGTTCATCAGTCAGGCCGCGCTGGATCAGGCCGCAGCCACCTTCAAGGCCGCCCAGGGTTCTGTAGTGGCGTCCGGTGCCGGAGCCTCGCACGGTACGGTGACGGCACCGATCGCCGGCCTCGTGGCGCAGCGCCATGTCGAAGCCGGGGAAATGGCGACACCCGGCAAACCGCTGATCACCATCTTCGACCCGAAAGGCCTGCGCGTGATCGCCAGCCTGCCGCAGTACAAG
>CAJBYR010000222.1 GCA_903959855.1 uncultured beta proteobacterium
CTGCAGGAAGGCATCAACGAGGCCGGCGCCATGGCCGACTGGATCGCCGCCGGCACCAGCTATTCGACGCACGGCGTGCAGATGATCCCGGTCTATGTCTGCTATTCGATGTTCGGCATGCAGCGCACCATGGACCTGGTCTGGGCGGCGGGCGACCAGCGCGCACGCGGCTTCCTGATCGGCGGCACCGCCGGGCGCACCACGCTGAACGGCGAAGGCCTGCAGCATGAAGACGGCCATTCGCAAGTACTGGCCGGCACGGTGCCGAACTGCATCACCTACGATCCGACCTTCGCCTATGAAGTCGCGGTAATCACTCAGGACGGCCTGCGGCGCATGGTCACCGAACAGGAAGACGTGTTCTATTACCTGACGGTGATGAACGAAAACTACGAGCACCCGGCGATGCCGGAAGCTGCGGCGCCGGACATCCTCAAGGGCATGTACCAGTTCCGCAAGGGCGCGGCCTCCAATGGCCCGCGCGTCCAGCTGCTGGGTTCCGGAACCATCTTTATGGAAGCCATCGCGGCGGCAGCGCTGCTCAAGAGCGATTGGGGCGTCGAAGCCGACCTCTGGTCCTGCCCCAGCTTCAACGAACTCGCCCGCGAAGGCCAGGACTGCACGCGCTGGAACCTGCTGCATCCGACCGAAAAGCAGCGCATCTCACACGTCGGCGCCTGCCTGGCGGAGACGCGCGGACCCGCAATCGCCGCCACCGACTATGTGCGCGCCTTCGCCGAGCAGATCCGGCCTTTCGTGCCGCGCCCTTACACGGTACTCGGCACCGACGGTTTCGGCCGTTCCGATACGCGCGAGAAACTGCGCCATTTCTTCGAAGTCGATCGCTACTGGATCACTCTGGCAGCCCTGACGGCGCTGGCTGACGAGGGTGCGCTGAAGCGCGAAAAGCTGGCCGAAGCGATCAAGAAATACGGCCTCGATCCGAACAAGCCCAACCCGGTAAAGGTATAAGCCATGAGCATAGTCGAAGTGAAAGTGCCAGACATCGGCGACTTCAAGGATGTGCCGGTGATCGAATTGCTGGTCAAGGTCGGCGACGTGGTCAAAGCCGAGGATTCGCTGGTCACGCTGGAATCCGACAAGGCGACCATGGACGTGCCTTCGCCGGTTTCCGGCGTGGTCACCGAACTCAAGCTCAAGATCGGCGACAAAGTTGCCGAAGGCAGCCTTGTCGCGCTGATCGACAGCGCTGCTGGCGCGGTTGCAGTGCCGGCCGCCGCCTCGCCGGCTCCTGCCGCGGCGCCGGTTACTCCGGTTGTGGCGGCTGCTCCGGCAGCAGTTGCACCTGAGGCTGTGGTCGAGGTCAAAGTTCCGGATATCGGCGATTTCAAGGATGTGCCGATCATCGAACTGCTGGTCAAGGTCGGCGACACCGTCAAGGCTGAAGATTCGCTGATGACGCTGGAGTCGGACAAGGCGACGATGGATATTCCTTCACCGGTATCCGGCGTGGTGACCGAATTGAAGGTCAAGGTCGGCGACAAGGTTGCGGAGGGCGTGGTGCTGGCGCTGGTAAAAGTTTCCGGAGGAACGCAGAGCGCTGGTGCTGGCGGTACGGCGGCAGCCGCTGCCGCCGCTCCTGCACCGGTCGCCGCCAGCGCGCCGGCCATGGCCGCCGCGTCGGCGCCCGCTGCGGCCGCTGCACCGGCGGCCTCTGGCGTGGTGGACGCCCGTCCCGCCGCGGCCGAGGCGATTGCTGCGCCGCTGCGCGTCGCCATGCCGACGCCGGCAGAGCGCCTGCAGGGCGGGGCGTCGCATGCCAGCCCTTCGGTGCGCCGCTTTGCGCGCGAACTCGGGGTTGACGTCGCCAAGGTGACGGGCAGCGGTCCGAAGGGCCGCATCCTGCAGGGCGACATTCAGGCCTATGTGAAGGGCGTACTCAGCGCGCCGCCGCCGGCGCCGGTTGCCGCCGCTTCGTCGGGCGGCGGGCTTGATCTGCTGCCCTGGCCGAAGATCGACTTCTCCAAGTTCGGTGCCATCGACGTCCAGCCGCTGTCGCGCATCAAGAAGATTTCGGGTGCCAACCTGTCGCGCAACTGGGTCATGATTCCGGCCGTCACCTACCACGAGGACGCCGACATCACCGACCTGGAAGCCTTCCGCGTCCAGATCAACAAGGAAAACGAGAAAGCCGGCGGTGCCAAGCTGACCATGCTTGCCTTCCTGATCAAGGCCTGCGTCAAGGCCATGCAAAAGTATCCCGAGTTCAACTCTTCCATCGACGGCGACAACCTGGTGATGAAGAAGTACTTCAACATCGGTTTCGCCGCCGACACGCCCAACGGCCTGATGGTGCCGGTGATCAAGAATGCCGAGAGCAAGGGCGTCTTCGAACTGGCGAAGGAGAGCGGCGATCTGGCCAAGCAGGCGCGCGACGGCAAGCTGAAACCGGCCGACATGCAGGGCGCCTGTTTCACCATCTCGAGCCTCGGCGGAATCGGCGGCACCTACTTCGCGCCCATCGTCAATGCGCCGGAAGTGGCCATCCTCGGTGTCAACAAGTCGGCGATGAAGCCGGTGTGGGACGGCAAAACTTTCGTACCGCGCCTGACCCTGCCGCTTTCCCTGACGGCGGACCATCGCGTCATCGATGGCGCGCTGGCGACACGCTTCAACGTCTATCTGGCGCAGCTTCTGGCCGACATGCGGAGAAGCATGTTGTGACCACGCTTACCGTGGTCAAGAAGGGGGATGCCGTGGCGATTGCCGCCGACGGCCTCACCACTTTCGGTGACACGCGTCTGTCGCGGAACTACAAGGGCGAGCACGACAAGATCCTCGACATTGCCGGCTCGAAGATCGGCATCTGCGGTTCCTCCGCGCATCACCTGGTGCTGCTCTCTGCCTTCTCGAAGCTGGAGGAAGTAAAGCTGGGTTCGCGCATGGAGGTGTATGAGACCTTTCGCCGCCTGCATCCGGTGCTCAAGGAACATGCCTTCCTCAATCCCAAGGAAGACGATGACGACCCCTACGAAAGTTCCCAGATCACGGCGCTGATCGCCAACAGCAGCGGCATCTACGGCGTTTATTCCTATCGCGAGGTGTTCGAGTTTGATCGTTTCTGGGGCGCCGGTTCGGGGCGCAACTTCGCGCTGGGCGCCATGCATGCGCTCTATGACGGTGCCTTGTCGGCCACCGATATTGCACGGGCCGGCGTTGCCGCCGGCATCGAATTCGATACTTCATCCGGACCGCCGATCGTGGTCCATGAGTTCACCCTGGAAGGAAAACCCAATGAGTGACATCGTCGAAGTGAAAGTGCCGGACATCGGCGACTTCAAGGATGTGCCGGTCATCGAAGTGCTGGTCAAGGCCGGCGACACAGTCAAAGCCGAGGATTCGCTGATCACCCTCGAATCCGACAAGGCCACCATGGATGTGCCTTCGCCGGTGTCCGGCGTGGTCACCGAACTGAAAATCAAGGTCGGCGACAAGATCGCTGAAGGCACGCTGGTGGCGCTTATAAAAATCGGCGCTGGCGCAACGGCGGCTGCACCGGCACCCGTTGCGGCTGCTATTGCGCCTCCCGTTCCTGCCGCTACCCCGGCAGCGGCACCGGCGGCGGGCAAATTCGCCGGCAAGGTCGATCTGGAATGCGAAATGCTGGTGCTCGGCGCCGGTCCCGGCGGCTATTCCGCCGCCTTTCGCGCTGCCGACCTCGGCATGAAGACGGTCATCGTCGAACGCTACGCAACGCTGGGCGGCGTCTGCCTCAACGTCGGCTGCATTCCATCCAAGGCGCTGCTGCACGTCGCCGCGGTGATGGAAGAGGCCGAGCATGCCAGCGACCTCGGCGTCAGTTTCGCCGCGCCCAAGCTCGATATCGACAAGCTGCGCGCGCACAAGGAGAAAGTGGTCGGCAAGCTGACCGGCGGCCTGGCCGGCATGGCCAAGGCGCGCAAGGTCGAGACTGTGCGCGGCTACGGCCATTTCCTCGATGCCAACCATCTGGAAGTCGAGGAGACCACCGGCGCGTCGCAAGACAAGACCGGCGCCAAGAAAGTGATCCGCTTCCAGAAGTGCATCATCGCTGCCGGCAGTGCGGCCTTCCACCTGCCTTTCATCCCGCGTGATCCGCGTATCGTCGATTCCACCGGCGCGCTGGAACTGCGTAGCGTCGACGGCAAACTGCCGCAGCGCATGCTGGTGATCGGCGGCGGCATCATCGGCCTCGAAATGGCCACCGTGTATTCGACGCTGGGCGTGAAAGTCGAGGTCGTCGAAATGCTCGACGGCCTGATGCAGGGCCCCGACCGCGACCTGGTCAAGGTCTGGGAAAAGCAGAACGCCAAGCGCTTCGACAAGATCATGCTGAAGACCAGGACCGTGTCCGTCGATGCCAAGCCCGACGGCCTCTGGGTCAAGTTCGAAGGCGAACAGGCGCCGGCCGAGGTGCAGCGCTACGACATGATCCTGCAGTCCGCAGGACGTTCCCCGAACGGCAAGAAGATCGGTGCCGAGCTGGCCGGCGTGGTGGTCAACGAGCGCGGCTTCATTCCGGTCGATAACCAGATGCGCACCGGCGTGCCGCACATCTTCGCCATCGGCGACATCGTCGGCCAGCCCATGCTGGCGCACAAGGCGGTGCATGAGGCCCACGTCGCGGCCGAAGTGGCGGCGGGACAGAAGAGCTACTTCGATGCGACGGTGATTCCCGGCGTCGCCTACACCCATCCCGAAGTGGCCTGGGTCGGCGTCGGCGAGGACGAGGCGAAGAAGGCCGGGCGCAAGGTCAGCGTCGCCAAGTTCCCCTGGGCCGCATCGGGGCGCGCCATCGCCAACGGCGCCGACTATGGCTTTACCAAGCTGGTGTTCGACGAGGAAACCCATCGCGTGATCGGCGGCAGCATCGTCGGCCCCAATGCCGGCGACATGATCGGCGAAGTGGCGCTGGCCATCGAGATGGGCGCCGATGCGGTGGATATCGGCAAGACCATCCATCCGCACCCGACCCTGGGCGAAACCATCGGCATGGCGGCGGAAGTCGCCCACGGCTCCTGCACCGACCTGCCGCCGATGCGCAAGAAGTAGCCTTGTCGTCGTTCCTTTACCCGGGATGAACCTCGGGTAGACTGGCGGGTACCGTGTTCAAAGAACTACTCTCGCGGTTCCAGGAAAAGAAGGCGCCCGACCACCCTATGGCCTCGGACGGGGGCCTGGACGCGCTCATGGCGGACATTCCCGAGTCAGACCCGCGGCGCCTGCTGTTCGATATCGACCAGTGGTTTGCAGGGATGGAAACCACGGCGCAGGAAATCGGTCCCGTGCTGGCCCTGCGCGCGCTGGCGCGACTGGACCAGTTTTCGCGGCCCAGCGCAAGGCACCTGCTGTTCCGTTACCTGTCCCCCGGCGAGCGTGAATACCAGACCGATTCGGCCTGGTCCACGCTTGACGAGCATGCGGCGCAACAGTATCGGGCCTATCGCCTGTTCATAACGCCGTCGCTGGACCTGGCGACCGAGGATGACAAGGTACGCATGGCGCGGTGCGCCGCCCGGGCGATGATGGCCTGGACCTTGCGGAAAAAGCTGCAGCATTTTCGTTACCGCTTGCCGCCGCCGGAACTCTGGAACGATGCCCACGAACTCCTCGCCGTCCTCGGACGTTTGGGTTTGCTGAAGACGATGGCGGCACCCTACCGCAATGAGCCGGATTCGACACCCCTGGCGGAGTACCTGATCGGCGTCTATCTCGAATTTGCGCCCATGGGCAATCTGGTCCCGCAGCAGATGGAATTCATCGAGGGCATCCTCCGTCATGGCGGCGGCCTCGAATTCAGCAACCATCCGCTGGATCAGAGCACTCACCAGATTGATGTGGCTCTGCCGCAGGGCCCGCAACGCCTCAAGACTGAAGCGGAAACCGGCGCCACGGTGCGTTACTGCTCTGCGCTGAAGCTCAAGGCCCCGATGATGAAGTTCGCCGCCCTGTACAAGAAGCCTGATGCGGCCCCGGAGTGGCTGGGGCAATGCCCGGCCAGCAAGGAGCAGATTGAAGGCGCGGTGCTGGTGCTGATGTCGCATTGGGGCGGGGCGCCACCCAAGCGCGGACGCCAACGCGTCAGCCATCAGGATGAAATGCGCGTCATGCTCGGCTTCGGCCTGTCGCGGCGGATGGCTGCCGCCGCCCATTTCGCGCGCATGGGTCGTTCGCTGAAGTACGAAGGCAATGACCTCGAAAGAATCACCCGGCAGTTCGAGGCGACGCGCTTTGGCACTGTAAGCTCCAACGAACCGGATCCCGGTCAGGCGAACGATGCGCCGGCGGCAGAGGAAGTCCTTAGTCCAATTCAGATACTGCGCAAGCTGGAAACGGGTGGCTACGAAGCGCAGATGGAGCATTGGACACAGGTCGATGGTAGCGAGTCAGGTATCGGCTTTATCGTCCCCGCGGTGCTGCCGCGACATCGCATCGGTGTGCTGGTCTGCTTCCGCGAAGCCGACGGCATGGATTGGCGCATGGGTGTCATACGCCGCATCGGAAGGGACGCTGCAAATCGACCCGGTGTCGGTATCGAAATTCTCGCCTGGCCGTCGATCTGTGCCCTGGCTAAACCCTGCGGCCAGGAAAGCGCGTGGACCAAGGTCGCCGATGGTGGCGGGCATGGCTGGTCGGATGCGATAATCGTCAGCCTGGAAGGCAGGGAACTCGTCCTGCCTGCCGGCACCTTTTTCGAGAACCTGGACATCGAATTGCGCAGCGAATTCGGACAATGGACGGTGCGGCTCGAAACCTTGCTTGATCGTGGGCCGGATTACGACCGGATCAAATTCACCCGCATTTCCTGAGACTTCCATGACACAAGACGAACTGAAACTTGCCGTGGCGCGGGCCGCGCGTGACTATGTGGCGGACAGCTTGCCGATCGGTGCCATCCTGGGAGTCGGCACCGGCAGCACGGCGAATTTCTTCATTGACCAGCTCGCCACGATCAAGGATCGACTCGGCGGCACGGTAGCCAGTTCCGAAGCCACGGCGCAGCGCCTCGCCGGGCACGGCATGCGGGTGCTCGATCTGAACGACGTCGAAGCCATGGGAATTTACGTCGATGGCGCCGACGAGATCGATCACGGCATGGCCATGATCAAGGGCGGGGGCGGGGCCTTGACCCGGGAAAAAATTGTCGCGGCAGTCGCCGACACCTTCGTCTGCATCTGCGATGGTTCAAAGCGAGTCGCAGTCATGGGGCGCTTTCCCTTGCCCGTTGAAGTCATTCCCATGTCGCGTGCCTATGTTGCCCGCGAACTGGCCAAACTCGGTGGTACGCCCAGGTTGCGCGAGGGCTTCGTTACCGACAACGGCAATCTCATCCTCGACGTGCACGGGCTCTCCATCACCGACCCGGCGGGCCTTGAGTCGCGCATCAACGAGATTGTCGGCGTGGTTACCAACGGGCTTTTCGCCCGTCGCGGCGCCGATGTGCTGCTGCTGGCGATGCCGGATGGCGTGCAGATATTCAAACGCTGAAACATTTCCGTCACATGGCGCGGATATAGTTGCTAAATTGCACGACAGGTGACGGCATGAATCAGGAACATATCAGCAGGCGCTTTGACGCCGATCTCGAGGGTCTGCGCACACGCGTACTGGCGATGGGCGGACTGGTCGAACAACAACTGGTTCGCGCCATGGCAGGCCTTGAATCCGGTGATATCGCTTTGCTTGAGCAGGTCATCAGCACTGATCGCGAGGTCAATCGGCACGAGGTCGAACTCGACGAGGCCTGCAACAACGTGATTGCGCGGCGCCAGCCGGCGGCCGTAGACTTGCGGATGATCATGACTGTGGTCAAGACCATCACCGATCTTGAGCGCATCGGCGACGAGGCGAAAAAAATCGCCAAGATGGCGTGCGAGGTCCATCGCGGCGAACCGCGCTTGGTGCCCAAGGTTGATCTGCGGCGACCGGCGGAAATCGCCCTGGCCATGCTGCGCAAATCGCTCGACGCGTTCGCCCGGCTTGACGTCAACGCGTCGGCGGAAGTCGTGCGTCAGGACAGGGACGTCGATGCCGGTTTCAAGTCGGCGATGCGCCAGTTGATCACCTTCATGATGGAAGATCCGCGCACCATTTCAAGTTCGCTCGACCTGCTGTTCATCGCGCGCTCGATCGAGCGCATCGGCGATCACGCGAAGAACATTTCGGAGTACGTGGTTTACCTTGTCAAGGGGCGCGACGTTCGCCACATCGGTCTGGAAGCCATGGAACGGGAAGTCGCGGCCAAGTAAAAGAGCCGGACAAAAACAAAAGGGGCGCATGGCGCCCCTTTTTTCTGGCTGCTGCATTGCAGTCCCGTCATCTGGCTGGCGGCACGTACCCTCCTACCTGGTCAGCACCGTCGCCAAAGAAATGCTTGGTGACCTGCTCGGACAGGTATTTGCGATGCTGCGGATCAGCAAGGCTCAGACGATTTTCGTTGATGATCATCGTCTGCAGCTTGATCCACTGTTGCCAGGCTTCCTTGGAAACATTCTCCCAGAGCTTCTTGCCAAGTTCGCCCGGCATGGGCGGCAGGTCGAGGCCTTCGGCTTCGCGTCCCAGCTTGATGCAATTGACCATTCGTGCCACGGTGTTTCCTTCAGTTAGGGATTTGGAAGCGCGCAGTTTACCTCCGAATCCGGCAGCGGCTACAAGGCTTTCACCAGCACCTTGGAACGCCGCTGCAGGTTGTAGAGTTCGCGCCGTGCCGCGGGCAGGGCCTCGACGCCGGCCTCGGCGAAGCCGCGCTCGATGAACCAGTGGGCGGTACGGGTGGTCAGCACGAACAGGCGCTTGAGTTTCAGCTTCTTCGCCCGCGCCTCGATGTGGGCACGCAACTGGTCGCCATAGCCGCTGCGGCGAAAATCAGACACCACCGCCAGGCAGGCGAGTTCAGCTGCTTTCTCGCTGGAAAAGGGATACAGCGCGGCGCAGCCGACGATTACACCGTCATGCTCCACCACCGAGAACTGGGTGATCTCCATTTCCAGCCGCTCGCGGCCGCGTTTGACCAGGATGCCGTCAGCCTCCAGCGGCTCGATCAGGCCAAGGACGGCAACGACGTCGTCGATGGTGGCGTCACGTAGTCGGGCCAGTGGCGCACTGGTCAGCACGGTGCCGACGCCGTCACGGGTAAACAATTCCATGAGCATGGCGCCGTCGGCCTGCCGGTCGAGGAAGTGCACGCGGCCGACACCGGTCCGGCAGGCACGGATGGCGCCAGGCAGGACGCGGGCGATATCCGGCGCCTGTGCCGAGAGATGGCGGCTGGCGAGTTTTTGGGCTTCGTCAGCGGTGAGCGCGTCGATTGGCGTGCCCTTTGGATTGACCAGACCCGGCGCGTCGCACAGGTAGATCAGCTTGTCGGCCTTGACGGCCACGGCGACCGCTTCTGCCACTTCTTCCCAGGCGAGATTGAAAATTTCACCGGTCGGTGAGGCGCTGATCGGGGTAATGAGGACCACGTTTTCCTGGGCGAGGTCGGCCTGGATTTCTTCCGCAATTACCTTGCGCACGGCGCCGGTGTATTGGAAGTCGATGCCGTCCACCACGCCGACCGGGCGCGCGGTGATGAAATTGCCGCCGGTGACGCGCAGAAAGGCGCCGGCCATGGGCGTATTGGGCAGGCCTTGCGAGAGCAGGGCCTCGATCTCGATGCGGGTGACGCCCATGGCGCGTTTGACACATTCCAGCGCCGCGCCATCGGTGACCCGCAGCCCCTTGTGGAACTTTGGCGTCAGGCCGCGGGCGTGCATTTCGGCGTCGATCTGGGGTCGCGCGCCATGCACCAGCACCAGGCGGATGCCCATGCTGTCGAGCAGGGCAATGTCATCGATCAGCGCTTGCGCCGCGCCGGTCTCGAGAACCTCGCCGCCGAAGGCGATGACGAAGGAGCGACCGCGAAAGGCATGGATGTAGGGCGCCGCCTGGCGCACCCAGGCAACCAGGCGGGCATCGGTTTTCGGCTGACTTTCGCGGGTCTCCAGGGTCATTGCGCAGTTTTGCCTTTCCTCGGTTTGGCCGGCGCCGGCCGGGCTAGGGGTTTGGCTTGCGCCGGTTTGGGGGCAACCGCCGGCTTTGCCACGGCGGCGGCCGGCTTCGGCGCAATTACTACAGCCTTTGGTTGCACCTTTGACTTCTTGTCATCCTTCTTTTCCTTGGGCGGCTTTTCCGGTTTGGCGCGGGGAAGCGGCTTGCCGCTGAGTTCGGACTCGAGGCGTTCGCAGATGGTGCGCAGTATCTTCACCCGGGCATAACCCTTGTCATTGGCTTCGATCAGGGTCCAGGGAGCGATGCCGGTGCTGGTGCGGTCGACCATGTCGCAGATGGCTTCCTGATAGGCGTCCCACTTTTCACGATTGCGCCAGTCTTCCTCGGTGATCTTGAAGCGCTTGAACTCGATCTTCTCGCGTTCCTTGAAGCGGCGCAACTGCTCTTCCTGGCTGATCTGCAGCCAGAACTTCACCACAATCACACCGGCGTCGGCCAGATCGTGCTCGAAGTCGTTGATCTCGGAATAAGCGCGCAGCCAGTCGGCGTCGCCACAGAAGCCTTCGACTCGCTCGACCAGCACGCGGCCGTACCAGGTGCGGTCGAAGATCGCCACCCTGCCGTTGCGCGGCATGTGCCGCCAGAAGCGCCAGAGGTAAGGCTGGGCGCGTTCTTCCTCGGTCGGCGCGGCGACAGGGATGATCTGGTAGTCGCGGGCATCCATCGACGCGGCAATGCGGCGGATGGCGCCACCCTTGCCGGCGGCATCGGCGCCTTCAAACGCGCAGACCATCGAGCGCCCCTTGAAGCGCGGATCGCGCACCAGTTCGGAAAGCTTGGCCTGCCACTTCGCCAACTGTACGTCATAATCCTTTTCGCTGAGCTTGTGCTTGAGGTTGAGCTCGGACAGGACATTGCGGCCATCGATATTGACGCGCATCGGCGGCGCCACGGGCGTGGTCTGCTTGCCTGCGTTCGCGAGGCGGTCGCGGATCGCTGCGAGCAGGATCTTGCCGGTAGTCAGCGAGCGATAGCGGTCGTCCTCGCCCTCGACGATGATCCACGGGGCCCAGGGCGAATTGGTCATGCGCAGGACGTGACCGACGACATCCTGCAGCTTGTCGTAAGTCTTGAGCCGGTCCCAGTTCCACTTGGTGACGCGCCAGGCGGTTTTCGGGTCCTTTTCCAGCACCTTCAGGCGGCGCTTCTGGCCTTCCTTGGTGAGGTGGAACCAGAACTTGAGCACCAGCGCGCCCTCGTTGACCAGCATCGCCTCGAAACGGTTGATCTGGTCGATGCGGGCATCCATTCCGGATTTGGACATGCTGCCTTCGAGCCGGTCGTGGATCGGGCTCGAGTACCAGGAGCCGGCGAACACGCCAATGCGCCCCTTGGGCGGCAGCGCCCGCCAGTAGCGCCACATGAAGGGGCGTTCGCGCTCCTCGTCGGTCGGCGTAGAAAACGCCAATGTAGAGATGAAGCGGGGATCCATCCATTCGTACAGGATGTTGATGGTTTCGCCCTTGCCGGCGCCATCCTGGCCGCTGACCAGAACGACGACCGGAATCTTGCCGTTTTCCTTGAGGTCGTACTGGGCGTCCTGCAGGGCGGCACGCAGCGCCGGGACTTCCTTCTTGTAACTTTCCTTGTCGATCTTGTGACCGAGTTCCGCGGATTCGAACATCACCAATCTCCCCAAAGTGCCATCATTGCCGCCACGGCGCCCAACCCGGCTGTTTCGGTGCGTAGCACGCGCGGCCCCAAACCGATGGCATGGAAGCCGGCAGCGCGCGCCGCCAGGATTTCGCCTTCTTCAAAACCACCCTCGGGGCCGACCAGCAGGCTGACCGGACCCTCGGGAATCGCCAGATCTCGCAGGTGGACGGCAATCCCCGGTGCACAGATCAAGCGCATTCCATTTTGCTGTGCAGCCATGCCAAGGTATTGCGGCAGATCAAGAATCGGCGCGACGGAGGGTACCTGGTTGCGGCCGGATTGTTCGCAGGCGGCAATGGAGATGTTGCGCCAGTGCTCGACGCGGCGCTCGGCGCGCTCGCCGCTGAGCTTGATCACGCTGCGCTTCGCCGCCACCGGCTGGATGCGGCGCACGCCGAGTTCGACGGCCTTCTGCACCACGAAATCCATCTTGTCGCTGGCCGGCAGCGCCTGCACCAGGGTCAGGTCCAGCGGGGGTTCGCGATCTGCATCGTCGAACTCTTCGAGTGTCGCGCGCAGGTGCTTGCCGGCCGGTTGCAGCGTCGCCCGCCACTGTCCGCCGCGGCCATCGAACAGGATCGCCGTATCGCCAGCGCCGACTCTCAGAACCTTCAGCGCATGGTGGGTGGCGTCTGCGCTCAATTCGACGTGGGCACCGGGATGCAGGGGGAAGGGGCAGAAGAACCTCGGTATCATGTAGCGATTATCCCACCGGGGGATACCGATTTGCCGCGTTCGCGGGGAACCGGTTCAGCAAAATATCGGAGCGCGTGCATGGCCAGCCTTTCCCCGCCTGTTTGTGATTTCGGTCGCCCGGCGATCGACTTCGAGTTGCCGGGCGTCGACGGCAGGCGGCACAGCCTTGCCGGCGCAAGCGGTCCCCGGGGTTTGCTGGTGATGTTCATCTGCAATCACTGCCCCTACGTCAAGGCGGTGATCGACCGCATCCTGCGTGATGCGCGTGAGCTTTCGCTGCTGGGCATCGGCAGTATTGCCGTGATGAGCAATGACCCGCGCGACTACCCTGAGGACTCCTGGGACAACATGGTCAGGCTGGCGCGTGATCTCGACTTTCCGTTTCCCTACGTGCTGGACGAAACCCAGGCGGTGGCAAAAGCCTACGGCGCGGTATGCACGCCGGACTTCTTCGGCTACAACGACAAACTCGAATTGCAGTACCGCGGACGGCTTGACGAATCACGCAAGCTCGCCGCCGCGCCCGATGTGCGACGCGAGCTTTTCGAGGCGATGAAGCAGGTGGCCGAGACCGGGAAAGGCCCGATGCAGCAGCTGCCCAGTATCGGCTGCTCGATCAAGTGGCGCGAGGCATGAATCGCATTTGGGTCACGCTGCTGCTTGCTCTGGCATTGGGCTCTGCGGGCGCGCAAGCCCAGAGCCGCAATCTCCTGATCCAGCTGCAGCCCGGCGGAGGGTATCGTATCTGGCATGCCGACGGACCCTCCGTCCTCAGCGACGACGACATCATGCTGCTCGACTCCATGGCAGAGCCGCAGGGCAGCGCCCCGATCCCGACGCCGCTGGGCCCGGCGCGGGCCCGGCGCACGGAACTGGGGGTGATCATCGAACTTTCGGAGGCGAATACCGACAAGACCTTGCTGGTCGATCGCGACGCCTGCGGCCACCTCAAGACCTGGCATGTCGATGGGGGTACACCGCTCACCGACGATCAGGCCACCGATCTGGTGATGTCGGCGCTACCGGGCGGTGGTCCGCGTCTGGTGCTCGATCCGGAACATCACGCCAAAAGTTTCATTACTGCCATCGGCATCATGGTCGCGGTCTGGAAGCCGCGGCGGAAGCTTCCCTGACGCGCCCGCGGGTTTGCCTATCGAGCGCCGGGCCAGGACAGGTTCAGCATCCTGTCGAATTCGGTGCGGGTGGTGAAGCGCACCGCGAGTTCGTTGTAGGGAAATGCCCGGTTCATGTTCTGCTTGTTGAGCCGGTTGTCGGGTTCGGTGGTGACCAGAACCACGATGTTGCCCTCCTGCGAATGCGGCAGCCATTGCTGTTGTTCGGCGTTGGCGCGATTGACTTTCTTGGCCAGTTCCGCGCTCGGGTACCAGCTTTGGGCCAGCGGCTGGTAGGCGAGGTTGCAATGGTGCGCCATGGCGGCACCCATCGCCGCCAGTGCGACGTGGAAATCCTCGACCAGGACCTGCTCCAGGTCCTTGTTCTTGCGCTGCGCCCAGCGCTGCGCCAGTTCCAGTTCCGCCGCGGAAATCACGCCCTCCGCGGCCAGGACTTCGTAGCGCTTGGGCAGCAGGGCGGTGCTCTTGATGCGCTGGGCCAGCGCCAATGAAAGGGTTGCGGTCAATGCCTCCAGGCCTTCTTCGGCAACTCTGTCGAAGCGTCCGTCGGCGTGCTGGTTGATCAGTTGCAGGACGCCGACCAGCTCCTTGTTTGCGCCTTGAAGCAGCGGCGCCGCCAGCATCTGCTTGGACTTGAAGCCGGTGATGGTGTCGACCTGGTTGAAAAAGTGCAGCTCCGGATCGATGCGTTCGAGTTCGGCGGGATCGTTCAGGTTGTCGATGCGCACGGTGCTGCGCGTCGCGGCAACGTAGCCGGCGATGCTTTGCCGATTGACCGGCAGCACCAGATCCTTGTCGGCGTCGATGCCGGTCTTGACCTTGGAGACCAGGGCGCCGCGCTCCTTGTTGTACACGTAGAGCGTCAGGCGCTCGCACTGGAAAAGCTCACTGATCTCGGCCGAGAGATCAAGCATGATCTGGGTGATGTTGTCAGTGCCGTGGATCTTGTTGGTCAGGGCCTGCAACTTCCTGGCGAAGTCGAGGCGGTCCTGCATTCGCTCCATCTGGGGGTTCCGGTCGGGGCCGGATTGCGTCTGGGTCATCGTCGGGCATCCTTTGGTTCGGCGGTTCGGCGGTTTGGCGGGTGGTTCGCTACAGGGTTTTAACACGCACCGGGCGTCAGCGCTTGGCCGTTGCCGGCTTGCTTGCCGCAGTGCGCTGATTTGCGCCGGCGTCGTCGTGGCGGCCGATCAGCTCCTCGATCAGCCGCGGCCCCTCGCTGTTCATGAAGTCGACGAAAGCGGTCGCTGCCGGCATCAGCCGCTTGTCCGTGCGATGCACCAGCCGCCACTGGCGATTGACCGGCGTGCCGCTGACGTTCAGCTTGACGAGCCTACCCACCGAACGCTCCAGGCCGATGGTGTGTTCCGAGATGAAGGATATGCCCAATCCCGCCATCACCGCCTGCTTGATGGTTTCGTTGCTGCCCAGTTCCATGACGCTGCCGGCGGCGACGCCGTGCTCGACCAGATAGCGTTCCAGCGCGCTGCGTGTACCCGAGCCAGGCTCGCGGATCAGCAGCGTTTCCTCGGCGAGTTGCTGCGGGTCGATGCGCCGTTTCTGCGCCAGCCGGTGGTCCGGGCCGGCGATGAAGACCAGGGGATGGTCGGCGAACGCCCTGGCCACGGTTTCAAATTCAGCGGGCGGCGTGCCCATGATCGCGAGGTCGATATTGTTTTCCGCAAGCAGGCGCACGATGGTGCCGCGGTTGTGTACCGCGAGCTGGATTTCGACGCCGGGATGGCGTCGACGGAATTCGGCCAGCAAGGAAGGGGCGAAATACTTGGCGGTGCTGACCACGCCGATTTTCAGCCGTCCGGCCTCGACCCCCTTGAGCGCCGCCAGCGCTTCGCCGGCTTCGCGCAACTGCTCGGCGATGCGTCGCGCCTGGCGGGCGACTTCCTCGCCGGCGGCGGTAAGGCGCACCTTCTTGCCGGCTTGCTCGGTGAGCGGCAGCCCGGCCTGATCTTCAAGCGCCTGGACCTGCATCGATACCGCCGGCTGCGTCAGGTGCAGTTCTTCGGCGGCGCGCGAAAAGGACAGGTGGCGGGCCACCGCCTCGAAGATCTTGAGCTGGCGCAGCGTGATGTTCTTCATGGCAGCGGGTATCCAGGGCGACGGGTGGTGACCACGGTATGCTCAATCTTATCACTGCCATAAGAAACCATGACTGGCGCTTATGGTTGCTCCGGCGCTATCCTGCTGTCCATGCTTGAAGCCCTGATTTTCGATGTCGATGGCACGCTGGCCGATACCGAACGCGACGGCCATCGGATTGCCTTCAACGCTGCCTTCAAAGAGGCCGGCCTGCCCTGGAACTGGGACGTCGCGCTCTATGGCGAACTGCTTGCCGTGACCGGTGGCAAGGAGCGCATGCACTATTTTGCGCAGAAGTATGCCCCCGAGCTTGCGGCCAGGGGTGGTTTCGACAACCTGGTGCGCAAGCTCCATGTGCTGAAGACGGAGCACTATGTGCAACTGGTGCAGGCGGGGCGAATTCCCCTGCGCCCGGGCGTGGGGCCACTGATCCGCGTCGCGCGCGCCGCGGGCTTGCGCCTGGCGATTGCCACCACTACCTCGCCGGAAAACGTTGCCGCCCTGTTGCGCGCGAGCCTGGCTGTAGATGCCGGGAGCTGGTTCGAGGTGATCGGCGCCGGCGACGTGGTCCCGGCCAAAAAGCCGGCGCCGGACATCTACCTCTGGGTGCTGGATCGACTCAAGCTGCCGGCCGCCGATTGCCTGGTCTTCGAAGACTCGGGCAATGGCCTCAAGGCTGCCCTCGGAGCGGGACTCGCTACCGTTGTCACCGACGGCGAATACACGATCACGCATGATTTCAGCGGTGCCCTCGCCGTGCTCTCGGACCTCGGCGTACCCGATCGGCCGGCCCGCGCGCGGTATGGCGACATGCACGGCAAGCCCTGTGTCGACCTTGAACTGCTGCGAATCTGGCATCGCGAGATGCATCAGTAAAACTAGATAGATACGATAAAAAAACGTGAATTGAGTTTATGGTGGCCGCTGACTAAGATTTCAACCACGCAAACCCGAACGCATTTTTAGCTACGCTGAACACGAGGAGAATCGAATGGATCAATCGAACCGCTACGCCGACCTGAGCTTGAAAGAAGAAGACCTGATCAAGGGCGGCAATCACATCCTGGTTGCCTACAAGATGAAGCCCAAGGCGGGCACCGGCTACCTGGAAGGCGCGGCCCACTTCGCTGCCGAGTCCTCGACCGGCACCAACGTCGAAGTTTCGACCACCGACGATTTCACCAAGGGCGTCGATGCGCTGGTCTATCAGATCGACGAAGCGACCGAGGAAATGCGCATCGCCTACCCGATCGACCTGTTCGACCGCAATATCACCGATGGCCGCATGATGCTGGTGTCCTTCCTGACGCTGGTGATCGGCAACAATCAGGGCATGGGCGACATCGAGCACGCCAAGATGTACGACTTCTACATGCCGCCGCGTGCGATCCAGCTGTTCGACGGCCCGGCCAAGGACATTTCCGACCTGTGGCGCATCCTCGGCCGCCCGGTCAAGGACGGCGGCTACATCGCCGGCACCATCATCAAGCCCAAGCTCGGCCTGCGCCCCGAACCGTTTGCGGCGGCGGCTTACCAGTTCTGGCTCGGCGGCGACTTCATCAAGAACGACGAACCCCAGGGCAACCAGGTCTTTTGCCCGGCGAAGAAGGTTTACCCGCTGGTGTACGACGCGATGAAACGCGCCATGGACGAGACCGGCGAGGCCAAGATTTTCTCGGCCAACATCACCGCCGACGACCACTACGAAATGCTGGCCCGCGCCGACTTCATCCTCGAGGCCTTCGGCCCGGATGCAGACAAGGTGGCCTTCCTGGTCGACGGCTATGTCGGCGGTCCCGGCATGATCACCACCGCGCGGCGCCAGTATCCGAACCAGTATCTGCACTACCACCGCGCCGGCCACGGCGCCGTCACCTCGCCTTCGGCCAAACGCGGCTACACCGCTTACGTGCTGGCCAAGATGAGCCGCCTGCAGGGCGCTTCGGGCATCCACGTCGGCACCATGGGCTACGGCAAGATGGAAGGCGACGCAGACGATCGCGCCATCGCCTACATCATCGAGCGCGACAGCTATACCGGTCCGGCCTACCACCAGGAGTGGTACGGCATGAAGCCGACCACGCCGATCATCTCCGGCGGCATGAACGCGCTGCGCCTGCCCGGCTTCTTCCAGAACCTCGGCCACGGCAACGTGATCAACACCGCCGGCGGCGGCGCCTACGGTCACATCGACAGCCCGGCTTCCGGCGCCAAGTCGCTGCGCCAGGCCTACGAGTGCTGGAAGGCCGGCGCCGACCCGATCCAGTATGCCAAGGAGCATAAGGAGTTCGCCCGCGCCTTCGAGTCCTTCCCCAAGGACGCCGACAAGATCTTCCCGGGCTGGCGCGAAAAAATCGGTTCGCACAAGTAATTCGCTTGCGCCAGAATCCCCGCTGCGGCGGGGATTTTTACCGACCCATACCTGACTCTTTTTATCGGATATGCCCATGTCGAACAGAGAGCAATTCCTGGTCAAGGCCGAGCCCTTCTACCAGCCGCAGGGCAGGGAGGTCGAACTCTACGAGGCCGCTTACGCCGCGCGCCTGCCGGTGATGGTCAAGGGTCCGACCGGCTGCGGCAAGTCGCGTTTTGTCGAATACATGGCCTGGAAGCTGGGCAAGCCATTGGTCAGCGTGGCCTGCAACGAGGACATGACGGCCTCGGATCTGGTCGGCCGCTATCTGCTCGACGCCGGCGGCACGCGCTGGCTCGACGGACCGCTGACCACGGCGGCGCGCATCGGCGCCATCTGCTATCTCGACGAAATCGTCGAGGCGCGGCAGGACACCACGGTGGTGATCCATCCGCTGACCGATCACCGGCGCACGCTGCCGCTGGACAAGAAGGGCGAAGTGGTCGCGGCGCACCCCGATTTCCAGCTGGCGATCTCCTACAACCCGGGCTACCAGAGCCTGATGAAGGACCTCAAGCAATCGACCAAGCAGCGTTTCACCGCTTTCGATTTCGATTACCCCGAAGCCGGGCTGGAAGCGGGCATTGTCGCCACCGAGACCGGCATCGACGCCGCGACGGCGGGCCGCCTGATCCAGGTCGCGCAGGCGGCGCGCAACCTCAAGGGCCATGGCCTCGACGAGGGCATCTCGACGCGCCTGGTGGTGTATGCGGCGACCCTGATCCGCCAGGGTGTGGTGGCCGGGGATGCCTGTCGCATGGCCATGGTGCGCCCGATCACCGACGACGCCGATATCCGCGCCACGCTCGACAACGCGATCGACAGCGTGTTCGGCTAGGCCGGAGCAAGAGTCGGCGCTGTTGAATCCCCTGCGCAACAAGGCGGTCGAGCAGAAAACGCTCTCCTCGCCGTTGCGGATGGCGAGACGGCTACTCGACCACCTTGACCTTTAGGGCCAGCGACTCCCCGGCTTCTTTGTCGCCTTGCGTGGCGACTTTCTTCATCCACCGCCGAGTCGTGTCAAGGTTTCGTTGCAAACCGTGCCCTCTGTGTAGAGCAGCGCCAGTTTGTGTTGGCCGTGAGGTTGACTCAACCACCAAGGCCGGGCCGATATAGGCGCTCAGGCCCGCCACGCGATCAATGAAAAGGCGCATTTTCACCGTTTGCTTATTCTCGCGCGATGCCCGTGGCGACCCGATTTCTACTGCGGCTGCAGCGGGGGAATTTTGAAACCGCTATCAGAGCAAAAAGTGCGCATGGCCCTGATCGAAACATTTATCATTGAAGCCGTCATGAATGCAACTCAAGCGCTTTTCCCCGCGGAACTTTCCGATTATTGTCGCCAGCACCACATCCGGCGACTTTCGCTTTTTGGCTCGCATGCCAAAGGCACGGCGCGCGCGGATAGCGATATCGATCTGCTGGTTGAATTCGATGGTGGCATGGCACCCGGTCTGATCGGTCTGGCCGCCATGGAGTCGGAACTTTCAGCGCTGATGGGCGGACGGAAGGTTGACCTGCGCACGCCGCAAGAGTTAAGCCACTATTTTCGTGATCAAGTAGTCGCCGGCGCGCTTGTCCAGTATGCAGCCTGAAGATCGCGTGCGCCTGCTGCACATGATCGATGCAGCCGACAATGCGATTGGTTTTGTGGCCGGCTACACGCAGGCAGCACTGGAGGAAGATCGCAAAACCCTGTTCGCCGTAATCCGCTGCATCGAGATCATCGGCGAAGCATCTGCGAGAGTTTCCGATGCAACGCGCGCGAATGCGCCCGATATTCCCTGGGGTGCGATTGTCGGCATGCGCAACCGCCTGGTCCATGCGTATTTCGATGTCGATTCCGAGCTTGTCTGGAAGACGATCAATACCGAGTTGCCTGCGTTGCAAAAGCGGCTACGAGAGTTGCTCGACACTGAGGGGCCTTAAGCATTGTCAGAACAGCGCAGGGCGAGCTGCCGCCGCTGACCGACGCAAGCAAGCGCAACTCAAGACACTGGCGGCGCGGCGCGACAGCGCAATCGATTACAGCGACATCCCGCTGCCGGACGATCAATTCTGGCCGTGCGCCGACGCCCCGACCCTACTGAACGCCATTTCCAAGAGTTGCGGTTCAACGCGTAGGCAGGCTGCTTGGTGCCGTCCCGCCATCCGCAACGGCGAGGAGAGCGTTTTCTGCTCGACCGCCTTGTTGCGCAGGGGATTCATCAGCGCCGACTTTTGACGTCAGCGCCAGTCAAGATGCAGCAGGGTTGCGCCGTCCTTGATTTCGGCCGTCAACTGAATCAGCCGATGTTTACTGCATACGCCCCTGGCGCAATCGGGCATCGCCCAGCAGGAAGACCGAATTTATCCACGCCATAAGAATAAGTGACTGGTACTTATGGTTCTGTAGCACTAGAGTTGCGTCGCCTGCCGGACGAGAGGGTATTTGCGAGCCACCCCCTTGTTGTACAGGCCAACCCACCGACAAATGGAAAATCGATGACCATGGGCGTCAGACAGGTGCCGGATGCGCGCGGCCGGGAGTTTGCCCATCCCCAGGTGCAGGCCGCCTGGACGACACTCGACTGCGGCTTTGCCATCGTCGCCGACGTCTTCGAAGAGTGCGTTTACGCTGCGCTTGCCGGCTTCAGCAAGCAGCAACTTGATGCCTATCTCGAAGCGGCGCGCGTTATCGTCAAGCTTGGTCGCGGGCCCGAGCCGCTGCTGGCCTTCCTCGAGGAGTGGCCCACCGTGGTCGCTGCCGCCAGCGGCGACCAGGAGCCCCTTTTGCCGCAAGTGATGGGCGTCATCCGCGCGATGCAGAAGTCGCCCAACAGCAATGCCATCACTCCCTTCCTGCAAACCCTGGCCGCCGTCGCCCGGCGCCTGCAATCAGCTGAACAGATCGAGGTCTATCTCGATATCGCACTGAACCTGATGGCCCGCACCACCGGCTCGATCCACGGCCACCACGCGACATTTCCCAGTCCCGGCCTGCCGCATTTTTTCGAGCAGGCGCCGCGCCTGCTGGGCCTTTTGTCCACCGCCGGCCTGCGGAACTGGACCGACTACGGCATCCGCAATTACACCAAGCACCCGGAACGGCAGGAGGAATACTTCCGCCTCGACTCCGCCGACAGTCGGGCGGTGGTGCAGCGCGAACGCCACGGGACGCTGTTTGCCGACGTCGAACGCAAGCTCGACCTGTACCTGCGGGCCTTGTGGCGCGAGAGCGAGCAACTGGTCCCCTACACCACGGCGTTCGACGAGTTGCGCAAACCGATTCCCTACTACGACAAGCTAGGCATGCGCGTGCCGGATGTGTTCGACGATCTGCAGGGGCCCGGCGTAGCCGTCGGCGGACTGGACCGCTACCGCGCGGTACTGGCCCATATGGCCGGCCATCGCCGCTGGAGCAGCCAGATCATCGCCGACAACTACAGCCCCTTCCAGCGCATGGCGGTGGAGTTTTTCGAGGACTGCCGCGTCGAGACCCTGCTGATCCGCGAGTTTCCCGGCCTGCGGCGCATCTTTCTCGCCCTGCACCCCGTTCCGGGCGAGGCCGACTGCGACCCGGCGACCACCTCCTGCCTGCGTCATCGCCTCGCCATGCTGTCCCGGGCATTGCTCGATCCCCGACACCCCTACATCGATCCGCAACTGCTCGAGTTTGTTGCGCGCTTTCACCAAACCCTGGGTGAGGGAACCTCCAGCACGCGCGAGATGGCGGATCTGGCGCTGTCCTATGTCGCCCGCACGCGGCGCCAGAGCGACCAATTGGCCCGCGTCCATTTCGACAACACGGTGGTCGACTATCGCGACGACAACCGCCACCTGTGGCAGTTCATCGAGGATAGCGATGACGAAGAGTTCTTCGACGATCCCGCCAAACAGAACACGAAGCCGGCCGAGGTCCTATCCCTGCCACCGCGGCGTTATCCGGAATGGGATTGCCAGTCGCAAACCTACCGTCCCGACTGGGCCAGCGTCTATGAGGCATTGCACCCAGCGGGAAATCCCGCGGACATCGACCGCCTGCTGGACAAGCATGCGGCGCTGGCTAAGCGCCTCAAACGCCTGCTCGACTTGCTCAAGCCGCAGGACAAGGTGCGCATCCGCTACCAGGAGGAGGGCAGCGATCTCGACCTCGACATCGCCATCAGTTCGTTGATCGACTACAAAAGCGGCGCGACGCCCGATCCACGCATCAACATGAGCCACCGCACCGACGGCCGCAGCATCGACGTCCTGCTACTGCTAGATCTGTCGGAATCGCTCAACCAGAAAGTGGCCAACAGCGATCAGACAATACTTGAACTCAGCCAGGAAGCCGTGTCGCTGCTGGCCTGGGCCATCGACCACCTCGGCGATGCGTATGCGATCGCCGGATTTCATTCCAATACCCGCCACGAAGTGCGCTACCAGCACGTCAAGGGGTTTTCCGAGCGCTGGGACGACACGGTCAAAGCCCGTCTGGCCGCCATGCAGGCCGGGGTGGTCGACGCGCATGGGTGCTGCGCTGCGCCACGCCGGTCACTACCTCGAGCATCGCCGCGCCGACAAGAAGATCCTGCTGCTGCTGACCGACGGCGAGCCGGCCGACATCGATGTCACCGAGCCCGGCCACCTGCGCAGCGATGCGCGCAAAGCCGTCGAGGAACTGGCCGGCAAGGGCGTCACCAGCTTCTGCCTGAGCCTCGATCCGAAAGCCGACGAGTATGTGAGCGAGATTTTCGGCAAGAACTGGCGGGTACTGGATCGCATCGAACGCCTGCCGGAGCAACTGCCCATGGTTTACCTGAACTTGACCCGCTGAGCGGCCAAGACGCCGTTGCCTGCCCCGGAGCGGAATCCCAGGCACGCAACGCGATGCCGGCGCCGACTTCCAATCGCCGTTCGGGAAAGACTGGCCTTATTGATGAAATAAGAAAAAGTGAATGGTGCTTATAGGTCGATCGGGCTACATTCACTGCTGGGCAACATGGTCATCAAGAATGCCGGTACCTCCCGCGAGGCAGCCTGGCACCAACCTGGGGAGCGGTACCTATGCAGCACGGACGCATCACACTGACGCGCTACACCATTGAGGCGGAGCACAAGCATAGCGGCGCCTCCGGCGAGTTTTCCGGCCTGCTCAACTCGCTGGCCACGGCGATCAAGATCATATCCAACCAGGTCAACAAGGGTGCCCTGATCGGCGCGCTGGGCAACGCCGGCACCGATGCCGCATCGGTCAACGTCCAGGGAGAAGTGCAGAAGAAGCTGGATGTCATGAGCAACGAGGTCATGCTCCAGGAGAACGAATGGACCGGGCACCTCTCCGGCATGGCCTCCGAGGAAATGGAGGACGTCTACACCCTTCCCGCCCAGTGCAAGCGCGGCAAGTACCTGCTGGTCTTCGATCCTTTGGACGGCAGCTCCAACATCGACGTTAATCTGACCGTGGGAACGATCTTTTCGATCCTGCGCGCACCCAACCCCGGCAAGGACGCCAGTCTCGAGGATTTCCTGCAGCCCGGCACGGAACAGGTCTGCGCCGGCCTCGCGCTCTACGGCCCGTCTACCATGCTGGTGTTGACCACCGGTAACGGCGTCGATGGATTCACCCTGGATCGCGACATCGGCGCCTTCATCCTCACCCATCCGCAGATGCGCATCCCCGATGACGCCCATGAGTTCGCCATCAACTCGTCCAATGCCCGATTCTGGGAGCCGCCGGTGCAGCGCTATGTGGATGAGTGCCTCGCGGGCAAGACCGGGCCGCGGCACAAGGACTTCAACATGCGCTGGGTCGCGTCGCTGGTGGCCGAAACCTTCCGTATCCTGACCCGCGGCGGTATTTTCATGTACCCCAGGGACAGCAAGGACGCAACCAAGCCGGGGCGCCTGCGCCTGATGTACGAGGCCAATCCGATCTCCTTCCTCGTCGAGCAGGCCGGCGGCGTGTCGACCACAGGCCGCGAGCGGGTGATGGAAATCGCCCCGACCTCGCTGCATCAACGCGTGCCGCTGATCTTCGGCTCGAAGAACGAAGTCGAGTGCGTGGCCGAATACCATGCGGAGTATGCCAGCGGCAAGGAGCCGGACACCTACAGTTCGCCCCTGTTCGGAACCCGCTCGCTGTTCAGGTCCCAGTAACGCCCACTCCAGGAGATTCCCATGTCGGTCAAGCACCCCATTGTCGCCATTACCGGATCCTCCGGCGCCGGCACGTCTACGGTCACCAAGTCCTTCGACCTGGTATTCCGCCGCGAAAAGCTCAAGGCCGCGATCGTCGAGGGCGATTCCTTTCACCGTTACGACCGCAAGGCCATGAAAGTCGCGATGGAAGAAGCGCGGCTGGCCGGCAACAACCACTTTAGCCACTTCGGCCCCGAAGCCAACCTGCTCGAGGAACTGGGCGACCTGTTCAAGAGCTACGGCAAAACCGGCAAGGGCAAGGTCAGAAAATACCTCCACAACCCCGAGGAAGCGGCCCCCTACGGGCAGCAGTCGGGTGAATTCACCCCCTGGGAAGACATCCCGGAGGGTACCGACCTGATGTTCTATGAGGGCCTGCATGGCGCCGCGGTGACCGACAAGGTCGATGTCGGGCAACACGCGGACCTGCTGGTCGGCGTGGTGCCGACGGTCAATCTTGAGTGGATACAGAAGCTGCAACGCGACAAGAACCAGCGCGGCTATTCGACCGAGGCCGTGGTCGATACCATTCTGCGTCGCATGCCGGATTACATCAACTACATCACGCCGCAGTTCTCGCGTACCCACATCAACTTCCAGCGCGTGCCGACCGTCGATACCTCGAACCCCTTCATCGCCCGCGACATTCCGACGGCGGACGAGAGCTTCGTCGTGATCCGCTTCGCCAATCCCAAGGGCATCGACTTCCCCTACCTGCTGTCGATGATCCACGATTCCTTCATGTCGCGGCCGAACATCATCGTGGTGCCGGGCGGCAAGATGGAACTGGCGATGCAACTGATCTTCACACCCCTGATCCTGCGCATGGTTGAAAACCGCAAGCGGGCATGACCCCAAGCGAATCAATCACCTGGCTAGCCTGCTAGCGCGATCCACCCGGTTTCGCCGATAATACCGGGCTACCCGGGTGGAACCCGTTCCATCCCTCCATCTTCGAGCCGCCATGACCAACCTGTCGCCCCCTTCCGCCGCTGTTTCCGTCGGTTCCCCCTTGTCCAATGCCATCCGCGCCCTTGCCATGGATGGCGTGCAAAAGGCCAACTCCGGCCATCCCGGCGCGCCGATGGGCATGGCCGAGATAGCCGAAGTACTTTGGAACCGCCACCTGCGCCACAACCCAGCCAATCCCAAGTGGGCCGACCGCGACCGCTTCGTGCTTTCCAACGGCCACGGTTCGATGCTGCTGTATTCGCTGCTGCACCTGACCGGGTACGAACTGTCGATCGACGACCTGAAGAACTTCCGCCAGCTGCACAGCAAGACCCCGGGTCACCCCGAATATGGCTACGCACCGGGGGTCGAGACCACCACCGGCCCGCTCGGCCAGGGCATCACCAACGCCGTCGGCATGGCCATGGCGGAAAAGCTGCTGGCCGCCGAATTCAACCGCCCCGGGCACGAGATCGTCGACCACCGGACCTACGTCTTCCTGGGCGATGGCTGCCTGATGGAAGGCATTTCGCACGAAGCCTGTTCGCTGGCCGGAACCTGGGGCCTGGGCAAGCTGGTCGCCTTCTGGGACGACAACGGGATTTCCATCGATGGCCACGTCGAGGGCTGGTTTACCGACAACACGCCGAAGCGCTTCGAAGCTTACGGCTGGCACGTGGTGGCGAACGTCGACGGCCATGATCCGGTGGCGCTGAATGCTGCCATCGAGGCCGCCAAGGCAGTCACCGATAGACCTTCGCTGATTTGCTGCAAGACGGTGATCGGCCTCGGTTCGCCCAACAAGGCCGGCACCCACGATGTCCATGGCGCACCGCTGGGCGATGCCGAGATTGCCGCCGCCCGCGCACACATCGGCTGGGCGCATGCCCCGTTCGAGATTCCGCAGGACGTCTATGCCGGCTGGGATGCAAAAAAGGTGGGCGCCGAACGCGAGGGCGACTGGGACCGCAAGTTCGCCGCCTACGCCACGGCGTTTCCGGCGGAGGCCGCCGAGTTCGAGCGCCGCATGGCCAACGAGCTGCCGGCCAACTGGGCCGAACATGCAAAGAAGGCCATCGAAGGTGTCAACGCCAAAGCCGAGACCGTCGCTACGCGCAAGGCCTCGCAGATCGCCATCAATGCGCTGGCGCCGGCGCTGCCCGAGTTTCTCGGCGGCTCCGCCGACCTGACGGGGTCCAACCTGACGAACTGGTCCGGCTGCAAGGCTGTTTCCGGCAAGAGCACCGGCAACTACATTTCCTACGGCGTGCGCGAATTCGGCATGGCCGCGATCATGAACGGCATGGCGCTGCATGGCGGCCTGCTGCCCTTCGGCGGCACCTTCCTGATGTTCTCGGAATACTCCCGCAATGCACTACGCATGGCGGCGCTGATGAAGCAGCGCGTGATCCACGTATTCACGCATGATTCGATCGGCCTTGGCGAAGACGGCCCGACCCACCAGCCGGTCGAGCAGACCGCGACGTTGCGCATGATCCCCAACATGGACGTCTGGCGCCCCTGCGACACCGTCGAAACCATGGTGGCCTGGACCTCGGCCGTGGAAAAGCTCACCGGCCCCAGTTCGCTGTGCCTGTCGCGCCAGAACCTGCCCTTCGTCCCCCGTGATGCGGCCACGATCGCCAACATCGCACGCGGCGGCTATGTCATCTCCGAGGCGAAAGGCGGCAAGCCCAAGGCGGTCATCATTGCCACCGGTTCCGAGGTCGATATCGCGCTCAAGGCCCAGGCCGCAATGGCAGCCGAGATTCCGGTGCGCGTGGTATCCATGCCCAGCACCAACGTCTTCGACCGCCAGGATGCCGCCTATCGTGAGTCGGTGCTGCCCCGGGGCGTGCCGCGCGTCGCCGTGGAGGCAGGTGTAACAAATGGCTGGTATAAGTATGTCGGCCTCGACGGCGTCGTAATCGGCCTCGACCGCTTCGGCGAATCCGCGCCGGCGGGGCAATTGTTCAAGGAATTCGGCTTCACGGCAGGCAATGTCGTGAAGGCAGTCGAGCAGCTCATCTAATCACTACTGGAGATTTTCAAATGGCTATCAAAGTTGGCATCAACGGTTTCGGCCGCATCGGCCGCATGGCTTTTCGCGCCATCGCCAAGGATTTTCCCGGGATCGAAGTGGTCGGCATCAACGACCTGCTTGAGCCCGACTATCTGGCCTACATGCTGAAGTACGACTCCGTGCATGGCAACTTCAAGGGCGACATCGCCGTCGACGGCAATACCCTGGTCGTGAATGGCAAGAAGATCCGTCTCACGGCCGAGAAGGACCCTGCCAACCTGAAGTGGAACGAGATCGGCGCCGACATCGTTATCGAATGCACCGGCTTCTTCCTGACCAAGGAAAGCTGCCAGAAGCACATCGACGCCGGCGCCAAGAAGGTCGTGCAGTCCGCGCCGTCCAAGGACGACACGCCGATGTTCGTCTATGGCGTCAACCACACCAAGTACGCCGGCGAGGCCATCGTCTCAGCAGCGTCCTGCACCACCAACTGCCTGGCTCCGGTGGCCAAGGTGCTGCACGACACCTGGGGCATCAAGCGCGGCCTGATGACCACGGTGCATGCCGCCACGGCGACGCAGAAGACCGTCGATGGCCCCTCGAACAAGGACTGGCGCGGCGGCCGCGGCATCCTC
>CAJBYR010000223.1 GCA_903959855.1 uncultured beta proteobacterium
GCTCGACCTGGAGCGCAAGGCTTTCATGGAACTGCTGAACCATCCCAAGACCCAGGAGCGAATCATGGGCATGATGCAGACCGGCAAACCGGTTCGCAATTGAGGAGACCGAAATGAGCAAACAACTTCAAGACGCCTACATCGTTGCCGCTACCCGCACTCCGATCGGCAAGGCGCCGCGCGGCATGTTCCGCAACACCCGCCCCGACGACCTGCTGGTCGCCGCAATCCGCTCGGCCATGACTCAGGTGCCGGGCCTCGATCCGAAACTGATCGAGGACGCCATCATCGGCTGCTCCTTCCCCGAAGGTGAATCCGGCCTCAACATGGCGCGCAATGCCGTGCTGCTGGCGGGGCTGCCCAATACCGTCGGCGGCGTCACGGTGAACCGCTTCTGCGCGTCGGGCATCACGGCGATCGCCATGGCCGCCGACCGCATTCGCGTCGGCCAGGCCGATGTCATGATCGCCGGCGGTGCCGAGTCTATGTCGATGGTTCCGATGGGCGGCTTCCATCCTTCGATCAACATGAATGTGTTCGCCGACGAGAATGTCGGCATGGCCTACGGCATGGGCCTCACCGCCGAGAAGGTCGCCAGCCAGTGGAAGGTGACGCGCGAAGCGCAGGACGAATTCGCCCTGGCCTCGCATCAGAAAGCCATCGCTGGGCAGCAGGCGGGCGAGTTCGATGATGAAACGACTGCGGTCGAGATCGTCGAGCGCGTGCCCAACCTGGCATCCGGCGAGGTCGAACTTAAGAAGCGCAGCGTGAATCGCGACGAAGGCGCGCGCGCCGAGTCGACGCTGGCGGCGCTGGCCAAGCTCAAGCCCGTATTCGCCGCCAAGGGCTCGGTCACCGCCGGCAACAGTTCGCAGACATCCGACGGCGCCGGCGCGCTGATCCTGGTCAGCGAGAAGATCCTCAAGCAGTTCAACCTGACGCCGCTGGCGCGCTTCATGTCCTTCGCCGTGCGCGGCGTGCCGCCCGAGATCATGGGCATCGGCCCCAAGGAAGCGATCCCCGTTGCCTGCCGGCTGGCAGGGATCACCCAGAATCAGCTCGACTGGATCGAACTCAATGAAGCCTTTGCCGCGCAGGCGCTGGCGGTGATAGGCGACCTGGGTCTCGACCCGGCCAAGGTCAATCCGCTGGGTGGCGCCATCGCGCTGGGCCATCCGCTCGGCGCCACAGGTGCGATCCGCGCCGCGACCACGGTGCATGCCCTGCGCCGGCGCAACCTCAAGTACGGCATGGTCACCATGTGCGTCGGCACCGGCATGGGCGCGGCGGGGATCTTCGAGCGCATGTAATCCGCTGCGGGGAACCGGAACGAGGCGGGCGGCTCAGCTCGCCTCGGCGCCCAGTTGCTGGACCCAGCGAATGGCATCGGCAAGGATGACACCCATGACGCCCATATTCGCTTTGTCGCCAAACGGGGCCAGCAGCGCCTGAATCGCCGCCACATCATTGCGGTCATAGCATTCCAGGATGTCAAGCAGGTTCCCCAGAACACCCTGACGGTGTGACAAGGCCAGGCGTACTTCCTGATCGAGGGCAATGTTGGCCAGCACGTCGGTCATCGACATGTGCAAGGCGGCTGGAACAACCGACATCAAGCCGGTCAGAAAGGCCGGTTCGCGCAGGCGCTTGACCTGGGGATGCAGCCGCTCGGCGAGTGACTCCATGTATCGCCCGCGCAGCGCCGCCAATTGCAGCAGCGGGTTTCGTGCAAAGTCGAGTTTGTCCCCCTGGGCGAAGATGAGCATGTGCAGCCAGCGCTGCAACTGCTTGGTACCCACGGCCGTAATGGCGTTGCGGATCGACGTGACCCGGGTGCGCATGCCGCTGCCCACGGAATTGGCGATGCGCAGGAGATTGATTACCAGTGCGGGCTCGGTACGGAATGCGGCATCGAGGCTGACCAGGTCGGCCTCTTCCGCCAGCAGCCTCGAAATCCGCAGCAGGCCCTGAATCGAGGCTTCGAGCTTGCGGCCTTCGATCACGGCCGGCTCGGCGAACGCATAGCCTTGGAGCAGGTCGAAGCCGAGCATGCGGCAAACTGCCTGCTGTGCCAGCGTATCCACCCCTGCCGCAATCAGCTTCCGTCGCGCGGTAGCCAGGGTGCGCGTCACGGTCTGCAAGCTTGCGGGCGGCACCGTCGCCAAATCGACCTTGATCCATTCGGCAAGTTCGATCGTCGGCCAGACGCCCTCGGCGATATCCGTCGTTCCGGTGAGACAGAAACGGTAACCGTGCTCCTTCAACAGGCGACAGCGGTCGAGTGTTCCCTCGTGGTGAAAGTCGGCCAGGCTGACCTCAAGCACCACGGTTTCCGGCGGAAGCAGTTCGATGAAATCCGCAGCCAGAAATTCCGCATTGACGCGTATGAAAGTCAATGCGTGCCCGAAGGCATCCGCCAGGCCCAGTTGGGAGAAGGCCTTGCACACCATGTCGGCCGTCGCGATCGCGTGGCTGCTCAGCGGTGAACTTTGGGTGTCATTGAACTGGAGCTCATAGCCGATCACGGCCTGGTGCCCGTCAAGGATGGGCTGGCGGCCGACGAAGACTTCTCGTAGCTGATCCTGGTCTGTATCGGGCTTCATGGTTTCGCCAATTGGATGGGGATGAGGGATTGCTCAAGCTTACCGGATGTGCCGTGCGAAGCGGTTTCAGCGGGCGATATGTCCGGCGATCCAGGTTCGTAGCGACGCAAGGTCACCGGCAAAGCTGCCGGGGCGCATCAGGCTGACGCCAAAGACATAGGCGTAGAGCAGCAGGCTGCGCGCCTGGGCCTCGTGTTCGTCAAGCTTACAGGCGCGGAACAGGCGGCAGGCGCAGGCCAGGCGTTCTGCATCGACCTCCTCGACCACGGCCACGGCCTGCGGATCGCGCCGCGCCCAGTCGCGCACGGCGGCCTCGATGGCGATGCCCTTGCGATTGCGCGCCGAGGAATAGACCTCGATGGTGTGGAGCAGGGCGGCCGCTTCGCCACCGGGCTCGGCCTGGGTCTGCTTGCGGATATCGTGGATGCGCCCGTCCCTCCAGAACTGAAGTACCGCATTTTGCAGGTCACGACGGTCCTTGAAGTGCCAGTAGAAGCTGCCCTTGGTTACGCCCAGGCGTTTGGCCAGGACTTCCACGCGCAGGCGTTCGGCCCCGTGCTCGGCCAGGATCGCGATCGCGCCCTTGATCCAGGCTTCGCGGTCCAGGGCGACACGGGGTGTTTTGGCGGCTTTGGTTTCCATACGGTAGGGTATTGAGTTTTACTTGCGGCTGCGGTAGTATCTCATAATCCATACTGTAGCGTATGGAAAGAGGTCTCTGGAATAGCCGCTACAATGCATTTTTCGAGATAACAACATAAGGAGAGCCGCTTGAAAATCCTCGTTCCGGTCAAGCGCGTGATTGACTACAACGTCAAGGTTCGCGTCAAGGCAGACGGCACTGGTGTCGATCTGGCGAATGTAAAAATGTCGATGAACCCGTTCGACGAAATCGCCGTCGAAGAGGCGATGCGACTCAAGGAAGCGGGCAAGGCGACCGAGGTGATCGCGGTCTCCTGCGGCGTCACCACCTGCCAGGAAACCCTGCGCACCGCCATGGCCATCGGCGCCGATCGCTCCATCCTGGTTGAAACCGATGTCGAACTGCAGCCCCTGGCCGTGGCCAAGTTGCTGGCCGCCGTGGCGAGGAAGGAAGCGCCGCAGTTGATCATCCTCGGCAAGCAAGCCATTGACGACGATTCCAATCAGACCGGCCAGATGCTGGCCGCGCTGCTCGGCTGGTCGCAGGCCACGTTCGCTTCGAAAGTGGTGATCGGCGAGGGCAAAGCCACGGTGACGCGTGAAGTCGACGGCGGTCTCGAGACGCTGGAAATTACGCTGCCCGCCATCGTCACTACCGACCTGCGCCTGAACGAGCCGCGCTATGCCACGCTGCCCAACATCATGAAGGCCAAGAAGAAGCCGCTGGAAGTCGTCAAGCCCGCGGATCTCGGTGTCGATGTCGCCCCGCGCCTGGCCACGGTCAGCGTCGCCGAACCGCCCAAGCGCAGCGCCGGCATCAAGGTTGCGGATATCGCGCAACTGGTCGACAAACTCAAAAACGAAGCCAAGGTGATCGCATGAGCCTCCTCGTCATCGCAGAACACGACAACGCCAGCCTCAAGACGGCGACCCTCAATGCCGTCACGGCGGCCGCCAGGATTGGTGGGGAGATCCATATCCTCGTCGCCGGGTCCGGCTGTGGCGTCGTCGCTGAACAGGCGGCGAAAGTTACCGGGGTCGCCAAGGTTCGCGTCGCCGATGCCGCACATTACGGAGACCAGACGGCAGAGAACCTCGCTGCCCTGATTGTGGCCAATGCTTCCGGCTACAGCCATATCCTGGCGCCAGCCACCAGCAACGGCAAGAACACTTTGCCACGCGTCGCCGCGCTGCTCGACGTGGCGCAGATCTCCGAGATCAGTTCCGTGGTCGATGCCGACACCTTCGTGCGGCCGATCTACGCCGGCAATGCCATGGCCACAGTCAAGTCGGCCGATTCCACCAAGGTCATCACCGTTCGCACCACGGGTTTCGATGCTGCCGCCGCTACGGGCGGCAGTGCCGCCGTGGAGGCCCTGGCCGCTGGCACTGATCTGGGCCAGTCCAAACTCATCGGCCGCGAATTGACCAAGTCGGCTCGCCCCGAGCTGGGTGCCGCCAAGATCATCGTTTCCGGCGGTCGCGGCATGGGCAGCGGCGAGAACTATCACAAGGTGCTGGAACCGCTGGCCGACAAGCTGGGCGCCGCCATGGGGGCCTCCCGTGCGGCCGTCGATGCGGGTTTTGTGCCCAACGACTATCAGGTGGGCCAGACCGGAAAGATCGTTGCGCCGCAGCTATACATCGCCGTCGGCATATCGGGCGCCATCCAGCACCTGGCCGGGATGAAGGACTCCAAGGTGATCGTGGCGATCAACAAGGACGCGGATGCACCGATCTTCCAGGTGGCGGACTACGGGCTGGTTGCTGACCTGTTCACCGCCGTCCCGGAACTTGTCGCGGCGCTCTGAGGCGCACGACAAATGAATTTCCCCGACGCCCTGTTCCCTCAGGTTTGGGCGTTGGGGGCGTTCGTTCCGCTGGCGTTTGTTTATCTGTGGTGCCTGCGCACAGCGCCCTGGCGACGCCTTGCCGATGCAGGGCAGTTGAACGTCTGGCTGGGCACCATCGTCTTGCTGGTGCTGGTCTGGAGCATGAAGGCGGGCGTCAAGCCAGGCCTCAATCTGCATCTTCTCGGCGCGACCATGTTCACGCTGATGTTTGGTCGAGAACTCGCGATCATCGGTTTGTCCCTGGTACTGGCGGGCGTCACCCTCAACAATGAGCTGTTGGGTCGCGCCGGCTGGGAGGCGTTTGCCTTGAATGCCCTGGTGCTGGCCGTGCTTCCATCGCTCATGGCCGACGCGATCCGGCGGGCTGTCGAGCGCTGGTTGCCAGTCAATTTTTTCGTCTATGTGTTCGTTAGCGCCTTTTTTGGCGCCGGCCTGACTGTCATGGCCACCGGCGTGCTGGCGTCCTGCCTGCTGTGGGGTTCGGGCGTCTATCCGGCGACGATGCTGGGAGAGGACTACCTTCCCTATTATTTCCTGCTCGGTTTCGCCGAAGCCTGGCTGAACGGGGCGCTGATCACGCTGATGGTGGTCTATTCCCCGCACTGGGTCGGCAGCTTTGACGACCGGCGCTATCTTTTGCACAAGTAAATCTGGAGTGATGCCATGAGTTCCTATGTTGCCCCGATGAAGGACATGATGTTCGTATTGACCGAACTGGCCGGCCTGGAAAAGGTCGCGGCGCTTCCCGGTTACGAGGAAGCGTCCACCGATGTCGTGGAAGCCATTCTTGACGAATCCGCCAAGTTCACGGGTGGCGTGCTTGCACCGCTGAACTGGACCGGAGACCAGGAAGGGGTGACCTGGACGGATAAATCCGTGACCATGCCCAAGGGATTCAAGGAGGCCTATGCGCAGTTTGTCGACAACGGCTGGAATGCCCTCTCCGGCAACCCTGAACACGGCGGGCAGGGGCTGCCCAAGGTAGTTTCCGCCGCCGTCCAGGAAATGTGGAAGTCGGCCAACATGTCGTTTTCGCTGTGCCCGCTGCTGACCCTGGGCGCAATCGAGGCGCTCGAATTGGCAGGCACGGACGAACAAAAGGCGATGTACCTGCCCAATATGGTGTCGGGAAAATGGACCGGCACCATGAACATCACCGAGCCGCAAGCCGGTTCCGACTTGGCCGCGATCCGCTCGCGCGCCGTGCCGCAGGGCGATGGCACGTATCGCATCTTCGGACAGAAGATCTTCATCACCTATGGTGACCACGACATGGCGGAGAACACCATCCACCTGGTGCTGGCCCGCACGCCCGATGCGCCGGAAGGCGTCAAAGGCATCTCGCTATTCGTGGTGCCGAAATTCCTGGTCAATGCCGACGGTACGCCCGGCGCGCGCAATGATGTCTATTGCGTCTCGACCGAACACAAGCTGGGCATCCACGCCAGTCCGACCTGCGTCATGGTTCATGGCGACAACGGCGGCTCCATCGGTACTCTCGTCGGCAAGGAGAACGAGGGCCTCAAGTACATGTTTGTCATGATGAACGCGGCGCGCTTCGCGGTTGGTCTGGAGGGCCTGGCGATTACCGAGCGCGCGTATCAGCATGCCGTCAGCTATGCGCGTGATCGCGTTCAGGGTCGCGCCATCGAGGGCTCGCCGGCCCCGGTGGAGATCATCCGTCATCCTGACATTCGTCGCATGCTGATGCTGATGCGGTCCCACGCCGAGGCCATGCGTGCCTTGGCGTATTCGGTCGCCGCCGCCCATGATGCGGCCGCCTGCCATCCCGATGCCGCAGAGCGGGCACAGAATCAGGCTTTCGTGGATCTGATGATTCCGGTGGTCAAGGGCTGGAGCACCGAGACCGGCAACGCCATGAGTTATCTTGGCGTACAGGTCCATGGGGGCATGGGCTTCATCGAGGAAACCGGAGCGGCACAGTTCATGCGCGATGCCCGCATCACCACGATTTACGAGGGTACCACCGGCATCCAGGCCAACGACCTGATGGGGCGCAAGATCGCCCGTGAGGGCGGTGCCACGATCAAGGTGGTGGTCGAGGCAATGCGTCAGACACAGAAGGATGTCGCGGCTCAGGCGGGCCCGGCATTCGCCGCGCTGGCTTCGGCCTTGGGGCGTGGCATTGATGCGGTAACCCAGGCAACGGATTTCATCGTCGCCAATTACAGCAAGGATGTGCGCACGGTCGCTGCCGGCGCCGTACCTTTCCTGCAACTCATGGGGGTCGTCTCGGGCGGCTGGATGATGGCACGTGCGGCGCTGGTAGCGCAGGGCAAGCTTGCCGGCGGTGATACGGATCCGTTTTATCCGGCGAAGATCGCGACGGCGCGGTTCTATGCCGATCACGTCATGACGGCGGCACCGGGTCTGGCGCTGGAAGTAGTGCAGGGCGGCGCGAGCGCACTGGAACTCGACGAATCGATGTTTTGATGGTCGGCCGGCCCCGGCTGGCAGAAATGCCTACGCCGGGCTTTGCGCCAGGTGATTCTGCAACGCCACGCAAAGCGCCAGCAGCTCGCACTCGGTAGCGGCGAGTGCACTTGCAGTCGGTTCGCCATGGCGACAGGCGTCATGTAATTGGCCTGCCGCCTCCTGTAGCGGTCGGGCACAGAAGTTGGCCGCCAAACCCTTGTAGGTATGTGCCATGCGCCCAAGAACCTCGAGGTCGCCCTTGGTCGCAGCGGTGCGCATCTGGGCAAGATCGGCGGGTGCCAGGTCGAGAAATTCCTGGGCGATGATGGACACGATTTCGGCATCGGCTTTGGCCAGCGCCGCTGTGTAGTCAAAATCCGATGTTGCTGGCGTTGCCATCGATGTTTCCCTTCCGTCGAGTTTTTCTGGCATGGCGTGCAAATCGAGCTTGTCTACGGGTTTGGTGGCATTGACGACAGACGTGGTATCAAGCAGAGGCAGCCGAACGTGGAATTCGCTCCCCCGACCCGGATGGCTATCCACGGTGATGGTCCCGCCCATCAAGCTGATCAGCCGGCTGCAAATGGTCAAGCCGAGGCCGGTGCCGCCGTAGCGACGGGTGATGGAGGCGTCCTCCTGGGCGAAAGCATCGAAGATCAGCGCCTGCCTGTCGGTCGGAATGCCAATTCCGGTATCGGTGACGGCCAGATGCAGCATCGCTTGCCCATCCGTCGGAACGTCGACGCTGGCCGTCAATGCCACTTCTCCGCGCTCGGTAAATTTGATGGCATTGCTGACCAGATTCAGCAGTACCTGCCGAAGTCGCAAGGGGTCACCCTTGAAGGAGTGTTGCACCCCGGGGGCGATCTCGTGGCGCAGGTTCAGCCCTTTATCCGAGGCACCGGGTTGCATCAGCTTGACGGTTCCGGAGAGCAGCGCGTGGAGGTCGAAACTGACGACTTCCAGAACGATTTTTCCGGCCTCGATTTTGGAAAAATCGAGAATTTCGTTGATGATCGTCAGCAGACCAGTGGCTGATACTCGGGCAATGTCGAGAAACTCCCGTTGCTCTGCCGTGAGGTCGCCATCGAGTACCAGGTCGACCATGCCCAGGATGCCGTTCATCGGGGTACGGATTTCATGGCTCATGTTGGCCAGAAAGTCGCTTTTTGCCCGGTTCGCCGCTTCGGCGGCATCCTTCGCAATCATGGCCGCGTGCTCCAGGGCCTTGCGTTCAGTGATGTCGGAAATGGTTCCGACCAGTCCAGCGATGGACCCATCGGGCCGGGTCAAGGTCGCCTTGTGGTAAATGCCATCGCGAACGGTCCCGTTGCGGTTCGGGATCTGGGCCTCGTAGTCTTGCCGGGAAATGCTTGCCAGCAGTTCGCGATCGCGCTCGTCATGGGTTTTCGCCCCCTCCTGGGTAAGCAGGTCAAATGCCGTGAGCCCGAGATAGTTCTTGCGATCGATGCCGAAAAACTGCTCAAAAGCGCGATTCAACAGGCGATAGCGGCGATTTTCGTCCTTGACGTAAACCGGCAAGGGAATGGCCTCGACGAGTTCTTCAACGAAATGCAGTTGTTCCTGGAGATTCGCCGCCGCCTGGTACCGCGACGTGATATCGGTGCGGATGGCGACATACTGGTAGGGCAGACCCGCATCGTCGACGAAGGGCACAATGGTGGCGGCAACCCAGTATAGGCGGCCATCTTTTGCCCGATTCTGTATCTCGCCCGTCCAGACCCGGCCGGCGGATATGCAATCCCACAGTTCCTGAAAGAACTCCGGGGGATGCAGGCCCGATTTCACAATCCGGTGATTTCTTCCTTCGAGTTCGCTGCGGGTATAGCCGCTGATTTCGCAGAACTTGTCATTCGCATAGGTGATGATGCCGTCGCGGTTCGTGATGCTGACAATGGCGTGCTGGTCGAGGGCGAACTTCTGGTTCTCGAGGGCAATCTGGGCGGCAAGGATTTCCTTGCGGCTTTCATGGCGGTATTGGACGAGACCGCTGATGATCTCGATGAGATCCTCGAAATTCTCGGATTGGGCGGTCGGGCGACCGAGTCCCGCCTCTTCCTGAAGTGAATGCGCCGTCCTGCGCAGGCGCTCGATTGCCTTTTCCCGGCTGACGAGCGCGGCTTGAATGCGATTGTTGGCGGCCGTCAGTTCAACGGAACTGAGCTCCAGGCTGCGTGAGCGCAGCGCCAGGTCGCGATTGTGCTGCTCATAGGTGACGGATATCCGTTCCAGCAAGATGCCGAGTCCGCCAAGTGTCGCCTTGAGTTCATCGCCGATGTCGGGACGGGTTGCCAGCGTGGTCGCTTCATCGAGTACACGCTGCAACTGTGCTTCGTCCTCGATGCCGGCATAGCGCCGCATCTGGCGCAGCAGTGTCTTGTCCATGATCTGCGTGGCTCGATTGCCTTGAGGTACAGGCAGTCAGCAGTCAGCTATCGGCGATCGTGGTGATCGTCATGGTCTGGTTGTGCAATTTGCAGGAGACGCCTTGAGCAAACGGGCTGATTTCGCCGTAGGAATAGAAGCCGGTACGGGTCGTTTCGCGACCGAGCACGGCGGCGACGGCTTCGATTTCCTCGTCGGTGCGGTCACCCATCACGAGTTTGCGCCCGACACAGGAGATCAGTATGGCCAGCCGTTGCCCCTGTCCGGAACTCATCGCGATCGCATCCACTGCGGCCCGTTCGGCGCCATCTACGAGGGCATCGGTCGAGGCGTGCATCAGCTTCAGATAGCTGCCTTCGCGTATCTCGCCGGCAAGCGTGAGGCTGCCCTGGGTTTCATCAACACCCAGAATGGTTCGAATCAAGCCTTCGGCACTGAGATCGGTGCCGAGCATCGCAAAGGGAAACAGCAGTCCGGACGCCGGAAGTTGATCGGCATACTCGCCGAGGTAGCGTTTGTAGACGTCAAGTGCCGGTTCGCCATCGAGCTCGTGCAGGATGTTGTCGGCGCAGCGGGTGATCTTTCGCGCCGGACCAAATGGCTCCCAGCCGCCGAAGGAGCCATGGCCTACCTTGATGCCCTCGCCGGCAATGCCCACGGCGACGATGGCGCGATCCGACACGCCGTCCGCGCCGAGTGTCCAGGTTTTGACAAAAGCGCCGTTGTCTCCCGCAAGCCCGCCAGTGATAGGGATTCC
>CAJBYR010000224.1 GCA_903959855.1 uncultured beta proteobacterium
CAAATAGCTACCCGTCTGGACGGGGAATCCAGTTTCGAGAATCATGTGAACAAAAAAAGGGCTGAAAGCGTGGTGCTTTCAGCCCGTTGAAGCGTAAGCGTACGTTCAGGCGATCAGAACTTTATGCCATAGGCAATGCCGAAAGAATCCTGAGACATCTCGATTTTGTCGGTTCCTGCAGTATTCCCTGTAAATGTATTGAACAAGCTCGAACCAGTGACCGAGTTCTTAAAGGCATGCATATAGGCCAGCGTCAGTTCAGAATCCTTGCTCACGTTGTAAGTCACGCCGAGGGTCATATGGTCCTTGATCACGCCGGGGGCGAGGAAGTTGAACGTCACATCGCGCGCCTGGATCGGGTTCTTGGAATGGTTGTAGCCAGCCCGCACCGTAACGGCATTGTTGTATTTGTACTCGACCCCGAGCTTGATGACATCAACGTTGGACCAGCCGAAGCCGCGGTCACCGGCGCCACCCAGGGTACCCGGCACGGTCGCGCCGCCGTTGGTGCTGGGGTTGCCGATCGAGGTAACGCCGCCGTAGTTGATGACCTGGTAGTCCGCTGCCACAGTCCAGGTGTCGTTCGGCTTGAAGGCGACGCCGACGTTCCAGTTCTCCGGCAGATCGAACACGCCGCCGTCCGCGAACAAGCCCTTGTACAGATCGAACTTGCTCATCTTGGTCTTCGGCGAATAGGCGGCGCCCATGGTGACCTTGTCGCTCAGTTGCCCCATCCAGCCCAGGCGCAGTCCGACACCGTTCGACTTGTCACGGCCCAGGTTGCTCAAGTTGGCAGCCGTCTCAGAGAAGCCGGCAAACGACTGAATGCCAGTGGCCTTGAACTGCTGATGCGCCAGCAGCACGGAAACACCAACAGAATGCTGCTTGTTGATTTTCATGGCAAATGTCGGAGCCACCACCACCTGCATGAGGTCTACCCCGAGGCGACCATTTCCGCAAAGCAGGTTGGAACGGGCCCATGTCGCACCAAAACCGGCACCGCACATGTTGCCACCGCCACTTGCATTTTGATCACCCGGAAAATCGGTGTTCATGCCACCGTTACCGTAGACCGTAACGCCAAAGGACATGTCCCACCCCAGCATCTTGTTGAAGCCGAGTTCGGGGACATAGTGCAGGTTGCTGTCGCTGGTGGCTTCACCATTCAATCCACCCGCGGTAGCACCAGTGCGGGAAATTTTGCGTTTGGGGGCGAAGAAATCAAGACCGATGTCCAGCCGGTCCCCTGCCCAGACCATGCTTGCCGGGTTATTTGCACCACCCATGGCGTCTGACGCCATGGCGGTGGCCGCACCGCCCATGCCCTTGGCTTTCATGCCATAGCCGTGAGCGAAATAGCCATCGGTGGCAAAAGCCATCGTCGATGCGGTCGCCAAGGCAGCGGATACAGCAAGTTTCTTGAGTTTCATTGGTTCTCCCCGAGGTATGTTGCTTGAAATGGTTTTTTGAACGAGCTACAAATGGATCATCGTTGGCCGGTGCCGGCTTGCCGCCGAACCGGATGCTGCGGATTACATGAACAAACTGACATCCGCCTGCTGCGCGACAGGCAAAAATGTGGCCGCTCCGGCGTAATCGACGCCGGAAATGAAATCATCGTGGCTGAAACCGAAGAGTTCCACGGTCATCTGGCAGGCAATGAACTTGACGTCGGCTTCCTGCGACAGGCCACGGAGTTCCTCGATCGTCGCGACCCCGTTGTTCTTGATGGTCTGCTGCATCAGTACGGTCGCCAGGTTTTCGAAGCCCGGCACGCCGGCCTGAACGATGTTCGGAATATTCCAGTTGATGCCCTTGAACCACTCGGGACCGAAGGGCATTTTCATGGGCATGCCGGGATTGCCGAGCGGACTGACTTTTAGCCCGGACACATCTTTCTTCAGGAGATTGAGGCCGTAAAAGGTGAAGAAGATCGACACGTCCCAGCCCAGTGCGGCCGCCGTCGAACCCAGAATGAACGGCGGATACGCCCAATCGAGGGTGCCCTTGGTGGCGATGATTGCCATGGACGGGGTCCGCGACTCTTCACGCTGGCGCAATGCTTCTTCGATCTTCTGCGGAAGAAGTTCCTCGATGCGGCGGTTGACCAACTCGTCAAGGTTGGCAATTTCAGGAGTGGCACCCATGTTTCGATCTCCAGTCATATATGGCTACGTTCGAATAGTCTTATGAATCGCAGTGCAGCATCCAGATAAATATTCTTATAGCCAGATTCGGGGGAGTAATAAAACGACAGCCCCATGCGCTTCGGCATGGCGGCAAAAGGCCGAAGCCTCGACTCAAGCGGGGATTCGGCCTTTTAAGTCGCCGTGGCGGGCATTGCAACCGGCCACGGCAACTGCAATCGAATTACTTGCGCTTCAGGAAGAACTCGAATTCCTTGTCCTTTTCGCTGCTGCCGAGCAGCTCATTGCCGGTCTGCTTGGCGAAGGCAGCGAAGTCCTTGATCGACCCGGGATCGGTGGCGATAATGCGCAGGATCTGACCCGGCTGGAGTTCCGCCAGGGTCTTTTTTGCACGCAGGATGGGCAGCGGGCAATTGAGTCCGCGAGCGTCGAGTTCCTTGTCGAAGTTCATGCTGATTTCCTCTCTCGTAAATGGTCCAAGTGTGACCGGTCTTATAGTTTAGAGATTGATGATATATCCAATGGCCTGCGCCCACAACGGGCAATCAGGCGATCGATTGGTAATATAAGTTCTGCGGATGATTGGCCTGGGCGAAGAAAAACCAGCGCTCCGCCAGCAAGCCGAGGTATTGGACAAGGAAAGCCGCGCCGAGAAGCCCGGCGCTGCCTTGCATGCCGGCACTGAGCAAAAGAAGTGGAATCGGGAAAACCCCGATCAGGAAAGACCACTTCACTCCGCGCAACACCGCGACAGATTTGCCATGGAAGAACTCGCGGGTATTGAAGCTTCCGCCCATGAACCCCTGGGTTTTTTGCACGATCTTGGGATGATTGACGCCGATTGCCGTGCGCAAGGTCGATTTTGGTTTGAGCCGGGTATTGCGAAACAGCGAGGCGCCCCGGGAAATCAAGCCCAGTACAGTGATGATCACCGCCCAGCCCGCAAGAAACCCGACAAGTTCCGGGGCCGTGTGGGCAGCAAAGGCCGCCGCAAGCGTGAATCCGGATGCACCTCCGAGCAGGATGTAATTCGCCACGGTCAGCGGAGAATGCCATTCTGCAAGAAACTTCAGGCAGGCGTAGATCATCGCCGTGCATAGAAAAAGGGCAAACGCCAGTACCGTTCCGGCAACGCCAAGAATGGCCGTTGGATCGACCGGCAGCCCGCCCGGCAGCGTCAGCAGGACCGGATGCCAGTTCAGCCAGTGGGCCAGGCCGTAGAGAAAGACCACCCCCATGAAGGCCGGCAGCACGATCACCTCGCGCGACAACCACGAAGTACGCCACTTGGTGGCGGTGCGCCAAGCGCGTTCGGGATGCCCGAGATGGAAGAAGGAAGCGACCAGACCGGCAAGCAACAGCACCAGCGCCAGCAGGCTTCCCTGCCCATAAAAAGCGTGGGCATCGGGTTGCGGCAGCAACTTGAAGGCGGCGTAGGACTGCGCGGTGAACAGCGCCAGAAAGAGGCCCTGAGCAGCCCCGATCAGGGTGGTGAGAAAAATAACGGAGAAGGCCGGATGCATTTCGTTTCCGCTTACCAGGTAGTGACGTCGTCGAGCGTCGGTTCGTTCATGGCCGGCTTCGGCAACTGGCGGTCGACCTTGAGCGGATTGTCGGCGCGCTCGAGTTCGTCTTCGTGAATCTTGATCCGGGTCTTGCGCCGCGGCAGGTAGTGGTTCGCCGGATGGGTGCCCCACTCAGGCATCAGCGCGTAACCGCCGCTCTCGCGAATTGCCACCGATACTGCCGAATCAGGGTCGTGAATATCGCCGTACAAGCGTGCCGAGGTCGGGCAAGCCTTGACGCAGGAAGGCTTGCGGTCGGCCTCAGGCATCGTCATGTCGTAGATGCGATCGACGCACAGGGTGCATTTCTTCATCACCTGCTGCTGCTCGTCGAGTTCGCGCGCGCCATAGGGACAGGCCCAGGAACAGTACTTGCAGCCGATGCACTTGTCGTAGTCGACGAGGACGATGCCGTCTTCTTTGCGCTTGTAGGAGGCCCCCGTCGGACACACCGGCACGCAGGGCGGCTCCTCGCAGTGCAGGCAGGACTTGGGGAAATGCACGGTCTCGGTGTTCGGAAACTCGCCCACCTCGAACGTCTGGACACGGTTGAAGAAGGTCCCGGTCGGATCGGCGCCATAGGGATTCTGGTCGCCCATCGGCCCGGCGGCGCCAGAGGTATTCCACTCCTTGCACGATGTCACGCAGGCCTGGCAGCCGACGCAGACGTTGAGGTCGATGACCAACGCGAGCTGAGTCATCGCGAGCACTCCAGGATGCCGAGTCGCGTCATTTCTGCTTGATCCCGAGAAATGCCAGGATGCTGGCGCGCGTCTTCATGCCCGGATAGGGCTTCATCACGTCGAACTGAGGTGATGTCACCGCCGTCTCGTCAGCGCCGACTTTATAAATCCTTACCCGCACGTCGTACCAGGCGGCCTGGCCGGTGATCGGATCGGAATTCGATACCCGGCCCGCAGCGCCCATGCCTGGCAACTCTTCCGAGATCAGGTGGTTGAGCAGGAAGCCCTTCTGCGATTCATTGGCGTCCGGCGTCAGGTTCCAGGCACCGGCGGCCTTGCCGATGGCATTCCAGGTCCATACCGTGCCGGGCTCAACGGCCTCCGAATGACGCGCCATGCACTTGACCTTGCCCCATTGCGACTCGACCCAGATCCAGTCGCCATCGGCGATGCCCTGGCCCAACGCGGTGCGGGCATTGACGTAAAGGTAGTTGTGGGTATGGATCTGGCGCAACCAGGCGTTCTGCGAATCCCAGGAGTGGTACATCGCCATCGGCCGCTGTGTCACCGCCGCCAGCGGATACTTGTGCTTGTCGGTGACCTGGGCCTCGAGCGGGTCGTAGTAGAAAGGCAGCGGATCGAAATAGGTCTCGACGCGTTTTTTCAAAGCTTCCGGCGGCTTGCGACTAAAGCCCTTGCCCTGCGCGGCGGCACGGAAGCGCTGCAGCACCTCGGAATAAATGTGGATCAGGATCGGTTCGGCGTAGCGCGTGATGCGGTTGCGCTGCGACCATTCGAGATAGCCCTTGTTCCAGTTGCGCATGTACTGGTAGGACTTCGGCAACTCGTAGTGGAAGACGCAGTTGTTCTTCTTGTACATCTCCCACTGGTTCGGGTTCGGTTCGCCGCGCAGCGACTTCTCGCCGCCCTTGCCGCGCCAGCCGGCGAGGAAGCCGATGCCGGAGCCCGGCTCGGATTCCCAATTGACGACGAAATCCGGATAGTCGCGGAACTTGCGCTC
>CAJBYR010000225.1 GCA_903959855.1 uncultured beta proteobacterium
ACAAGGACGCCGCCGCGCCTGCCGCAAACCCGGCGCCGGGCCCGGCGTTGAAGAATACCCAGGACTTCAGCAGCCAGCGTCAGGAGAAGGCAAAGTGAATTTCGAGAACATCATCGTCGAGACCCGCGGCAAGGTCGGTCTCATCACCCTGAACCGGCCCAAGGCCATGAACGCGCTCAACGACCGGCTGATCGATGAACTGGGCGCCGCCCTGGACGGCTTCGAGGCCGACGCGGCGGTCGGCTGCATCGTCATCACCGGCTCGGAGAAAGCATTCGCTGCCGGTGCCGACATCGGCGCGATGTCGGGCTGGAACTTCATGGATGTCTACAAGGCCAACTACATCAGCCGCAACTGGGACCGCGTTGCCCGCTGCCGCAAGCCGATGATTGCCGCAGTAGCGGGATTCGCGCTGGGCGGCGGCTGCGAGCTGGCGATGATGTGCGACATGATCTTCGCCGCCGACACCGCGAAGTTCGGCCAGCCCGAGATCAAGCTCGGCGTGCTGCCCGGCGCCGGCGGCACACAGCGCCTGCCGCGTGCCATCGGCAAGGCCAAAGCGATGGACATGTGCCTGACCTCGCGTTTCATGGATGCGGCCGAAGCCGAGCGCTCAGGCCTGGTGGCGCGGGTCATTCCGGCCGACAAGCTGCTGGAGGAAACCCTCGCCGCGGCCACGACCATCGCCGGGTATTCACTGCCAGTGGTGATGATGATCAAGGAATCGGTCAATCGGGCCTATGAATCGGCCTTGCAGGAAGGCCTGCTGTTCGAGCGCCGGACCTTCCATTCGGCTTTTGCCCTCGACGATCAGAAGGAAGGCATGGCGGCCTTTGTCGAAAAGCGCAAGCCCGTGTTCCGCGACTGCTGAAACTCTGCGGCATCGCACCAAACAAGGCCCTTCGGGGCCTTTTGTGTTTCTACTAACCAATTGTTTAAATTATGTTTAATGCCCGATCAAAAAAAAAATGTTGCGCCGCACCAAAAAAGTGTTGACAGGGCGTTTTCGCTGCCTATAATGGGAACCATGATGCACTGCAACATCGCTCCGGAAGACCGGGGGCGGTCAAGAAAAAACCTTTTGAATCCAGTCCAATCTTAGGAGAACACCATGAACGTAGCCGCCGAACAATTCGCCAGCGCCAACAAAGCCAACGTCGAGACCCTGCTGACCATCGCCAACACCGCTTTCGCCAGCGCCGAGCGCCTCGCCGCCCTGAACCTGAACACCGCCCGCGCCGTCCTCGAAGACAGCGTTGCCAACGCCAAGGCCATGCTCGCCGTCAAGGACGTGCAGCAACTGATCGCCATGCAAGCCACCCTGGCCCAGCCGGCTGTCGAGAAGGCCGTTGCCTACTCCCGTAGCGTGTACGAAATCGCCACCCAGACCCAGGAAGAGCTGTCGAAGGTCGTTGAGAGCCAGTACTCGGAAATGAACAAGAACGTCGCTACCGCCCTCGACAAGGCCGCCAAGAACGCCCCGGCCGGCTCCGATGTCGCTGTAGCCGCTGTCAAGCAAGCCATCGCCGCCGCCAACTCGGCCTACGACAGCATGACCAAGGCTGCCAAGCAAGTCGCCGAGATCGCCGAAGCCAACGTGGCTGCCGCAACCTCCGCCACCGTCAAGGCTGTCGGTAACGGCGCTGCCGCTCCGAAGGCCAAGAAGGCCGCCTAAGAAACACTGTAACGTCTCCTCCTCCGGCCCCGCAAAGGGGCTGGTTTCAACCCCGATGCCCAAAAGCATCGGGGTTTTTTTATGTCTGCGCCTATGGCGCAGACGGTATCCCGCTTGCGGGATCGGTTGCAAATAGCTGACGCTAGCCCGAATATTTCACGAAAGCAGGTCGGCGGAACAGCCGTGAGGCGCGTTAATACAGGTGTCTAAGCCAATTATTAACGGGGTTCCGCCGATGCCAAAGTGTACCGCAGGACAGATGGAATTTGGACGGCTTGGCCG
>CAJBYR010000226.1 GCA_903959855.1 uncultured beta proteobacterium
AGTAGGTCGAGCCGCAGCGCTGGTATGCGACGCCATTGAGATCGGTCTGCGCGCACCCGGGCGGCAATGTAGTGACGACCGTACCAACCGGGGGCGGCCCAGCCGGCGCCGCAGCCGGCGCGGGTGCCGGCGCCGCGGGCACGGGATCGTCGCGCGTCGCAGGTGCATGCAGTGTGGTCACGCCGGGTATCGTCGATATGCTGCGCGACTGGACTGCGGCGATGCTGCGCGGATAGGACTTGACCAGGCTGTCACGGGTGGCCGCAGATAGCTTTGCGGCAAAGGCGTCAACACCCTCGCCCAGGTACTCGATGATGGTGCCGCGGCTGTTTCCGGTCACCCCGGCGTAGCGGTCGTCCTTCTCGGTGACAACCCCCGACCAGACCACATCGCCGCTCTTGCCTTCGCGCACCGTGGTCTCGACCACGATAACGCGCTCGTCGCGTCCGGCGACCGTCATCGAGAACGCCTTGACCACGCCGCTTAGGCGAAAATCCGCGGGCTCGCTGCTGCCCGCCAGGCGAAAGCCGTCGGCCGCGAGCTGACCACGCGCCGCACCGGAAAGCAGGCTGGTCACGTCGCGATCCAGCGCCATTTCGCTGCTGTGCATATTGGTCACCGTCGCCCTGATGTCGCCGATCTTGCGTCCGCGGGGAGCGGGGCGAGCGTCGGTGAAGTCTGCCACCGCCAAGCTCAGGGTTTGCCCGTTGCGCAGCAATGGGATCGCCCCGGGGCCCGGCTTCACCTCGACCGCCAGAACCGATGGTCCGACGACGGCATCCAGCGGATTGGGAATCGAAATCGTGGGCATGCGCGAGCATCCGGCGACAACCAACAAAATGCCGGCAAGCGCCGGCAGGGTCCAGGTAAGCATTTTCATTTTGGGTAGCCGCGATACCTTTTTATTTTACGAGTCCGACAAGGTAGTCCACACCCGCCTTGAGCTCGTCGTCGCTCAGTTCGGGTTTGCCCGCGCGCGGGTCCATCGCCCCCTTGCCCTCGAGCACGCTCTTGTAGAGTGCCGGCAGGCCCTGGGACAGACGCGGCACCCAGTGCTCCTTGTTGCCGGGTTTCGGTGCATCGTCCACCCCGGTGCGGTGGCACTTGTAACAGACGGCGTCATAAACCGCCTTGCCATCGGCCGCCATCAATGGCGGGGCCAACATTGCCAGAACCAGAACCGTGCCAACTTGCTTCATTTTCCTTTCCTTTCTGCCAGGGATTGACGATAGTCGGGCAGGCGCGACAGGTAGTCGGCCATCGCGTCGATGTCTTCATGCGAGTAGTTCCTGATGGCTCTGACCATGTCGGGATGAGAATTGCCACGTATGCCCTTTTTAATGTATTCCATCTCGCGCTTCAGGTAGCCGTAGTGCTGGGCGGCGATGACCGGATAGGGGCCATCGGCATCGCCCTCGCCGTAGGTGCCATGGCAATTTCTGCACCTCCCCTGCTCGTAGAGCTTCTTTCCCTTCGCGACGGCATCGCCATCCCCCTTGCCGTTTTCACGCGTGGTCTCGGCGGTGGCCAGAAACACGGCAATGTCCGCAATCTCCTGCGGCGACACCGCATGGTCAGCGGAGAAGGGCTCCATCTTGGGATTGACGCGAATCCCGGCACGTACCTCGGTGACCTGCTTGATTACCACCCGGGCATGCTGACCGGTCAGGCGCGGATAAGTACCATCGGTGACGCCGGCGGCATCGGCCTTGTGGCAGCCCCGACAACCCCGGAAGGCCTCCTTGCCGCGCACCGGGTCGCCGGTAAGCTTGAGGACCGTTACCTGCTCCGGTAGCAGTTTGCCCCAGACATAGCCCTTGGACCCATAGCCCTTTGGGCTCTTGACGGCATCCGCGACATCGGCGAACACGGCAGTGAGTGGAGCCAGCAGGAGGGTGAGAAGGAGGAGTCGGATCTTGATCATTCTTGTGCTCCCTTGAGGGTCACCACGTATTCCGCCACGGCGCGAATCTCTTTTTCGTTCATACGCTTGGCGACTGCGCGCATCACCGCCTTGACGTCGTTGGCGCGCTCGCCGCTCTTGAAGTTGATCAACTGCTGGATCACATACGACGAATGCTGGCCGGCGATTCGCGGATACTTTTCAGTACCGCTGCCGTCCTCGTTGTGGCAGCCGGAACAGGCGGGAACGGCGCTGCCGACAATGCCTTCGTCGTAGATTTCCTTGCCCTGCGCCGCCAACTTGGCGTCCGCTTTGGCACCCGGCTTCGGCTTCTGCTTGCTGAAGAACTCAGCCAGCGCGGGGAATTCCTTGTCATCAATCATGGGAATAATGCCGCTCATGACCGGGCTCTTACGGCTGCCGCTCTTGAAGTCCTGCAACTGCCGAACTATGTAGTCAGCATCCAGTCCGGACAAATTGGGATTCTCCGGAATCGAGCTGTTGCCGTCCGGGTTGTGGCAACCGGCGCAAAGCTGGAGGCGCTCGGCCAGCGGCACGGCCTGGGCATGCGCGACCAGCGGCGAAAGCAGCCAACCCGACACGAGCAGTGCCAATCCGCACTGCCAGCATGGGCGAGATTGATCCGGTTTCATGCACATTCCACATTTCTCCTCGTTTGCCACTGCAGCGCCCGGCTGCGGATGCGGCCTGGACACTGTACGGAGAATTCCCATTGGTGCTAGATCATCACGGCGGGGAAAAAGGGGGGAAGACCTCGCGGCCCCCCCCGCAATCGCCCTACTCTCTTCAGAAACCGGCTGACAACATTAACGTGGTCATTGCATTGCCGCGGGTGGTGGGGTTGATACAAGTCGGCGCAACGCAGTTGGTCACGCCATATCTGCCTACGCCGTTGGCCGCATTGGTACGCGTACTGTGATCCACCTGCAACTGGACGTTCTGCGTAACCTGATAGGTGGCGCCCAGCGTCCAGCCGCTGTCATTGCCGCCGTCAGTCACGGCGATGTTTCCGGTGTTGGCAGCGCGATAGGCGAGGGTAACTGTCGCCTTGTTCGGGATTACGCCCAGTTCGCCCATGATCACCGTAGCCTTGCGAGCGTTGACGTTGTTGTTGAACAGATTTACCGATGCCGCACCGACCGGGGAACCGGGGGCCGTGGCGTGGGTGAAGTACACACCGAGCGGCATATTGCCTACCGCACCATGTGCCTGCAGATCGAAACCGGTACCCTTGGTATCCACATACTGGATCGTGCCGGCATTGATAAACCTCATATTGCTGCCCATGTAGGCCTGAAGACCGACACCGAGACTCCAGTCGCCAATAGTCGGCGTCCAGACAGCGCGCACCATGCCGGCACCCAGGCCACCGACGTTGCTGCCGGCTTGTGCGATGTGATGCGGTGTCCAGCGGGTATAGGCGAGGTTGAAGCTCGGATCCCACAGCGAGAAGGCAAGGCCTGAGGCTGCGCCGGCGTTCATCCTGACGTTGGCAACACCGGTAACCGGATCGGTGACTGCGGCATCGAGGTTAACCGGACCCGTGCCGCCGAAGAACACAAATTGATGCGCCGAGGTCTCGTTGCGGTGCTCGTTGGACCGGATGTTGCGCACGACTCCCGTGCTCAGCTGCTCGAAGCCATAGCTGGCGCCGAGTCCGTCGGTCAGGAAGGGAGTCACGCCGGCCTTCATGCCCTTGCCAACCTTGAACGTGATCGGCAGCTTGAATCCCGCAAGAAAGCCGGTGCCACCGCCGTTGAGGCCGGCGCCGGCAAACTGGTTTTCGATCATGAAGCCGATGTTGTCGGAAACGCGGCCGCCGATCAGCAAGGCGAACTCGTCCGGGAACTGGATTTCGCCGCTATGGGTGGTCTTGATCGGGGCACCGGCATTGTTGCTGCCATCCTTGCCGTTGTCCTTCTGATAGCGGATTTTGGTAAACAGGGAGGCATTGAAGATGCCAGGGATCGAGAGATCCTTGCCCTTCACTTCACCCTGTTTGCCCATGTCGGTATAGCCACCGGCCTTGAATTCCATACCGTATTCATTGAGGATCGGATAGTGCTGGAAATGGCAGGTGTTGCAGGCCTTGCCGGTCTGACGGGCAAAGGCCGGCATGGCGGACACCTCCGGAGCGAAAGCCACGACCGAGAGCACGCCGGCGACGGAAAAAATCGCCTTTTTCATCCAGAGCATCAGTTTTTTCATCGCAAACCTCATTTTTAGAATTGGAGTTTCCGGGATTCGGCGCTGGCGAGCCGCCAAGCACTTGAAGCGTGAAGCAACGATAGCAATGCCATCTGATAGGCGACTTAAGATTCACGCCTATTGCTTAAGGAATGCTAAGAATCGCCAGGGAAGCGCCTGCCACCGGTTGCGGCGCGGCGACGCGGGAAGGCGGCCGGCTCCGGCCGATATGTGATTACGCGCGCGGCATGGAGTATTCTTCAATCTCGATAGGGTGACGACGAACGACGAACCATGAAACTGCTTCTGGTCGAGGATGACCCCCTGCTCGGTGACGGCTTGCGCGCCGCGCTGGACAAGGCGGGCTTTGCCGTCACCTGGGTAAGGGACGGCAAGACCGCCTTGGGCGCACTGGAAACGGGCCTGTTCGCGGCCATGGTGCTCGACATCGGCCTGCCGGTTTTGGGCGGCATGGAGGTATTGCGCGAACTGCGCACCAGCGGCGACAGGACGCTGCCAGTTCTGATTCTGACCGCACGCGATACGACGCGCGACAAGGTGCACTGTCTGGACCGCGGCGCCGACGACTATCTGGTCAAGACCGCCGAAATGGAAGAGCTGATCGCGCGCTTGCGTGCCCTGATCCGCCGCTCCGGTCGCAGTGCCGCCGGGATGCTCAGGGTGGCCGACCTGGCGCTCGACCTGACGGCGCATACCGTCACCTGCCGGGACCATGCGATTCCGGTTTCCAGCCGCGAATTTGCCTTGTTGCGAACGCTCATGGAGTGCGTGGGTCGCATCCTTACGCGCGAACAGCTGGAAGATTCGATTTACGGCCGGACTCGAAACGTGGACAGCAATGCGGTCGAGGTCCATATCCACAACCTGCGCATCAAGCTCGGTCCGGAGACCATCAGGACGGTGCGCGGTGTCGGCTACACCATCGGTAAACACGCATCGTGATTCTCCGCCGGCGACTCTCCCTGAGCCAGCGGCTGCTGGTAGGCCTGCTCGTCGTCAGCTTCGCCTACTGGGCAGTCATCGCCCTGATTACCATCCGCGACAGCGTCGATGACGTGTATGAGCTGTTCGATGCCCACCTGGCCCAGACTGCGCTGGCACTGCTGCGCGTCACCGACCCGGACGACGAGGATCAGCTTGCCTTGCCCGACGAGGCGGAAGCACCCGGACTTCGCGAGATTTTCGCGCAGTTGTCTCATCTGCCCGAACGTCTGGCGGCGGCAAACTCCCCGAACGGCGGATCGACATATGGCCCCTCCGCGCGGTCCATCACGGGCAGGGAGTCGATCCACTCGCTGCATGTTGAGTATGAAAAGCTCCTGCGTTACCAGATATGGGATGGCAAGGGCAACCTGCTGTTGCGATCCGCGAACGCTCCGGCGGCCGCCATGACGGCGGCGGACGGCTTTTCCGAAACTACCGACAGCGAGGGCCGACTGTGGCGCCATTACGGGGTGTGGGACAGGCACGGGCATTTTAGAATCCTGGTGGCCGAGGCCCACGACGTGCGCAACCGTCTGGTGCGCAATATTGCCATGCACCTGGTCAGCCCTCTGGTGTTCGGCCTGCCGGTGCTGATCTTCCTCCTCTGGTTTTCCGTCAGCCGTGGCCTCGATCCGCTGGGCGCCTTGAAACGCGAGATTGAAAGCCGCAAGCCGGAGAGCCTGACACCGCTGGATGCGGAAAGCGCTCCCGGTGAAGTGCGGCCGATGGTGCAGGCGCTGAATGACTTGCTGCGCCGCATGGCCAACACCCTGGAGAACGAACGGCGCTTCACCAGCAACGCCGCCCACGAGCTGCGCACTCCCCTTGCCGCGCTTCAGGCCCACCTGCACGCGGCGACGGGCGCCCAAAGTGAAGCCGAGCGGTCGCGGGCCATGCGCCAGTTGCAGCTCGGCGTTGAGCGAGGAAGACGCCTGGTCGGCCAACTGCTGAACCTGGCCCGGCTCGATCCCGAACAGGCCATGCCCGACGTCGAGGATGTTAACCTGGGCGAACTTGCCCAAGCGGTATGCGCGGAACTTGCGCCGCTTACGTTGCAACGCGACCAAACGCTGGAACTTTACGTGGAACTCGACTTGCCACCCTTGCCCGGCAACGCGGACATGTTGTCGATGCTGCTTGCCAATCTTGTGGACAACGCCATCCGCTACACGCCCCAGGGCGGACATATCGAGGTCGCGGTGCGGCGCGATGGGTCGGGAGTGTTGCTGGAGGTCGGCGACGATGGTCCGGGCATACCCGAGGCAGAGCGCGAACTGGTGCTGGAGCGCTTCTATCGCATCGCCGGGCAGCATCAACCGGGCACCGGCCTCGGCCTGGCGATTTGTCGGCGTATCGCGGAACTCCACGATCATGCGCGAATCACCCTGGTCACCGGGCGCGGCGACAGGGGCCTTGCCGCCGGAGTGCTGTTCCAGGTGCGGCAGCCGACCTGAGGCGCACGAGCATTCACTGCGCCAGAGCGGCGCGGAAATCTGATGATCGCCCGCGGGACCCCCGGTGGCGCCACGAACCAGCGACGCCTTGAGCCTTAAGCATTATTTAAGCGGCGCCCTCCATGATGTGAAGCACTGACCATTCATGGAGGTTCACATGCACAAGTCTTTCATCATCGCCGCCTTGCTCATCGCGGCCACCGGCGCCTACGCCGAAACCCCGCGCGACTTCCTCACCCGCTTTGAAAAAGAAGCCGGCGCCGCCGCCTCCGCCGAGCGCGGCGCGCGCTTCTTTACCGCCAAACAGGGCGGCGAGTGGAGTTGCGCCTCCTGCCATACCGACAAGCCGACCCAGGCCGGACGCCATGCCAAGACCGACAAACCGATCACCGCACTGGCGCCGGCGGCGAATGCCGAGCGCTTCACCGATGCCGCCAAGGTGGACAAGTGGTTCCGCCGCAACTGCAACGACACCCTTAACCGGGTCTGCACCCCGCAGGAAAAAGCCGACGTCACGGCCTGGCTGCTAAGCCTGAAGTGAAGGAGAACACCGCATGAAATTCCAGCTTGCCCTGCCCATTCTGCTTGCCGCGCTTTCACTGCCGGCGCAAGCCGACAACTACAGCCTGCCCAAGAACGTCGCCTTCGAGGAGGAGTGCACCTCCTGCCACATCGCCTATCCGCCGCAGATGCTGGATGCCCATTCCTGGCAACACATGATGAATGGCCTGGCCACC
>CAJBYR010000227.1 GCA_903959855.1 uncultured beta proteobacterium
AATCTGCCAAGGTAAGTAGTTGCTCGTCGTTCATTTCGATCACCATGCCTCGCATATTGATCGACCCCGGCTACCCGTTCAGACTCATACCCCATTGGATTCACGTTCCCCGCTCAGACTCATACCCCATTGGACAATGCTCCTTATTGACTGGGCCGCATCGCTCAAGGATACTCGCAGGCTCGACCCTCGGTGCAAAAGCATCTGCAGCCGGTCGGAATTTCCTAAAATCAACAACATACGACGAGGCACATTCATGAGCAGCGGCCAATCAAAGATCACCTATACCCTTACCGACGAAGCGCCCATGCTGGCGACCTGCGCCTTCCTGCCGGTGCTTCGTACCTTCGCAGCTCCAGCAGGCATCGAGGTGGAAAAGGCCGACATTTCTGTTGCTACCCGAGTCCTCGCTGAATTCCCCGACTATCTGACGGATGCGCAGAAAGTTCCCGATATCCTCGGTGACCTGGGCCTCAGAACGATGCTGCCGGACACCAACATCATCAAGCTGCCGAACATCAGCGCTTCAGTAGGCCAGTTGATGGTCTGCATCCGCGAACTGCAATCACAGGGCTACAAGATCCCGGATTACCCCGAAGACCCCAAGACAGACGAAGCCAAGGCGATCAAAACGCGTTACTCAAAGTGTATCGGCAGTGCCGTGAACCCGGTCCTGCGCGAAGGCAACTCGGACCGTCGTGCGCCAAGAGCCGTCAAAGAGTATGCCCGCAAGAATCCGCACTCGATGGGCGAGTGGAGCCAGGCCTCGCGCACCCATGTGTCGCACATGCACCATGGCGACTTCTATCACGGCGAAAAGTCGATGACGCTGGAAAAGGCCCGCGACGTAAAAATGGAACTGGCCACCAAGAGCGGCAAGACCATCGTCCTGAAGCCGAAGACAAGCCTCCTGGCGGGCGAAGTCATCGACAGCATGTTCTTGAGCAAGAAAGCGCTCTGCGAGTTCTACGAAAAGGAACTCGAGGACGCGCGCAAGACCGGCGTAATGTTTTCGCTGCACGTCAAGGCCACGATGATGAAGGTTTCGCACCCGATCGTTTTCGGCCACTGCGTCAAGATCTTCTATAAAGGCGCCTTCGCCAAGCACGGCAAGCTGTTCGACGAGATCGGTGTCAACGTCAATAACGGCATGGTCAATCTTTACGACAAGATTGCGACGCTACCTCAATCCAAGCGCGAAGAGATCATCAACGATCTTCACGCTTGCCACGAGCACCGGCCGGAACTGGCAATGGTCGACTCGTCCAAAGGCATCACCAATTTTCACTCACCCAACGACGTTATCGTCGATGCCTCGATGCCAGCCATGATCCGCATCGGCGGCAAGATGTGGGGTGCGGACGGGCGGCCCAAGGATGTCAAAGCCGTGATGCCTGAGAGCACCTTTGCCCGCATCTATCAGGAGATGATCAACTTCTGCAAATGGCACGGCAACTTTGATCCGAAGACCATGGGTACTGTACCCAACGTCGGTCTGATGGCGCAGCAAGCCGAGGAATACGGCTCGCACGACAAGACCTTCGAGATCCAGGAGGACGGAGTCGCCAACATCACCGACATCGCCACCGGCGAAGTCCTGCTGTCCCAGAACGTCGAACAAGGTGACATCTGGCGCATGTGCCAAGTCAAGGACGCGCCGATCCGCGACTGGGTCAAACTCGCGGTAACCCGCGCGCGCCAATCAGGCATGCCAGCCGTATTCTGGCTCGATCCGTACCGGCCGCATGAGGCCGAACTGATCAAAAAAGTGCATACCTACCTCCAGGACCATGACACCACCGGACTCGACATCCAGATCATGTCCCAGGTCCGCGCCATGCGCTACACCCTGGAGCGCGTCATCCGCGGACTCGACACAATTTCGGTTACCGGCAATATCCTGCGTGACTACCTGACCGACCTCTTCCCGATCATGGAGTTGGGTACCAGCGCCAAGATGCTGTCGATCGTTCCGCTGATGGCCGGCGGCGGCATGTACGAGACGGGAGCCGGCGGATCTGCGCCCAAGCACGTGCAGCAACTGGTCGAAGAGAACCATTTGCGCTGGGATTCACTGGGCGAGTTCCTCGCGCTGGCGGTATCCTTCGAGGATTTAGGCATCAAGACGGGCAACAAGAAGGCTACACTGCTGGCCAAGACTCTGGATGCGGCGACCGGCAATCTGCTGGACAATCGGAAGTCGCCCTCGCCCAAGACGGGTGAATTGGACAATCGTGGCAGCCAGTTTTATCTGGCCATGTATTGGGCCCAGGAGCTAGCCGCACAGTCCGAGGACAAGGACCTTGCCTCCCGATTCATCCCGTTGGCAAAGGCTCTTGCCGATAACGAAGAGAAGGTCATTGCGGAATTCAAGGCCGTGCAGGGTAAACGTGTCGATATCGGCGGCTACTACAAGGCAGATTCGGCAAAGACCAAAGCCGTAATGCGGCCCAGCACAACCTTCAACGCCATACTCGCTGCCGCCCGCAACTGATCGCCGGAGCACACTACGGCTTGGGGCCTCGCCCCTGGGCGGCCGTACCCGCAAGCGCGGGCCTTTGATGGATAATCGACAGGCAACCGGATTCCAACCCCGGTTGCCTGTTTCATTTCGATTTCCATAACAACGACGACGGAGTAGACATGAGCGCTTCATTGATCAAGGTTCCCGCACAAGGTCAGAAAATCGTCCCGGGTCAGCCCATTCCAGATAATCCGATCATCCCCTACATCGAGGGTGATGGCATTGGTGTGGATATCACCCCGGTCATGAAACGGGTGGTGGATGCCGCCGTGGAAAAGTCCTATGGTGGCAAGCGCAAGATCGCCTGGATGGAAGTCTATGCCGGTGAAAAGGCGACTCGACTGTACGGACCCGATGTCTGGCTGCCTGCCGAGACAATTACTGCCTGCAAGGACTATTCGGTGTCGATCAAGGGGCCGCTGACCACCCCGGTCGGCGGAGGTATTCGATCGCTGAACGTCGCCTTGCGTCAGGAAATGGACCTTTACCAGTGCGTCCGTCCTGTTCGCTATTTCCAAGGCATCCCGTCGCCCTTGAAAGACCCCAGCAAGACCGACATGGTGATCTATCGCGAGAACACCGAGGACATCTATTGCGGCGTCGAATGGCAGGCAGAGTCTGCCGCTGCAAAGAAGATCGTCAAGTTTTTGCAGGAAGAAATGGGCGTCACCAAAATTCGATTTCCCAACACATCAGGCATTGGGATCAAGCCGGTGTCACGGGAAGGTACCGAACGCCTGGTACGCGCCGCAATCACGTACGCGATCACCAACAAGCGCAAGTCTGTGACGCTTGTGCACAAGGGCAACATCATGAAATACACGGAAGGTGCCTTCCGTGATTGGGGGTATGCGCTGGCAAAAACCGAGTTCGGTGGCGTCGAGATTGATGGCGGCCCCTGGCTCAAGCTGCCCAATGGCATCGTTGTCAAAGATGCCATTGCCGATGCCTTCCTGCAGCAGATCCTCCTGCGACCGGCCGAGTATGACGTGATTGCCACCCTCAACTTGAATGGTGACTATATATCCGACGCCCTCGCCGCCCAGGTCGGTGGCATCGGTATCGCTCCGGGCGCCAACATTTCGGATTTGTATGCCTGCTTCGAGGCGACGCATGGAACAGCGCCCAAGTACGCCGGCAAGGACTATGTCAATCCGGGTTCGCTGATACTTTCTGCCGAGATGATGCTACGACACATGAGTTGGGTCGAGGCGGCCGACCTGATCATCAAGTCGATGGAGGCTGCGATTGGTGACAAAGTTGTCACCTATGACTTCGCACGCCTGATGGACGGAGCCACTGAAGTGAAATGCTCGGCTTTCGGGCAGGCGATGATCGATCGCATGTAAGCGCCCCGCCGGAAAAAACAAAGCCCGCCATAAGGCGGGCTTTGTTTTTCGGAACTGGTAAAACCAGAAACCGAAACGGATGCGTCAAGCCTTCTGGATGTTTGACGCCTGCTTACCCTTCGGGCCCTGCACCACGTCAAAAGAAACCTTTTCACCTTCCTTCAGCGACTTGAAGCCAGCCATGTTGATCGCCGAGAAATGCGCGAACAGGTCTTCGCTTCCGTCATCGGGGGTAATGAAGCCGAAACCTTTGGCGTCGTTGAACCACTTAACTGTACCAGTTGCCATGTAGCTTTTCCTTAATCAAATACGAACAAATCGGCCACCGCTGCGGGCTGCAAGACACCGCACCCCGGCCGGGGCATGTTTTGGTTCAGTTTCGGAAAGGCAGAGGGGGCCAAGCGGCGATTCAGAGGAGCTGCGAAATGACAGGCTATGAGACGACCGTAGGTCACTGCGGGGAATTTGAGCCAAACACGGTTCGCGTTTTACGCAAATCGTCAAGCATCGTCAAGAACTTTCGATGTTGCATTGCACACCCTGATTTCTTGCATTTAAGGCGACCATCCCCAGATATGGCCGGGAGCTCGTGCAATTCCCCTCTTTTTCGAGGTGTTGAACTGCGCCTGATTCACTTTAGAATCGAACAATGGCTATACGCAAGAATGTTGAACCCGGAGGCGGTGCGGCCCTGGCGCCTGAGCAAAGCAGGGTCAAACCACCTCCGATGTACAAGGTGTTGTTGCTGAACGACGACTTCACGCCTATGGATTTTGTCGTCATCGTTCTGGAGAAATTTTTCAGTCTTTCGCGGGAGCAGTCGACCCAGGTGATGCTCAAGGTTCACCGTGAAGGCAAGGGGGCTTGTGGCGTTTATCCGCAAGACGTCGCTGCCACGAAGGTGCAGCAGGTCAGCGAATATTCACGCAGGCACCAGCACCCGCTGGCTTGTGTAATGGAGGAGGACTGATGATTGCCCAGGAACTAGAGGTCAGTTTGCACATGGCGTTTGTCGAAGCGAGACAAAAGCGGCACGAATTCATCACAGTCGAACACCTGCTGCTTGCCCTGCTTGACAATCCATCGGCGGCGGAAGTGTTGCGCGCATGCGCAGCCGACATTGAAGGCCTGCGCAAGGAATTGCTGACCTTCATCAACGAGCACACTCCCACGGTGGCTGGCAGCGACGAAATCGACACCCAACCCACGCTTGGATTCCAGCGCGTGATCCAGCGCGCGATCCTGCACGTTCAATCGTCGGGCAAAAAGGAAGTTACCGGAGCAAACGTCCTGGTTGCCATTTTTGGCGAAAAGGACTCGCACGCCGTGTTTTTTCTGCAGCGGCAAAACGTCTCCCGACTTGATGTGGTGAATTTTATTTCACACGGCATCACCAAGATACCGCAGGGGCGGGGCGCCAAGGAAGAGCCGGCAGAAACGGAAAGCGAGACCCAGGAAAAGGGTGGCGCTCTGGAGAGCTTCACCCAAAACCTGAACCAGCTCGCGCTGACGGGGAAAATCGATCCGCTGATCGGCCGCGACAAGGAACTCGAGCGGGTTATTCAGACGCTTTGCCGCCGCCGCAAAAACAACCCGCTGCTGGTCGGTGAAGCAGGTGTCGGCAAAACCGCGATTGCAGAAGGCCTCGCGCGTCACATCGTAGAGGGCCGCGTGCCGGAAATTCTCGCCAACGCCACGGTCTATTGCCTGGACATGGGCTCCTTGCTCGCCGGAACAAAGTATCGCGGTGATTTCGAGCAACGGCTGAAGGGTGTGCTGAAGCAGCTTGCAGAAAATCCCAATGCCATTCTGTTCATTGACGAGATTCACACGCTGATTGGCGCAGGCGCCGCCTCGGGTGGCACCATGGACGCGTCAAACCTTCTCAAACCGGCCTTGTCCTCCGGCGCACTCAAGTGCATCGGCGCCACCACCTATACGGAATTTCGCGGCGTGTTCGAGAAGGATCACGCCTTGTCGCGGCGGTTCCAGAAAGTTGACGTCAACGAGCCTTCTGTGAATGAAACCGTATCCATCCTCCGCGGACTCAAATCACGCTTCGAGGAACACCATGGCGTGAAGTATTCGGCGGCAGCCATTTCAAGCGCGGCAGAACTCGCGGCCAAGTACATCAACGACCGCCATCTGCCGGACAAGGCGATCGATGTCATCGACGAAGCCGGTGCTGCGCAGCGCATCCTGCCTAAGTCGAAGCAGAAGAAGACCATCGGCAAGCTCGAAATCGAGGACATCGTTGCCAAGATCGCACGCATCCCGCCGCAGCATGTATCGGCCGATGACCGCTCGGCCCTGAAGAATCTCGACCGCGACCTGAAGAACATGGTGTTCGGACAGGAGGCCGCGATCGATGCGCTGGCCAAAGCGATCAAGATGTCGCGTTCCGGACTTGGCGATCCACAGAAGCCGATCGGCTGTTTCCTGTTCTCGGGCCCGACCGGTGTCGGCAAGACGGAAGTTGCGCGCCAGCTTGCCTATGGCATGGGCATCGAATTGATCCGCTTCGACATGTCGGAATACATGGAACGCCACGCCGTCAGCCGGCTGATCGGTGCGCCACCCGGCTATGTCGGTTTCGACCAGGGAGGCCTGCTGACTGAAGCCGTGACGAAGAAGCCGCATGCGGTACTGCTGCTCGACGAAATCGAGAAGGCCCACCCGGAAGTCTTCAACATACTGTTGCAGGTGATGGATCACGGCACGCTGACGGACAACAACGGGCGCAAGGCCGACTTCCGCAATGTCGTCATTGTCATGACCACAAATGCCGGTGCCGAAGCCCTGCAGAAGACCAGCATCGGCTTTACCACCAGCAAGGGGCCAGGCGACGAAATGGCGGACATCAAGCGCATGTTCACGCCCGAGTTTCGCAACCGGCTGGATGCAATCATTTCGTTCCGCGCGCTCGATGCCGAGATCATCCTGCGTGTGGTCGACAAGTTCCTGATGCAGTTGGAAGGCCAATTGCACGAAAAGAAGGTCGAAGCGATCTTCACCGATGCTTTGCGTGCCTGGCTGGCCGAGAAGGGCTTCGATCCGCTCATGGGCGCCCGTCCGATGGCTCGCCTGATCCAGGACACCATCCGCTCGGCACTCGCCGACGAATTGCTGTTCGGGCGACTGGTGCATGGCGGCCGGGTCACCATCGATCTTGACGATCACGAAAAGGTCAAGCTCAGCTTCGAGGAAGTGGCCAGTACACCAACCATTCCCACGCCGATGGAGTAATCCACGGCACCGATATTCCCGGGCCTCACGGCCCGTTTTTTTTGGATGAATCTCCCATGACGCTCCTCACTACCGACCTTTGCGATGCCAACGAAGACAAGGTTCGCGTCGTCGAACCGATGTTCAGCAGCTTCGGTGGCCGAGATTCCTTCCACGGAAGGGTCGCCACGCTAAAGCTGTTCGAGGACAACACGCTGGTGCGCAAAACACTCGAGTCACCCGGCGACGGGCGGGTGCTGGTCATCGATGGCGGCGGCAGCCTGAGGCGGGCGCTGGTCGGCGATCAGCTTGCCGCCTTGGCCGTCAAGAACGGCTGGGCCGGAATCATCGTGTACGGCTGCATTCGCGACTCGCGGGCGATCGGCGAAATGGACCTCGGTGTGTTTGCGCTCGATACGCACCCGATGAAGACGCGCAAGCTGAATACCGGCGAGGCCGAGCTCCCGATCACATTTGGCGGCGTAACCTTTGCCCCCGGGGAATGGTTGTATGCCGATGAGGATGGCGTGATCGTGAGTACTACCGCCCTCCATTGATGGCAAGTCTTATATAAAACATATGTTAGACAGAAAATTCACTTCGCGATCCAAAAGTAATTTTTGCATTGCGAAATTATTATGCCACTACATTGTTAATTAACATAAAAAAATAGTTTCAAGTCTTATATAAGACTATTGCTGCAGCGCAAAATCCTCTTTATACTGTCGTTGTCGCTCCAACTTGGAGCACCCTTTTTCGACAACCCCTGCAAGAGGATTCAACATGACAGATCGCAAAGCACAAGCCGCCGCCCTGGCCAAGGACTGGGCCGAAAACCCCCGCTGGAAAGGCATCAAGCGCGGTTACAGCGCCGAGGACGTGGTTCGCCTGCGCGGCACCTTCCCGATCGACTACACGCTGGCCAAGCGCGGCGCGGAAAAGCTCTGGGCCGCCGTGAATGGTGGTGCGGCGAAGGGGTACGTAAACGCCTTTGGCGCGATCACGGCGGGCCAGGCCATGCAGATGGCCAAGGCCGGTCTTGAGGCGGTCTATCTGTCGGGCTGGCAGGTTGCCGCCGATGGCAACACCTCGGAAACCATGTACCCGGACCAGTCGCTGTACGCCTACGACTCGGTGCCGACCATGGTCCGCCGCATCAACAACACCTTCAAGCGTGCCGACGAGATCCAGTGGTCGCGTGGCATCAATCCGGGTGACAAGGAATTCATCGACTACTTCCTGCCCATCGTGGCTGACGCGGAAGCCGGTTTCGGCGGCGTGCTGAACGCCTTCGAACTGATGAAGAACATGATTGCCTCCGGCGCCGCCGGTGTGCACTTCGAAGACCAGCTTGCGGCCGTTAAGAAATGCGGCCACATGGGCGGCAAAGTTCTGGTACCGACCAACGAAGCTGTCGAAAAGCTGATCTCCGCACGCTTCGCCGCCGATACCATGGGCGTACCGACCATCATCCTCGCGCGCACCGACGCCGAAGCTGCAAATCTGATCACCTCGGATCACGACGCCAACGACAAACCCTTCATTACCGGCGAACGGACACCCGAAGGTTTTTATCGCGTCAGGAACGGCCTCGAGCAGTCGATCAGCCGCGGCGTCGCCTACGCGCCCTATGCCGACCTGGTGTGGTGCGAAACCGGCAAGCCGGACCTCGGCTTCGCCCGCGAATTCGCCCAGGCGGTGCAGGCGGCCAGCCCCGGCAAGCTGCTGTCCTACAACTGCTCGCCGTCGTTCAACTGGAGAAAGAATCTGGATGACAAGACCATTGCCAAGTTCCAGGACGAGCTTTCCGCGATGGGCTACAAGTACCAGTTCATCACGCTGGCCGGCATCCACATCAACTGGTTCCAGACCTTCCAGTTCGCGCACGCCTATGCCCGCGGCGAAGGCATGAAGCACTACGTCGACATGGTCCAGGAACCCGAGTTCGCCGCGCGCGACAAGGGCTACACCTTCGTTTCGCACCAACAGGAGGTCGGTGTCGGCTACTTCGACGACGTCACCACCGTGATCCAGGGTGGCGCTTCGTCGGTCACCGCGCTGCACGGCTCGACCGAGGAAGAGCAGTTCCACTAAGCTTCCGCGGAATGCTTCACCGAAGGCCGCAGCGGGAAACCGTTGCGGCCTTTTCTTTGTGTCCGGCCCGGAGGGACGGACGGTATCCGGAGGATTGCGCTACAGTGGGACGCATAGGCCCACTCGCATGGCAAGACAGTGATGAGCGCAGAACGCAAAGGGAAAGGCACTGCCATGCTCTGGTCGGCAATCCAGATCGGACTGCTGGTCTATTTCGGGCTGGCCGCGCTGATCTACTTTACGCAGGACGCACTGGTATTCCAGCCAGCCATGGACCGCGGATTTCAGGCCACGCCCGCCGGCATCGGCCTGCGTTTCGAATCACTGACGCTCGCTAGCGATGACGGCGAAAAACTCGACGGCTGGCATTTGCCCGCCAATCCAGGAAGGCCTGCACGCGGCCTCGTCATTCTCTTCCACGGCAATGCCGGAAACATCAGCCATCGCCTCGACTACCTGCGCATGTTTCACGATCTGGGTTTTGCCAGCCTGATCATCGACTACCGAGGCTATGGCCGTAGCAGCGGCAAGGCATCGGAGGAAGGCAGCTACGTCGACGCGGCCACCGCATGGCGCCACGCCGCGGAGGTGCTGGGCTATCCGGCCGAAAGAATCGTCCTGTTCGGCGAATCGCTCGGTGGCGCCGTGGCAACGCAACTTGCTGCGGCGAGAAAGCCGGGAGCGCTGGTAGTCGCATCGACCTTTACCTCGGTACCGGACCTCGGTGCCGAGATTTACCCGTGGCTCCCGATCCGGCTACTGGCCCGGATCCGCTACGACAGCCGCGAGCGCCTCGCGGCCGTGAGTTCTCCGGTCCTGGTGATCCACAGTCGCCAGGACGACATCATTCCCTTCGCCCATGGCGAGCGCCTGTTTGCTGTAGCCAGGGACCCCAAGCAATTCCTCGAAATTGCGGGCACCCACAACGAAGGCGTCGTCTTCGACCGCGAAGCCTGGGTCCGCCAACTCGACGACTTCCTGCGCTCGGCCCTCGAACACCACCGGGTTCAAACCCCGGCCGCCGCCGTCCAGTAGGCCGAATCGCGCCAGCGCGCCTTCAAGAGGTCGATGAACGAGCGCACCCGCAGCGGCAGATGGCGGCGCTGTGGCACCACGGCGTGAATGCCCACCGGCGGCGCAGCAAACTCGTCCAGCACGGTAAGCAGCCGGCCCGCCTTGATGTCGGCACCAACCTCCCATAAGGAACGCCAGGCCAGGCCCTTGCCGGCCAGCGCCCAATCGTGCAGCACCGCGCCGTCGTTGCACTCGAAGCCGCCACTCACTTTCACCAACCTGACCTCGCCGTCGACGCGCAGGGTCCAGCCGCGCTGCTGGCGCAGCGAGAGACAATTGTGTTCGGCAAGGAAAGTCGGCGCTGACGGTACGCCGAATCTGGCGATGTAATCGGGACTGGCGACCACCACCCGGCGCATTTCACCCAGGCGAATGCTGATCAGGCTGGAATCGGCCAGATCGCCGATGCGGATCGCACAATCGACGTTTTCCTCGACCAGGTCCACCAGACGATCGGAGAGCTCCAGCCTGACGGTCACGTCCGGGTTCTCGGCCATGAAGTCCATCAGCAAGGGAGACACATGCCGCCGCCCGAAGCCGGCCGGCGCGGAGACCTTGAGGTGCCCTCCGGGGCGAATGCCACCGAGACTGACCGCACCCTCGGCGTCGGCCAGTTCGCGCAGGATGCGCTGGCAATCCTCGAGAAACGCCGCCCCTTCGAATGTCAGCGAAATCCGCCGCGTGGTACGCAGCAGGAGCTTGGCCCCGAGACGCTCTTCCAGCGCATCCAGGCGACGCCCGATGATGGCCGGTGTGACGCCCTCGGTCCGGGCGGCGGCCGACAGGCTGCCGCGACTTGCGACATTGACGAACGCAGAAATCTGCTTGAACTGATCCATTACATACTTTCAGTAACTAATCATTTGATCGCATAGTAGCTTCTCTATCCTATTTGGCAAGAATAGAATTTGACCATCCGAGTAACCCATTCCAAGGAGTACCCCATGGCCCTGCCCGCCGGCGTCCAGATCAACGCCCCCCTCAGTTCCCAAAACAACGCCGAATACGCCACCATCCTCACGCCCGAGGCGCTGGAACTCGTCGCCAAGCTGCACCGTGCCTTCGAGCCGCGCCGCAAGGAACTGCTGGCCGCCCGCGTCACCCGCCAGGCCCGCATCGACGCCGGCGAAATGCCCGACTTCCTGCCGGAAACCAAGCACATCCGCGAAGGCGACTGGAAGATCGCACCGCTGCCCAAGGCCCTTGAGTGCCGCCGCGTCGAAATCACCGGCCCGGTCGAAGCCAAGATGGTGATCAACGCCTACAACTCGGGGGCGGACAGCTACATGACCGACTTCGAGGATTCCAACAGTCCGAAGTGGGACAACCAGATCCAGGGCCAGATCAATCTGTACAAGGCCATCCGCCGCCAGCTCAGCTTCAAGAACGAAGCCGGCAAGGAATACAAGCTCAACGACAAGATCGCCACCCTGCAGATTCGTCCGCGCGGCTGGCACCTCGACGAGAAGCACGTCACGGTCGACGGCCAGCGTGTTTCCGGCGGCATTTTCGATTTCGCGCTAGTGTTCTTCCACAACGCCAAGGAACAGGTCGCGCGCGGAGCCGGCCCCTACTTCTATCTGCCGAAGATGGAATCGCACCTCGAAGCCCGCCTCTGGAACGAAATCTTCTGCATGGCGCAGGACCACATCGGCATGGCGCGCGGCACCATCAAGGCCACGGTGCTGGTGGAAACCATCCTCGCCACGTTCGAGATGGAAGAGATCCTTTACGAACTGCGCGAACACAGCGCGGGCCTCAACGCCGGGCGCTGGGACTACATCTTCTCCTGCATCAAGAAGTTCAAGAAGAACAAGGATTTTTGCCTGGCCCAACGCGGCGCCATCACCATGGAAGTGCCCTTCATGCGCAGCTATGCGCTGGCACTGGTCAAGGCCTGCCACAAGCGCGGCGCTCCCGCGATGGGTGGCATGAGCGCACTGATCCCGATCAAGGGCGACCCGGTCGCCAACGAAAAGGCGCTGGCCGGCATCCGCCACGACAAGACGCGCGACGCCAACGACGGCTATGACGGCGGCTGGGTCGCGCACCCGGGCCTGGTGCCGATCGCCATGGAAGAATTCGTCAAGGTCCTCGGCGACAAGCCGAACCAGTGGGAAAAGCAGCGCACCGACACCTTCGGCCCGAAAGACTGGATGAATTTCCAACCCGAACAGCCCATCACGGAAACCGGCGTGCGCAACAACATCAACGTCGGCATCCATTACCTCGGCTCCTGGCTCGCCGGCAACGGCTGCGTGCCCATTCACAACCTGATGGAAGACGCCGCTACAGCCGAGATCAGCCGCTCGCAGATCTGGCAATGGGTGGTCTCGCCCAAGGGCAAGCTCGACGACGGCCGCAAGGTCACCGAGGAGATGGTGCGTGGCATGATTGGCGAGGAATTGGCGAAGGTTAAGGCCGTGGTCACCGGCCAGGGGGAGAAGACCGAGACCTATGAACAGGCTGCGGTGATTTTCGACAAGATGAGCCTCTCCCCCGAGTATCCGGAGTTCCTCACCCTGCCGCTGTACGAAGCCATGGAGTGATTGATCGCCGCAACCAGCGCCAGAAGTCGGCGCTGGCGGTACGGCGATTTCACAAGTAAGCGGCGTTCGGGGGCAGCCCGAGCGCCGTTTTTCATTGGAGGCAACATCATGCTTGGTGCCCTGACCCTGCTTCTGGTGTTCCAACTTGCCGGCGAAGCAATGGCCCTCTATTTCGCCTTGCCGATTCCAGGGCCGGTAATCGGCATGGGGCTGTTGTTCGCCGTACTGATGTTGCGCGGTGGCGTCTCGGCCCCGCTGCGCACCACGGCGCAAAATCTGCTGCAACATCTTTCCCTGCTCTTCGTTCCGGCCGGCGTCGGTGTCATGTTGCACTTCCAGCGCATGGCTGACGAATGGCTGCCGATTGCCGTTGGACTCGTGACAAGCACCTTTGCCGCACTTGCCGCAACGGCCCTGATTTTGCATTGCATGACGAGGCGGCAGCCATGACCATACCTGCCAGCGGCAATCTCGGGGAAATCTGGGTCTACCTGTCGACCAGCCCGCTACTCGGCCTGACCATGACCTTGCTCGCCTACCAGGGTGCGGTGTTCGTCAATCAGCGCTGCAAGGCCCATCCGTTGGCGAACCCGGTACTGATCGCTGTCATTGCGCTGGTCGGAGTGCTTTCTGTGACCGGTACGGCATACGTGGTGTATTTCGAAGGCGCCCAGTTTGTACATTTCCTCCTCGGGCCGGCCACCGTGGCATTGGCGATTCCTCTTTACGCCCAACTGGAACGCCTGAAGCAACTGCTCGGACCGCTGCTTTTGGCACTTGTCGGCGGTTCGCTGGTCGCTGCGATCTCTGCCGTCTTGGTCGGATGGGCGCTCGGGGGAAGCGACGCTACGCTGCTCTCGCTGGCCCCAAAGTCAGCCACCACGCCAATTGCCATGGGAATTGCGGAACGCCTGGGCGGGCTTCCTTCGCTTACGGCGGTACTGGTCATCCTTACCGGCATTCTTGGCGCAGTAGGTGCCGGTGGCCTCTTCACCCTGATGAAAATTGATGATCCGGCGGTACGTGGCTTCGCGATCGGTCTGGCCTCCCACGGCATCGGCACTGCCCGGGCCTTTCAAGTCAGCGAGCAGGCCGGTGCGTTTGCCGCGTTGGCGATGGGCTTGAACGGCCTGGCAACGGCATTGCTGCTGCCGCTAATCCTGCCGCCACTGCTCCGGTTTCTGGGCAGTCACTGAAATCGGTCGCAGAATTTCACACCTCAAATAATAAGAAAGCAATGCCAGAAGGCCTGTTGATCCGCTAATCACAACAATCTCTTTTACCGGAATCCGCGGCCCTGCAATAATCTGCGGAAAACCATGCACCTATACTGGGCAAAGGGAGGGGAATTCCCGTTGTACTGATAAGAAACTACGCAAGCTTTGCGTCTGCAGAGCTCGCCATGTACTTTTCGATCACCGACTCCTCTATAAGACACATCAAGAGTCCTCACTGTTTACCCGTATCGAATTTATTGGAAACCGCAAATGGCAGATAACTCGTCGCAGGGATCCCAGGCTGAATCCGGAAAAGGCCTGTTCGGCTGGCTCAAGCGCCCGCCGCAATGCTCGATGGCACGCATGATCGTCGTCGGCGTTATCGGCGGCATACTCATCTGGGGTGGCCTGAATACCGGCATGGAATACACCAACCATACCGAGTTCTGCCTTTCCTGCCACACCATGCGAACTCCGTACGAGGAACTCAAAAAGACCGTTCACTACAGCAACCGCACCGGAACCAGTGTCGGATGTTCAGATTGCCACGTCGCCAGCAGCAAAGACCCCTTTGACTACGCCCGCAAGCTCACCCAGAAAGTCTTCGCCTCCAAGGACGTCATCGGCGAAATTCTTGGCACAATCGACACTCCGGAAAAATTCGAGGCGCATCGCCTGACGATGGCCAAGCGGGTCTGGGCAAGCATGAAGGCAAGCGACTCGAGGGAGTGCCGCAATTGCCACAAGTTCGACAAGATGGACACCACCAAACAAAAAGACCGCTCGGTGGTCAAGCACGAGGGTGCGCGCGAAGACGGCAAGACCTGCATCGATTGCCACAAGGGCATTGCCCACAAGCCGGTACATCACCTGCTTGAAAAAGATGGTCAGGCCGGAACATCCGCGCCGGCTGCTGCTGCGGAAGCGGCAGCCGTGCCGAAAGCAGACGACAAGGCCCCGACCGCCGCCGCAGTAGCAGCGCCGGCCATGGCCGAAGTGGCAAAGCCGGCGGCAAAGGCGGAACCTGCCAAGCCTGCTGATGCTGCCCCAAAGGCCGGCGCTGCACCCAAGGTCGAACCTGAAGTAAAGGCCGACGGCGCTGCGTCGTCTGCTGGATCGGTCAAGGCAATGGACTGGAGCAAGGCACAACCGTTGGCCGTCAAGGTCTTCTACCCCGGACAGGCCGCCCTGGAGTGGGTGATGAACAAAGCCGATCATTCCTCGGCGGCGGACATCATCGAAAAAAAGCGCGCCTGCGCCAAATGCCATTCCGGTGACGCCAATGAAATTGGCACCGCAATCATTGCCGGCAAGCCGGTAGGCGTTTCAAAAACCGTAATGGAGCCGAATCCACCGGCAGGTAAGGTCGGCTTCATCCCCGTCACCGTGCAAGCGACGCACGACGGCAACAAGATCTTCTTCCGCTTCGAATGGGTCCCGCCCAAAAATGGCGACAAGAAAATGGACCCGAAGAACGAAGTCAAGTTCACCATGATGTTCGACGGCGGTGGCACCGTTGATGGCGCCGATCTCAACGGCTGCTGGAGCACGTGCCATACCGACCTGCGCACCATGAAAGATGCCAAGGACGACAAGAAGACCAAGTACATTACCGGAGCCGATCTGGCGAGCGGCAAGTTCATGGACCTGATCCAGTTCCGCAGCGGCAAGGGTCAGCCGCCGGTGGACGGCTGGGTGGACAACGAGCGCCACATGACGGGAGGCAAGAGCCAACTCAAGGCCGAAGGTAAAAAGGAAGGCAACAAGTGGGTGGTGACCTTCGAGCGTGCCATGGCCGGCGGCGGCAAGGGCGACCACGTGATCGCACCGGATAAGGTGTATAACTTTGGCTTCGCAATCCACGAAGATTTCGCAAATGCCCGCTACCACTATGTCTCCTTGGGCTACCAGTTCGGATTGGACAAGCCGAATCCGGGCGTGAAGAATTACATTGATGTACAAAAGCAATAAAGCAGCAATCGTTGTTTCAGCAGTACATTCATCAAACTCTGGAGGAGACAATATGATGATGAAGTGGAAAAGATGGGCGTTGGCCACCGGCGTCCTGGCAGTATCCGCAATGGCGCAGGCCGCGCCGCCCTCGGCGGCGATGCTGTCGAACGCCTGCGCCGGATGTCATGGCACCAACGGTGGTAGCGCAGGGCCGAGCATGCCCAGTCTTGCGAGCCAGTCCAAGGAGGCCATCGTTGAAGCCATGAAGAAGTTCAAGAGCGGGGAGCGTCCGTCATCGGTGATGGGGCGACTTGCGAAGGGCTACAGCGACGCCGACTTTGCGGCAATGGGTGAGTTCTTCTCCAAACAGAAGCTTCACGCCACGACGCAGGTTGTTGATGCTGCCAAAGTCAAGAAGGGTGCAAGCCTGCAAGAGTCCAACTGTGGCCGTTGCCACCTTGAGGATGGCCGCGAAGGCAAGGACGATAGTCCGGTAATGGCCAGCCAGTGGCTGCCTTATCTTCAGATCCAGATGGAGCAATACCTTTCAGGCAAGCGCAAGATGCCGGAAAAGATGAAGGAGAAGGTCGATCCGCTGTCCAAGGACGACATCGACGCGCTGCTTCACTTCTACGCCAGCGTTAAATAAGGGAGACAAGAACATGACACTGGATCGCAGAAGTTTTCTCAAGCTGGTTGGCGCAGGTGCAGGCGCCGCAGGTGCTGCAGGCCTGCCGATGATCGGCCGCGCTGCCGAGTTGATGCCCAAGGGCGCCAAGCGCGTCGTGGTCGTCGGTGGCGGCTACGGCGGCACCATCGCCGCCAAGTACATCCGCATGATGGACAAGAGCATCGAGGTGGTGCTGATCGAACGCAATGACCACTTCGTTTCGTGCCCGTTCAGCAATCTCTACATCGGCGGCATCATCAAGGATTTAACCCCGCTGACCATCAAGTTCGACAAGCTGGCCACCAATCACGGCGTCAAGATCGTGCAGGCAGAAGTCACGGGCATCGACCCGGCCGGCAAGGTCGTGACCACCGACAAGGGCACGGTCAGCTATGACCGATTGGTCCTTTCTCCTGGTATCGATTTCCGCCTTGGAGAAATCAAGGGCTATGACGCAGCGGCCATGGAAATCATGCCGCATGCCTGGAAGGCCGGCCCCCAGACCGTGCTGCTCCGGAAACAGCTGGAAGCAATGAAGGACGGCGGCACCATGGTTATGACTGTGCCGCTTTCCCCCTACCGCTGCCCGCCCGGGCCGTACGAGCGAGCCAGCATGGTTGCTCACTACCTGAAGAAGAGCAAGCCGAAGTCCAAACTCGTGGTGCTCGATGCCAACCCGGACATCACCTCCAAGGGCGGCCTGTTCAAGAAGGGCTGGAAGGACAACTACGAAGGCATCATCGACTATCGTCCGGCGAAGAAGGTCACCGAGGTCGAGCCGGGCAAAATGACGGTGCTGATCGAGGGCCTGGAAGACGTCAAGGGCGACGTGATCAACGTCATCCCGCCGCAACGTGCCGGCCAGATCGCAGTCGCTGCCGGACTCGTGGGCGACGACAAGAACTGGTGTCCGGTGAATCCGACCACCTTCGAATCGACCAAGCAGGCCAACATCCACGTCATCGGCGATGCCTGCGTTGCCGGTGCGATGCCGAAGTCCGGCTACTCGGCAAACTCCGAAGCCAAGATCTGTGCAACCAACATTGTTGCGCTGATGAACGGCAAGGAAACCACCGAAATGTCGGGCATCAACACCTGCTACAGCTACATCACCGACAAGGAAGCCGTCAGTGTCGCGGCGGTCTACAAGGTTGCCGAGGGCAAGATCATCGCCGTGCCGAACTCTGGCGGCGTATCCCCGGCGGATTTCTCTGCTGCCAAGATGGAAGCGATTTACGCCGAAAGCTGGCTGAAGAACATCCTCACCGAAATGTCGACCTGAGTTTCATCAGATGTACCAAAAACAAACCCCGCCGACGCGGGGTTTGTTTTTTGCGGAATCGAAACAGCCTATTTGTGGCCGGTACTGCCGAAACCTCCCGCACCGCGCTCACTCGCGGGAAACTCCTCGACAACATTGAATGCCACCTGGACAACCGGAACGACGACGAGTTGCGCCAGTCGATCCAAGGGATTCAAAGTAAAGCTGTCGTGGCCGCGATTCCAGGTCGAAACAAAGATCTCACCCTGATAGTCCGAATCGATCAGTCCGACCAGATTGCCGAGTACGATGCCATGTTTGTGTCCCAGTCCGGAGCGTGGCAGGATCATCGCCGCCAGTCCGGGATCGGCAAGGTGCACCGCGATTCCGGTGGGAACCAGGGTAGTTTGGCCAGGATGAATGGTGATCGCCGCATCGATACAGGCGCGCAGGTCGATACCGGCCGCGCCGGGCGTCGCATAGGCCGGAACATAACGCTCGTCCTTGAGTCGGGCGTCGAGAATTTTCAGGTCAATTGCCGGCACGACTCTTCTCCAACAAGGTGGCGATGTGTTTGACGATACCGTGCGCAACTTCCGGCTTGCTTGCAGGCGGCAAGGGGTGTGCGCCTTGTGCATCGAACAAGGTCACCACGTTGTTATCCCCCCCCAGGCCGTCCTGAACCAGGTTGCCCACTACAAGACCCAGCTTTTTCGCGTTACGTTTGCCTTCGGCATACTTTGCAAGATCCCGGCTCTCGGCAGCAAAGCCGACACAAAACGGGGCATCCGATCGGGCCGCGACTTCGGCCAGGATGTCCGGATTGGCCTCGAGCTCGATGGTGATCGCACCCGTACCCTTCTTGATTTTGTGCTCTGCGGCCTGGCGCGGCCGATAGTCGGCAACCGCTGCCACAGCGATGAAGATATCTTGCCCGTGCAGTGCCGCGGTAACCGCCTCGCGCATCTGCATGGCGCTGCTCACATCGAGCCGGCGTACACCGCGCGGCGTCGTAATATTCACCGGGCCTGACACCAGAGTGACCTCCGCGCCTGCCGCAGCGCAGGCACGTGCCAACGCAAAGCCCATCTTGCCGGAACTCAGGTTGGTGATACCTCGGACGGGATCAAGCGCCTCGAAGGTCGGACCGGCGGTCAGCAATACGCGCTTTCCTGCGAGGACTTTCGCTTGCAGTGACGCATATACTTCGTCGTAGAGCTCGCTGGCTTCCAGCATACGGCCCTCGCCTACCTCGCCGCAGGCCTGCTCTCCATGTGCGGGACCGAAAATGCTGACGCCATCCACGCGCAATTGATTGACATTGCGCCGGGTCGCGGGGTTTTCCCACATCTGGCGGTTCATGGCGGGCGCCACCAGCAAAGGACAGTCGCGCGCCAGGCACAGGGTTGATAACAGGTCGTCGGCAAAGCCATGCGCCAGTTTGGCGATGAAGTCCGCCGTTGCCGGCGCCACCAGCAGGGCATCGGCACCACGGGTGAGGTCAATATGCGCCATGCCATTGTCCATGCGCTCATCCCACAGGGCTTGCCATACGCGACGGCCGGTGAGTGCCTGAAAGGAAGCCGGCCCGACGAACTGCGCTCCGGCCGCAGTAAGCGCAACATCCACCTGGGCGCCCGCCTTGACCAGCAGACGCACCAGTTCGGCGGTCTTGTAGGCGGCGACCCCGCCGGTCACTCCGAGCACGATGCGCCTGCCCTGAAATTCGCTCATGACATTAAAATCCCGCCAATCGGCAACCAGCGGGGATTCTAAACCATGGCCATACGCGATTGGCCCGAAGCGGAGCGCCCGCGCGAGCGGCTTGCGAGGCAAGGTGCCGCAGCACTTTCGGACGCGGAGCTGCTGGCGATTTTCCTGCGCGTCGGCCTGCCGGGAAAAAGCGCGGTGGACCTCGCCCGCGAGTTGCTCGATAGCTTCGGCGGCAACCTAGCCAGTCTGGCTCACGCCAACACCAGGGAGCTCGCCCGCCTGCGTGGCATCGGGCCGGCCAAGGCCGCCCAACTGGCGGCTGCCCTGGAACTGGCGCGCCGCGCGCTTGCCACTCCCATGAAGCTCAAGGACGCACTTGCCTCCCCCGAGGCCGTGCGCGACTGGCTGCGGCTTTCACTGGGGCAAACGCCGCACGAAGTGTTCATGGCCCTGTGGCTGGATGCGCAGAACCGTCTTATTGCCAGCGAAGAATTGTTTCGCGGCACCCTGACACAAACCAGCGTTTACCCGCGCGAAGTCGTCAAGCGCGCCCTCGAACACAATGCCGGGGCAGTGATCCTGGCCCACAACCACCCGTCGGGACTCGCCGAGCCCTCGCGCGCCGACGAAGTGCTTACTTCATCGCTAAAGCAGGCACTGGCGCTGGTCGACGTCAAACTGCTTGACCACTTCATTGTTGCCGGCAGCGCCAGGCCGCTATCCTTCGCCGAACGCGGATTGCTCTAAAAAGATCTGTGTTTTCCCGGGAATTTTTGTTAAACTAGCGAGCTTTGCAAAATCTGCATTCAGGAGCATTACATGTCTCGCGTTTGTCAAGTGACGGGCAAGGCCCCGATGGTCGGAAACAATGTTTCCCATGCCAACAACAAGACCAAGCGTCGCTTTCTGCCGAATCTGCACAGCCGCCGCTTCTGGATCGAATCCGAGAACCGCTGGGTTAGCCTGCGCGTTTCGAACGCCGGCCTGCGCACCATCGACAAGAAGGGTATCGACGTTGTCCTCGCCGAGCTGCGTGAACGCGGCGAGCGCGTTTAATCAGGAGATAGGATCATGGCCAAGGGCGGACGCGAAAAGATCAAACTGGAATCCACCGCAGGTACGGGGCATTTCTACACCACCACCAAGAACAAGAAAACCACGCCGGGAAAGCTGGAGTTTCTGAAGTACGACCCCAAGGCGCGCAAGCACGTCGCCTACAAGGAAGTCAAGCTGAAGTAAGCTCAGCACGTCCAAACAAAAAACCCGCTACGGCGGGTTTTTTGTTTGGCGTCCGCGCGTCACCGCTAACGCTTCAATCCCTGACCTGCAAGCCTGAAATCGATCCGGTTGGTCTCCATGTCCGCCCTGACCAACTGCACCTGCACACGGTCGGCCAGGCGATATCGTTTCCCGCTCCTCTCACCCACCATGGCATGGGCCGTAGCGTCGAAATGGAAGTAATCCTGGCCAAGTTCGGAAACATGAACCAGGCCCTCGACAAACACGCCGTCGAGGGCAACGAAGATGCCGAAGGGCACTACCGAGGAGATGCTGCCTTCAAATATTTCGCCGACGCGATCTTTCATGTAGAAGCACTTGAGCCAGGCCTCGACATCGCGCGTCGCCTCGTCGGCACGGCGCTCGGTCATCGAGCAATGCAGGCCGATCTCCTCCCACGCATTTTCCCCGCCGGCGGGCTCGTAGCGCCGTGCCGCCAGCGCCGACTTTATCGCCCGATGCACCAACAGATCGGGATAGCGGCGGATCGGCGAAGTGAAGTGGGTGTAGCTCTCGTAAGCCAGACCGAAATGGCCGACGTTATCCGGGCTGTAGATTGCCTGACGCAGTGATCTGAGCATCACCGTCTGCAGCAGTTGCTTGTCGGGACGCTGACCGATCTGCTCCAGCAAATGCGCGTAATCCTTGGCCTTGGGCGCGTCGCCGCCACCTAGCTGAAAGCCGAAGGTGCCGAGGAAATCACGCAATTTGACCAGACGCTCGGGGGTCGGCCCCTGGTGCACCCGATAGAGCACGGGATGCTCTCGGTCACGCAAGAACTCGGAGGCACAAACATTGGCCGCCAGCATGCATTCTTCGATCAGGCGGTGCGCATCATTCCGCTCATAGGGCTCAATGCGTTCGATTTTGCCATGGTCGTCAAAGACCATACGCGTCTCTACGGTCTCGAAGTCAATCGCACCCCGTTTGGCTCGTTCCTTGGCCAGCTGCCGGTACAACTCGTCCAGCGCCTCCAGGTGCGGCAGCAAGGGCGCCAGGCGAGTTCGCGTCGCTTCATCCTTCTCGTACAGCGCCGCCGCAACCTCGGTGTAAGTCAACCGCGCCTGAGAAAACATCACGGCGGAATAAAAGCGGAATCGACGGATTGCGCCATTGCCGGCAATCTCCATGTCGCAGACCATGCACAGACGCTCGACCTGCGGGTTCAGCGAGCACAGTCCGTTCGACAGTTTCTCCGGCAGCATGGGAATCACGCGCCGCGGGAAATACACCGAGTTGCCGCGCTCGAACGACTCCGCGTCAAGCGCGCTGCCGATAGTGACATAGTGCGATACATCGGCGATTGCAACCACCAGACGAAAACCCTTGCCCCGGCGCTCGCAATACACGGCATCGTCGAAGTCCTTCGCCGTCTCACCATCGATGGTCACAAGCGGCAGCTTCGTCAGGTCTTCCCGGTCCTTCCAGTCGGACTTGCGCACCGCATCAGGCAGCTTGCGGGTCTGCGCGAGCGCCTCGCTGGAAAACTCGTGCGGCATTTCGTGCTTGCGCAGGGCAATCTCGATTTCCATGCCCGGATCGGCATAGTTGCCCAACACTTCAACCAGACGTCCGATGGGCTGCGAATGCTTGCTCGGCTGCTCGATGAGCTCCACGGTCACCACCTGGCCGGACAGCGCCTTCAGCGACTTCCTGGCCCCCTTCTCGGGCGGCGCCAGCAAGATGTCCTGGCTGATGCGTTTATCCTCTGCGATGACGAAGCGTACGCCGTGTTCCTCGATCACGCGGCCGACAACAAGGCGGTTGGCGCGCTCGGTGACCTCGACGATTTTCCCCTCGGGCCGGCCCTTGCGATCGACACCGATTACTCGTGCGATAGCCTTGTCGCCATGCAGAACCTTGTCCATCTCTTTTGCCGCGAGGAACAAATCCGCCCCGCCCTCCTCCGGCACAAGAAAGCCGAAACCATCAGGGTGGCCGACGATGCGCCCGCGCACCAGGTCGGCCTTGTCCGGAATGAGCCAGTCGCCGCGGCGGTTCTGCATTAGTTGCGCATCGCGCGCCATGGCGCCGAGCCGGCGCTGGAAGGCATCAAACTCGTCAGAGCGGACATCCAACAGGTCCGCCAGGGCGCCAAATTCCAAGGGAGCACCCTGCTCTGCGAGCGCTTGCAGTATGTATTCGCGACTAGGCAGCGGAAGCTCGTACTTTGCCTTTTCGCGTTCGAACTCCGGATCGGCTCGGCGTATCTTCGAAAGTGGGCGGGGACTGGGTTTCTTGTTTGACAATCTGGGTTTTTCCTTTAGAATTCGCGCCTCGTTTCGCGCCTGCCCAGGTGGCGGAATTGGTAGACGCACTAGTTTCAGGTACTAGCGCTGCGAGGCGTGGGGGTTCGAGTCCCTTCCTGGGCACCAAGTAGTTGTTGGGCGATGACGAAAAAAGCAAGGGCCACCGGATTTTTCCCGTGGCCCTCTGTTTTTCACTCTGTCCGGCGCAGTATTGGTCAGAGGAAGGGATGCCTCATCACGATCGTTTCCTCGCGATCCGGCCCGGTTGAAATCATATCGATGGGCACGCCACAAAGCGCTTCCATGCGCTTGATGTAATCCTGCGCAGTCTTCGGCAGGCCGTCGAAAGATTTCACTCCCACCGTGCTTTCGTTCCAGCCCGGCATGGACTCATACACCGGTTCGCAGCGCTCCAGGTCATCGGCGCCCACCGGCAGGATGTCGGTAAATTGGCCGTCGAGCTTGTAGCCTGTACACAATTTCATTTCCTCGATGCCATCGAGCACGTCGAGCTTCATCACGCAAAGGCCGGAGACCCCGTTGATCTGGATCGCGCGCTTCAGCGCAGCCGCATCAAACCAGCCACAACGGCGCGCGCGGCCTGTGGTGGCGCCAAACTCATGCCCCTTGGTGGCCATGTGCTTGCCGACCGGATCCTGCTTATCGACGGCATCGTAGAGCTCGGTGGGGAATGGTCCGCTACCTACGCGCGTGGTGTAAGCCTTGGTGATGCCCAGCACGTAGTGCAGCATCCCCGGCCCTACTCCGGCGCCCGTGGAGGCGCCCCCCGCGATGCAATTCGACGAGGTAACGTAGGGATAGGTGCCATGGTCGATGTCGAGCAAAGTACCCTGCGCGCCCTCGAACAGGATATTGCCTCCAGCCTTGTGCGCCTCATACAGCGAACGCGGCACGTCGGCGATCATCCTGGTCAGACGCGGAGCCACGGCCATGGCTCCGTCGAGCACCATCTGGAAATCCACGGGCTCGGCGCCAAAGTAGTTCTTCAGCGTAAAGTTGTGATAGTCGAGCACTTCGGCAAGCTTCTCGGCAAAGCGCTTGGGCCTCAGCAGATCCTGCACACGCAGACCGCGACGAGCCACCTTGTCCTCATAGGCCGGGCCGATACCGCGTCCGGTAGTCCCTATCTTCTTGGCCCCCTTCGCTGCCTCGCGCGCGATATCGAGTGCTTGATGGTAGGGCAGGATCAACGGGCATGCCTCGGAGATGCGCAGGCGCGCATCGGCATCGACACCGGCAACCTTGAGCTCGTCGAGCTCCTTGATCAAGGCATCGGGTGAAAGCACCACGCCGTTGCCGATGTAGCAGGTCACGCCTGCACGCAGGATGCCGGAAGGCACCAGATGCAGCACGGTCTTCTTGCCGCCAATGACAAGCGTATGGCCGGCGTTGTGCCCGCCCTGATAGCGCACCACGGCCTGAGCGTGGTCGGTCAGCCAGTCGACGATCTTGCCCTTGCCCTCGTCACCCCACTGGGTGCCGACTACCACCACATTTTTTGCCATTTCAGTCTTCCTTCAGCGATTCGATGATCCAGTTGTTGTCCCGGCGCACCAGGAGGCGATCACAGCCGGCTTCACGCCAGGCGCCATCATGTCCAGGCAGGGCCAGAATGACCCGCTCGCCAAGGCCGCGCAAGCGTTGTGCCTCGGCATGCATCGCATCATCCTCGGGCCAGGGGGCGAGAATCGCCGCGCGCGGTTCGCCATCCGGTGACAAGCGTGCAAGTTCCCGCAAGTCCATGGAAAAGCCGGTAGCCGGTCGAGCCCGACCGTAGGACCGGCCGAAATCGTCATAGCGACCGCCCAGGGCCACGGCGGAGGGGTTGCCGGCACAATAGGCGGCGAAGACTACCCCGCTGTGGTAGTGGTAACCGCGCAAGTCGGCCAGGTCGAAACTCAGCGGCAAGCCGGCGAGTGCGTCGGCAAGGCGCTGCAGGTCGGACAGCGCGGCAGCAATCTCGGGCAAGGCCGGCAAGACCTGGGCCGCGCGCGCCAGCACCCGCTGGTCGCCATAAAGTTCAGGCAGGGCGACCAATGCCGAGCGGACCGGGTCGGCCAACCCGCTCACCAGTTCGCGCACCGTAGGCAGGTCCTTGCCTTGCAAGGCACCGAACAGATCCTCTTCAACTTTTGGCGCCAACCCGGCCAATCTGGCAAGCGCACGAAAAACAGCAACGTGGCCGAGGTCGAAACGCAAAACATTTATGCCGCATAGATCAAGGGCCGCAGCCAGCAGGCGAATCACCTCGATGTCGGCCTCCAACCCGGCATGGCCATAGAGCTCGGCACCGATCTGCAGGGGCTCGCGCGTCGCATTGAAGCCTGCCGGCAGGGTGTGCAGGGCACTGCCGCAGTAGCACAGCCGGGCCACCCCTTTGCGGTTCAGCAGATGGGCGTCAATGCGCGCCACCTGCGGCGTAATGTCGGCGCGCAATCCCATGCTGCGACCGGAGAGCTGGTCAACCAGTTTGAATGTGCGCAAATCCAGATCGTGCCCGCTTCCGGTGAGCAGCGATTCGACATATTCAAGCAACGGAGGAATTACAAATTCATAGCCGTTGCCGGAAAACTCGTCGAGCAGGCTGCGCCGCAAAGCCTCGATGCGAGCCGCATCGCGCGGCAGCACGTCTTCAATCGCTTCAGGCAGAAGCCAGCTACGGTTGGTCATCGTGATCAACGAAGTACTGTAAGCAGGACCACGCCGACCAGCATGGAAGAGAGGCCGATGAAGCGGATCTGCCCGTCGCTCAGTTCTGTCACGCGGCGGAAGGCTTCCCGCCATATACGTGGTGCAAGAAATGGCAAGAGGCCTTCAATCACCAGCATCAGGGCGAAAGCCAGCAGCAAAAGATTGAGCATTGCAAACCGGCGCCGATCCTGACTACTTGCCCTTGCCGCTGTTCTTCAAGTATTTGAAGAACTCGGAATTGGGCTCCATTACCATGAGGTCGCTCTTGTTCCGGAAGCTGCCGCGATAGGCTTCGAGGCTGCGATAAAACGCATAGAACTCCGCGTTTTCACCGAAGGCGCGGCCATAAATTCCAGCTGCTTTGGCATCGCCCTCACCCTTGATCTTTTGCGCATCGCGATAGGCCTCGGCCAGGATCACCTCGCGCTGCCGGTCCGCATTGGCCTTGATCTTCTCGGCTTCGGCGGCACCTTCGGCGCGCAATTCGCTGGCAACGCGCTTACGTTCGGTTTCCATGCGGCGATAGACCGACTCGGAGACCTCCGGCGGCAGGTCGACCCGCTTCAGTCGCACGTCGACAATTTCAACACCGATCGAGCGCATTTCGGTATCCGCCTTCTTCTTCACCACGACCATGATGTCGTCGCGCGCACCCGAAACCACGTCATGCACCGTGCGCCGGCCGAACTCTTCGCGCAAACCGGCATTGACCGTCTGCGACAGTCGCGTTCTTGCCAGGGTTTCATCGCCACCGACGGAAACGTAGTACTGCTTGACGTCATGGATGCGCCACTTGACGAAGGAATCGACCAGAACCGGCTTCTTCTCGGCGGTCAAAAACCGCTCCGGCTCCGGACTATCCAGCGTCAGGATGCGCTTGTCGAATATCCGCACGTTCTGTACCAGTGGCCATTTGAATGTCAGACCCGGTTCGGAAACGACTTCCTTGATTTCGCCAAGCTGGAAAATGATCGCGAACTGCCGCTGATCGACGGTGAAAATCGTCATGGCGAACAGCGCCAGCAAGCCGAATATGAACGAGGCAACGAAAGAAAGATGGCGATGCATCAACGTTCTCCCCGTTCGCGCGAGCCAATGTTGCCGCGCGCGCGCGCATCACCTGGCGCTGAACGCTCCGTCTGCGGGGGGGCATCAGGCATGGCAACCGCCGCTCCCGGAGTGGCGCGTTGAACAGGCGCAACATCGACTGTCGTCGGTGCGGCAGTTGGGACACCGGCCGCCTGCATCAGCTTGTCGAGTGGCAGATAGAGCAGGTTGCCCGACCCCTTGGCATCGAGCATCACCTTGCTGGTGTTGGCGTAAACCTGTTGCACGGTTTCGAGGTACATGCGGCTGCGCGTCACTTCCGGCGCCTTGCTGTACTCGGTAAGTATCTGCTTGAAGCGCGACGCATCGCCCTCGGCAGTAACGATGATGCGCTGGCGGTAGCCGGTGGCTTCTTCACTAAGCCGCGAGGCCGCTCCGCGCGCCCTTGGAATCACGTCGTTGGCATAGGCCTGGCCTTCGTTCTTCTGCCGCTCGCGGTCCTGACCTGCCTTAACGGCGTCGTCGAACGCAGCCTGCACCTGCTCCGGAGGCTGGGTGCTCTGCATATTGACCGAACGGACCAGAATGCCGGTCTTGTAGCGATCGAGGATATCCTGGATCAATTTCTGGGTGTTTGCAGCGATCTGGTCGCGCCCCTCGTAGAGCACGAAGTCCATCTTGTTCTTGCCGACAACTTCGCGAATCGCGGTTTCTGCCGCCTGCATGACTGCATCATCAGGATGGCGGTTGTTGAAGAGGTAGGCCTGCGGATCAGAGAGCAGGTACTGCACGGCGAATTGCACGTTGACGATGTTTTCATCGTCGGTGAGCATCAGCGCCTCCTTGAGAACCTTGTTCTTGTCCGAGCCGCGATAACCGACTTCCACCGTGCGCACACCAGTCACATTGACGATCTCGTGACTCTGGATTGGCCACGGCCAGCGCATGCGCAATCCGGGTTCGGTGGTTGCCTTGAAGGCACCGAACTGCAGCACTACGCCGCGCTGTGATGCATCGACGATATAGAAGCCGCTGGCAAGCCAGACGACGACGACCAGCGCCAGCAGGATGCCGATACCGCCGCCAAACTGCCGCGGACTTATCGAGGGCATCCGGCCACCGCCGTCACCACCGGCGTCGCCACCACCGCCCCCCTTGTTGCCGAACATACCGGACAGACGTCGGTTGAAATCGCGCCAGAGCTCTTCGAGGTCCGGAGGACCCTGATTGCCACCGCGCTTGCCGCCGCCAGGCTGATTACCCCAGCCATGGTCGTTTAGAGACATGAGTATTCCAGCGATCACTTTTTCTTGACGGGTTGTAAAGGGGGTTGGTGCGTCATGCGGCGGCGTTCTGCTCTGTGTATCGGCTTGCCGCCTCTGCCAGTGCCTCGCGCAAAAGTGGCAATCCGGCTCCGCTTTGGGCACTGATTCGCACGCTTGAAATGTTACCACAGTCATTCCGCCCGATTCCGGGGCTGGCCGCTGTCAGATCCAGCTTGTTCCAAACCAGGATTTGGGGAACGGCATCGGCGCCGATCTCCGCCAAAACCGCATCGACTGCGCGAATCTGCTGATCGCGATCAGGGCTGGCGGCATCGATGACGTGCAGCAGCACATCAGCCTCGGCGGTCTCTTCAAGAGTCGCCTGAAAGGCCGCAACCAGGGCATGCGGCAAATCACGGATGAAGCCAACCGTATCAGACAGGACAATGGGTCCGGCGCCCTCGATGAAAAGGCGCCTGGATGTCGTATCCAGGGTTGCAAACAGCTGATCGGCAGCATAGGCGCCGGCCTTGGTCAGACTGTTGAACAGCGTGCTCTTCCCGGCGTTGGTATAGCCGACCAGAGAAACAGCAAGAACATTTGCTCGCCCACGGGCCCGTCTGCGTACCTGTCGCTGCTTTTCAAGTTGCCTGAGTCGATCCTTCAACAGAGATACCCGCTTTCCTAGCAGGCGGCGGTCGGTTTCCAACTGCTTCTCGCCCGGGCCACGCAGGCCGATGCCGCCCTTCTGCCGCTCGAGGTGGGTCCAGCCGCGCACCAAACGGGTAGCAAGATGCTGCAGTTGGGCAAGTTCCACCTGCAGCTTGCCCTCATGGCTTTTCGCCCGCAGCGCGAATATGTCCAGGATCAGACTGCTGCGGTCAATGACGCGACATTCCAGCGTACGTTCCAGATTGCGTTGCTGACCTGGCGCGAGATCATGGTTGAAAACCACCAGGTCCGCGCAGTGTGTACGTGCTGCGTCACCGATTTCAACGACCTTTCCCTTTCCCGCAAAGAGCGCAGGATCCGGTCGTGCCCGTTTGCCGGTTACCACAGCCAAAGGAGTTGCACCCGCACTGGCGACCAGCAGATTGAACTCGGACAATCGCTCCGCAGAGTCACCCTCGCCGAAATCCAGCTGAACCAGGATTGCCCGCTCGCCGCTGGCGGGGCGTTCAAACATCAAGCGACCCCATCATGGCAATCGCATGCGGCAGGGTCGGGCAATCAAGCGCCGTCGGCTTCCTGCGAGAAATTCACGGGCCGGGCCGGTACCACCGTCGAGATGGCGTGCTTGTAAACCATCTGGGTCACCGTATTCTTGAGCAGAACGACATACTGGTCGAAGGATTCGATCTGACCTTGCAGCTTGATGCCGTTGACAAGATAGATGGAAACCGGAACGTGTTCGCGACGCAGGGTGTTCAGGAACGGGTCTTGTAGCATTTGCCCTTTATTGCTCATCATGGGTGATCCTTATAGTGACGGACGCCGCGTCTGGCGCCCGAAAATGCGGCGCGGGCTTTTTCAACCCGGGCGACGTGCCGTTGGTTTTTTTGGACTAAGTAATGTAATCGATTTTGCGTCGCCGTGCCACCAGCGCCGACTTCCGGCGTATGGCCACAAGCCGTGAGGCAGCTACTTCCGGCCTGAATCGACATAGGGGTTCTTAGACGTTTTGTACTGAATGCGTAATGGAGTTCCCTGAAGCTTGAAGGCGTCGAGAAAATAGTGCTCAAGGTAACGGGTATAGGAAGCAGGAACGTGATCAAGTGCCGTGCCATGAATCACGACCACCGGCGGGTTGCTGCCGCCCTGGTGGGCATACCGAAGTTTGGGACGAAATGCACCGTGACGGGGTGGAGTCTGCTTTTCCACGGCGGCCATCAGCACCCTGGTCAGCTTCGGTGTGGACAACTTTGCCATGGCGGCGGCATAGGCCCGATCCACTGAATTCAGGATTCCGGAAATCCCCTGACCCTTGAGGGCCGAAACGTTGTGCACCTTGGCGAAACCGAGGAAGTTGAGCTTGCGAGCAATGTCAATCTTGATGCGCTCGCGGCGGTACTCATCGACGGCGTCCCATTTATTGACGGCAACAACCAAGGCACGTCCCGCATCGATCACGAAACCGGCAATGTGGGCGTCCTGATCCGAAATCTCCTGCGTCGCGTCGACCATCAGGACTACCACGTTGGCCTCTTCAACGGCCTGCAAGGTCTTGATCACCGAAAATTTTTCGATAGTCTCGAAAACCCTGCCCTTGCGTCGCAAGCCGGCGGTATCGATCAGCGTATACGCCCTGCCGTTGCGTTCGAAGGGGACCTCGATGGCGTCGCGAGTGGTACCCGGCATGTCAAAGGCGATCACCCGCTCTTCGCCTAGCAGGGTATTCACCAGCGTGCTCTTGCCGACGTTGGGCCTGCCGGCGATGGCAACACGCGGGCCGCGTTTCGACTCATCCTCCTCGACCTCTTCCGGAAAAGATTCGAGAGCCAGTTCGACCAGTTCCCTCACGCCGTCACCGTGAGCCGACGAGATCACGCAGGGCGCCCCGCACCCAAGCTCGTGAAACTCGGCGCCGACAACGGCACGATCCATACCCTCACCCTTGTTCGCAGCAAGCAGCACCGGGCGACCACTGCGACGCAGCAGTTCAGCGATGACCTTGTCCTGAGGCACCAGTCCGTTGCGCACATCGACCACGAACACCAGCACGTCAGCCTCGGCAATCGCTGCTTCGGCCTGGCGCGCCATTTCATGAACGATGCCTTCTTTGGACTGCGGTTCGAAGCCACCGGTATCGACAACCAGATATGGCTTGGTTCCAAGGCGTCCGTGTCCATAATGCCTGTCGCGCGTCAGGCCGGGTTGGTCAGCAACCAGCGCATCGCGTGAACGCGTCAGCCGGTTAAACAGCGTCGACTTGCCGACATTGGGTCGGCCAACGATGACCAGGGTGGGCTTCATGGCGGCGGTTACCGACGAACCACTTCGTCGAGGGG
>CAJBYR010000228.1 GCA_903959855.1 uncultured beta proteobacterium
CCGCCTTGCCATCAATCTGTTCCGCGCCGATAAGTCGCGCTCCACCAGTCTCCCCAAAAAGCGCAAGGCCGCCGCTTGGAATCCAGACTACCTCGCTACCGTATTGCGATTACGGGAGATTTGATGCTCCGGCCCTGGGTGCAGGGCAAGACGGGAGGAGCGCCGTTGGGTTGCTCCCAACAAGCGACGACCAACGCCGCCATGCGGCCAGGCAAGCCCTTCCCGAAGGGTTGCGCAGAAAGGCGCGTCTGCGGCGTTGCGCCGCTTGCCCACAGATGACTGTGGGCGGTGCGCCGCGCCTTGCATCCATCGCCTTCCTGACGCAACGCAGCTCGCCGAATGGGCGAGAATGCGCCCATGGACTTCGCCTTCACCGCCGAGGCCGGCCTGGCCGGGCTTTTCCTCGCCAGCTTCCTTTCCGCGACGCTGCTGCCGGGCGGCTCGGAAGCGGTGCTGGCGGCGCTGTTGCTGGCCCATCCGGAGCAGGCGCCGGCGGCCCTGCTGCTGGCCACCGTCGGCAACACCGCGGGCGGCATGGTCACGTATTACATGGGACGCCTGTTGCCACAAAAGATCGACCCCGAAAAGTTATGCGAAGCGGTATCCACCCGGACGGCGCTGGTCCGACGGCGAGGAGCGCCGATTCTGCTGCTGGCCTGGGCGCCGATCGTCGGCGACGCACTGTGCGCCGCGGCCGGCTGGCTGCGCCTGCCGGTTCTGCAATGCGCGCTGTGGATGGCGGCCGGCAAGGCTGCGCGTTACGTACTGGTTATCGCCAGCATGGCAGCACTGTAGAGCTGGCGCCGTGTCGGGGGGGAATCCTCAGGCCAGAAGTCGCTTGAGTAACTCGTCGCGGTCGATGCCGTGGTGCGCCGCCACCGCCGCCAGAATAGCTGCCAGCGTACCTATGCGCAATGGAACATGATTTGGAACGGTAAGGTGATGCTCGCCGCACTCCTGCGTTGTCAGCCTGACATGGCTGCCGGATTGCCGAGTGACGGAGTACCCCAGAATTGCCAATAGGCGGATCAGGTCCGGACCGGAAAGATCGCGCGGCAGTTTCATGCCGCCAACGCCTCCTCCCGTGTGATATGCAGGCGGATCAAGGTCGGCTTTTCGTCTTTGTCGAAATGGCAACGCACAGCATCGCGTACCTGCTTGTGCAATCCAGGCAAGTCATCGGCCTCAGTAAGAATGTCGGCTCCGACGGCACGTGCCAGGAAACCGCCTTCGGGGGCTTCCTCGACGATGAAATGGATTTCGGTCATGGTCCTTATCTCCTCGTATTCGAGCTTCGCAACGGCGAGAACATACATCCGGGCGCGCAATATGGTGCAAGTGTGTGATTATCCACTCAAAGCACCCTTGGCAGTCGGGAGTTGCCAAAACCCTGCCACAGGCTCACGAGCTGGCCCCCTTTTTTTCGATTCCCAGGAAGTGTTGGCTCATCAGCGCGACGAGATACGAATTGCATCGCCTTTCGTCGAGAGTCGGCACTGGGAATGCGCCGATTGACCGTGCTCATTGTGCCGAGCGTTCAGGCATTCGCACTTGACGCGAAATCCACAGAAAGTACGCCGTCACACCGGCTCCGGCCAGTGTCAGGCTGCCCACCGCCGCCGTCCAGAACCCGGCGGCACCGCGCGCCGCGCCGAACGTATCCGTGAGGCCGAGCAGATAACCGCCGCCGAGGCCCACGCCCCACAGCGACACGGCATAGATCACCATCGGCGCCGTGGCGCGCTTGTAGCCGCGCAGCACCTGGGCCATCACCGCTTGTACCGCATCTACCACGTGATACAAGGCGACGATGGCGAGCAGGCTGGTTGCGGCGGCGGCCACCGCCGCATCCGTGGTGTAGCCGCGCGCCAGGGCGCCGGCACCGAACCAGATGGTGCCGCCGGTCACCGCCGCAATGCTGCAGCCGACGCCGAGGCCAAGCAAACCGGCGTGGCGTGCGCGCCGACTTTCGCCCGCCCCGAGCGCCTGGCCGACCAGCACGCCGGTGGCATTGCCCAGCGACAGCGGCACCATGAAAACGAAGACGGCAACGTTGGCGGCGATCTGGTGCGCGGCCGACGTGGCGGCCCCCAGGCGGGCGATGAACAGCGCCATAAAAGTGAAGGCGGTGACATCGACCAGGAAGGTGATGCCCATCGGCAGGCCCAGCTTCAACAGTTCACGCAAGGCTCGCGGCCGCGGCGGATCGAAGCGGGCAAAAACGCCGTAGGGCGCGTAGTCGGCATCGCGCCGGCACCAGAACCAGGCGGCGATGGTCATGACCCACGCGGTGACCGCCGTGGACCAGCCGCAGCCGGCACCGCCCAGCGCCGGCAGGCCGAAATGGCCGTACATGAAAATGACATTGAGCGGCACTTTCAGCGACAGCCCGAGCAGGTTGAAGGCCATCACCGGGCGCGGCCGGCCGATACCGGTCGTGAAGCCGAAGAAGACACGGAAGAACAGCACACCGGGCGCCGCCCAGGCCACGCCATCGAGGTAGGCGCGCACCCGCACCTCGACCTCCGGCGTCAGCTGTGAAACGGCCAGCAGCGGTTCCGGATTCTTCAATACCGTGAAGGTGGCAATGGACAGCAACACCGCCAGCCAGGCGCATTGCCGCACGTCGGCGCCGATCTCGGTGTAGCGGCCGGCGCCGAAATGGTGCGAGACCACGGGCGTCAGCGCCAGCAGCACGCCCATCGCGGTAACGAAGACCGTGGCATAGATGCTGGCGCCGATGCCGACGGCGGCCAGATCCAGCGCCGAAAGGCGGCCAGCCATCAGGGTATCGATCACGCTGGTGGCCATCACCGCCGCCTGGGCGATCAGCACCGGCCAGGCCAGGTGCAGCAGTTCGCGCGGCAGGGAGCGTGGGGGAGACATCGCGGCAGTCTAGCCGAGCGATTCGCCCCGCCGCGTCAAAGCATCAGCGGTTCGTCGGGCAGCTCATTGGGGTTGCTTGCGGCGGCCGGGAAATGCGCGGCGAGCAGTTCGCCGGCGCGCGCCACGGCCTGCAGTGCGCCCTGACGCCATTGCCCGGCGCGGAAAGCCTGCTCCATGTCGCGGCAAATGGCGTCCCATTCAGCTTGCGGCACGCGTGCGGCGATACCGCGGTCGGCGAGGATCTCGACGCGGCGGTCGGCAAGCAGGACGTAGATCAGGATGCCGCTGTTCTCTTCGGTGTCCCAGACGCCCTCGGCAGCAAAGACCTCCGCCGCGCGCTGCCGCGGCGACAGTTCGCGCCACAGCGCCGAAACCGCCAGCGAGGCTTCGGCGACAAAGCGCACTTCGCCCCGGTGTGTTTGCTCGCTGGCGCTTACTGCCGCACCGATGGCAGCCAGATCGTCAGCGGCAAATACGCGGCGGCGCCACCAGTCGGGCAGCATCAGGTGCTTCAGCATGCGCAGGATATTCATCTCACCACCTCCCCGATGCGCCGCCGCCACCAAAGCCGCCGCCACCACCCGAGAACCCGCCACCGCCGGACATCCCGCCGCCGAAGCCGCCGCCACCACCGCGACCACCGGAGAACAGGCTGACGAAGGACAGCAGGAACACCAGCACTGCCGCGCCAGCGGCAATGCCCAGGGAACCAAAGACCATGAAGCCCAGCCAGCCGCCGATGGCCGCCGCCGCCAGCGATCCGAGCAGGCCGAACATCATGCGCAGCACGCCGGCGCCGGCCACGACCAGGAACAGCCATTCGATCCAGTCCGGTTGCCCGCCACCCTGCTGCGTCACGGCCGGGACCGGGGCGATCTCGCCGGGCTGGCCGGCACCGCCAAGCGCCTGGTCAAGCGCGGCAATCGCCGCCTGCAGCCCGCCGAAGAAATCGCCCTGTTTAAACGCCGGGGCCATGCGCTCATTGACAATGCGACTGGCAATCGCGTCCGGCACCGCGCCTTCGAGGCCGTAACCGACCTCGATGCGCATCCTGCGATCGTCCTTGGCGACGATCACGATCAGTCCGTCGTCGGCACCCTTGCGCCCGATCTTCCAGGCTTCGGCGAGGCGGATGCCGAATTGCTCGATGGTCTCGGGCTGCGTCGTCGGCAGCATCAGCACGGCGACCTGGGCCCTGCCCGCGCGCTCAATGGCAGCAAGCTGCGCTTCAAGACGGCCACGCTGGGTGCCGTCCAGCGAGCCGGTGAGATCGGTGACGCGCGTCTGCAAGGTCGGCAGCGCCACCGCTTCGGCGGCCCGGGCCGCGAAGGGCAAGGCCAGCCAGAGAATGGCCAGCCAAGCCGGCCAGGACTGCTTCACGGTTTTACTTGGCCGCTGCGGGGGCAGAAGTCGGCGCTGGCGCGACGGCGGGAGCGACGGGCGCGACAGGAACGGCGGCCGGGTTCGCCGGCGGCGCGTCGAACTTGATGGTCGGCGGCGCCGAGATCGCCTTCTCGTCATCGACCGTGAAGTTCGGCTTGGTCTGCCAGCCCATGACCATCGCCGTCAGGTTGTTGGGGAAGGTGCGCACCGAAATGTTGTACTCCTGCACCGCCTTGATGTAGCGATTGCGCGCTACGGTAATGCGGTTCTCGGTGCCTTCCACCTGCGCCTGCAAGTCGCGGAAATTGGCGTCGGCCTTGAGCTGGGGGTAGTTTTCCGAAACAGCCAGCAGGCGACCGAGCGCACCGCCCAGTTCGCTCTGTGCCTTCTGGAACTTGGCAAATGCCGCCGGATCATTGATCAGCTCGGGTGTCGCCTTGATCCCGGCGACGTTGGCGCGCGCCTCGCTGACCCGGGTCAGGACTTCCTTTTCGTGCGCGGCATAGCCCTGCACCACCGATACGAGATTCGGGATCAGGTCGGCACGGCGCTTGTACTGATTCAGGACCTCCGACCACGCGGCCGTCACGGTTTCGTCGTTGATCTGGATCTGGTTGTAGCCGCAGCCGGAGAGCAAAGTGGCGGCAAAGGCGAGAACGGCAAGCAGGCGGATACGCATGGAAGTCTCCAACGTTAAGGGCAAACGTTTGCAATATGGTGTCGATGGCATGAAATTACAAGGGTATCCGTAGGCTGCGCAGGGTCTTGTGCCTGCGCCGTGTTGCGGTGCAATGGCCTAAAATGCGCGGTCCTGCCCCTTGCTGCCCCCTGCTGCCCCACGCATGACCGCCCGCCTGCGCGAAATCCCCTATAACTACACCTCGTTTTCCGACCGCGAAATCGTCATTCGCCTGCTCGGGGCCGAGGCCTGGGCGACGCTGACCGAGCTGCGCGGGGAGCGCGTCACCGGCCGCTCGGCGCGCATGCTCCACGAGGTGCTGGGCGACATCTGGGTGGTGCGGCGCAACCCCTCTCCCGAAGCCGCCCTGCTGGGCAACCGCGCACGGCGCGAACCCCTGAACGCGGCGCTGCGGCACCG
>CAJBYR010000229.1 GCA_903959855.1 uncultured beta proteobacterium
CTTCCCATCCCGAACAGGACCGTGAAACGAGACCGCGCCGATGATATTGCACTTCACCGTGTGAGAAAGTAGGTCAACGCCAGACTCCCCCCTTACCACCCTAACGCCCCCTGCGCCTAACCAGCTCTCGGGGCGTTTGGCTTTTGAGGGCGACGGCGGCATGGCAGGACGACTCGTGGCAATTCCTGATCAACGCCTCGCGACCCCCTGCTAAAATAGCTTCATGAAGACAAGTTTTCTGGAATTTGAGCAGCCAATTGCCGAACTCGAGGCAAAAATCGAGCAGCTTCGGTTTGTCCAGGATGACTCCGCAGTTGATATTTCCGAAGAGATATCCCGCCTGGATGCGAAGAGCCAATCCTTAACCAAAGAGATTTACGCCAAGCTCACGCCGTGGCAGTGTGCCTTGGTGGCAAGGCATCCGCAGCGCCCCTACACGCTTGACTACCTTGATCTGGTGTTCACTGATTTCAATGAACTCCATGGCGATCGGAGTTATGCCGACGACCATTCCATTGTTGGGGGTTTGGCACGTTTTAATGGCCAGTCCTGCATGGTGATAGGCCACCAAAAAGGGCGTGATACAAAGGAAAAGATTCATCGAAACTTCGGTATGCCACGGCCTGAGGGATATCGCAAGGCGCTGCGGCTGATGAAGCTCGCCGAAAAATTCAGTCTTCCCATATTTACATTCATCGACACGCCGGGGGCCTATCCTGGCATTGATGCGGAAGAGCGGGGACAGTCCGAAGCCATCGGGCGCAATCTGGCCGAGATGTCCGAACTCAAGGTTCCGCTGATCGCTACGGTAATCGGTGAAGGCGGCTCGGGCGGAGCGCTAGCGATAGCCGTGGGCGATGTAGTGGCGATGCTTCAGTATTCAACCTACTCTGTGATCTCTCCGGAGGGCTGCGCGTCCATCCTATGGAAGAGCGCCGAACGTGCTGGTGATGCCGCGGAAACAATGGGGATCACCGCCCATCGCTTGAAGTCGCTTGGTTTGGTCGATCGCGTTATCACCGAACCGGTAGGCGGTGCGCATCGTGATTACCGCATGATGGCGCAGAACGTGAAGAAGGCCTTGCAGGAAGCGCTGAAACTACTTGGCGGTCTGTCCACCAGCGAACTCATCGAGCGCCGCTTCGATCGTTTGATGAGCTATGGCCGCTTCAAGGAACAACCGATCGGCTGATCCGGTAATGCAGGCCGTATCGGCCTGCATCGCCCGTCATGCGGCCGAGGGCGAATCGGTGGTCGTCGGCTATTCCGGGGGGCTGGATTCCACCGTTCTGCTGCACGCCATGTGTTCCCTGTCCAGCTCCGGGAATATTGAGGTAAGCGCGATCCATGTACATCACGGGCTCAGCCCCAATGCCGATGCCTGGGCTGATCACTGCGCGAAATTTTGCGACGTGCTCAAGGTTCCGCTAGAGGTGGTTCGGGTGGCTGTGAGGCCGCAGGGCGGCGAAGGCATTGAGGCCGCTGCACGACGTTCTCGCCATCGCGCGTTGGACGCGCACCGATCTGATTGGAAAATGCTAGCGCATCACGCAGACGACCAGGCCGAGACCATGCTCCACAACATCGTGCGTGGAACCGGGATCAGAGGGGCGGCTGCGATGCCGGTTGCGCGTGGAAAGCTTTTGCGACCATTGCTGGGGATTTCCCGCGCTGCGCTTCTCGACTACGCGATTTCCAATGAAACGCCCTGGATCGACGACGAAAGCAATGCCGACCTCCGATTTACCCGAAACTTCCTCAGAGCCCGGATTTTCCCGCCGCTCATTGCGCGATTTCCCAAATGCGCCGAGCAGATGGCCGCTGCCGCGAACAGATTCGGAGAGGCCAGTTCCCTGCTTGACGATCTGGCGCGACTTGACCTTGGCGGACTACCCCCTGGTTTTCCACTGCCTATGGATTTGCTGCGAGAACTGTCCGAAATTCGCGCGCGCAATCTTTTGCGGGCAATGCTGCACTGGCATGGGGCTCAGTCGCCCGACGAGTCACGCCTGAATGAATTTGTGCGCCAGATCAGATCGGCGGGGAGTGACAAAAAGCCGCGCCTGGATTTACCCGCGTATTCACTTTGGTGCGAAAAGGGTCAAATCAATCACCGGAACAGCAGCTAGGTTTGCGTGGTATCCGGAAGCGTAGCCAGTAGTTGGGAGAGTTCCACCGCCGAACGCACCTGCATTTTCTCGAAAATGTGGGAGCGATGGACTTCAACTGTGCGCATGGCAATGCCAAGATCATCGGCTATCATCTTGTTGAGTTTGCCGGCAAGAATCTGTTGCATGACCTCGATCTCACGCTGGGTCAACAGGGCCAAGCGCTGGCGGACCTGATTGAGGGATTCGGCCCGGTCGCTTCTGCGCTGGTCATGCGCGAAGGCGGCAACAACCTTGTCGACCAGGGCGTTGTCGTCATACGGCTTTTCAATGAAATCGAACGCGCCATCCTTGAGTGCCTTGACTGCCATCGGAACGTCGCCGTGCCCCGTGAGGAAGATCACCGGTATCGGACAATCGATGAGGCGCAACCGGTCGAACAGCTCTATTCCGCTCATGCCCGGCATGCGCACGTCCAGCAGGCAACAGCCAAAGACATCGCTTGTTGCCGCGGCCAGGAAGTCCTCGCCGGAAACCCAACTCTTCGACAATACACCACGCGAACTCAATAGCCATTGCAACGCGTCGCGAACCGCCGGATCGTCATCGATAATATGAGCGATCGGCGTCATCAGTGTTCGGAGAGGGGAAACAGGCAACGGAACACGGACCCTCCCAAGGGGTTATCTTCAAACGACAGGCGTCCTCGATGACTCTCGACCACAGAGCGGCAGATCGCCAGTCCCATACCCATACCTTCCGGCTTTGTAGTGAATAACGGATCAAACAGTTTGTCGGCGACCGCAGGATCGATGCCGCAACCCCGATCGGCAATTGCTAGTGCAGCATAGCCGTCCGAAGCTTTCAATTCAATTGTGATCGTGCGTTGTTCCGGAGGCGTGTCACGCATCGAGTCCAGCGCATTGCGGAGCAGGTTGAGCAGAATTTGTTCAATCAGCACGGGATCGCCATCGATCATTGTCGGACCTTGGGTTTCGTAGCTGTGGCGAACAAGCCGCTGGCGCATCTCGCCTTCCATCAAGCCCAGTGCCACCTCAATTCGCTCAGCAAGATCAATGGCCTCAAAGTTATTTTCGCTGGGACGCGTAAGGCTATAGATGCGGCGTATCACCTGTCCTGCGCGCCTGGATTGTTCAACGGCTTTTTCCAGCGCCGGCACCACATCCGCGGCCGGCACCTGATTTCGAAGCAAATTGACGGCACCAGTGCAGTAGCTTGAAATCGCCGCCAGCGGCTGGTTGAGTTCATGGGCAATGCTTGAGGCCATTTCGCCGACGGCCACCAGGCGAGCCGTAAATTGAAGCCGTTCCTGTTGCTGGCGCGCTTGGTCTTCGGCCCGCTTCCGGTCCGTGATGTCCACCATTGAGCCCATCCAGCCAACCTGTTCGCCATCCCCCCCGATCAGCGGTGCTTCGTGGATCAGCACGTCGATAACTTCACCGCTCCGGCGTTTGAATTTCAGCTCAAACCCTTCGACAGGGCCGTGACCGGCAAGGACGCGATCGTGGATTGCCCGCGTTTCGTCGAGATAGTCATCTGCCCAATACGGCATCGGTGGTCGCCGTCCGATGAGTTCTTCTGCGGGCCATCCAACCATGCGGCAGAAGGCCGGATTTACATAGGTAATTTCGCCGTCAAGATTGCGTGCCCGCATGCCGGTGTCAAGAGAGTCCTCCATCGCCTTGCGGAAGGAATGCTCGTGCCTGAGCTGTTCCTCCACGGATTGTCGGCGCACTACGTGCCGGCGAAGGATCCAAAGGCTCCAAAGCATCACCGTGGCAAGGACTACCAGGGCGCCCGAAAGCAGGATTCCTGCAAGCGGGCGCGGAGCGTGGTAGGGAACGGCATGCAACGTGAGGCCCCAGCCCGGTGGATCGAAAATAACCTGATACCCATCCTCATCGACTGTCGACTCCACCCTAGAGCGCGTACCGAGTACGCGCCCCCCGTCACCGAGAATGCTTATCCGGTAGCGCTCGGCCAGCCACCACGGAACGCTGTCGCCGAGCATGTCGCGAATCCGGTAGATCCCGACTGCAACGCCGACGACCTTCCCCTCGCGGGAAACCGGAACATGGACCTCGAACTGCCAGTCGTTGGGCAATACCGGGTAGGGCGCGCTATAGACCGACTTGCCCAGCGCGCGAGCAAGCCGAAAGCTTTGTGTCGACGGAACCGCCATGGATTCACCGATAAGGGACTGATCCATGGGTGACGGGTGCGATTGCTTGAGCAGGCCTTCCGAATCCAGCCACATCAGTTGTCGGAGCCCACTTTCAAACCCGAACATGGTGCGCGAGAAGACCTCGAAATCCCTCGCGTTGCGGGCATGCGCCAGGTCGATGCGCCCCAGGAGTTCCTCGTTGCGGGTCAGATGGAAACGAAGATTCTGCTCCAGCCAGAGCACGTCGCTGATCAGCGTGGCGCGCCGTTCTTCGTTGTCCGCGCGGTCCGACATCCATAGCAGCAACGCGACTCCGCCGACGAACAGCAGGAAGGCCAGGCGGGGCAAAACCCAGAGCCAGCGCCAGCGACTGGTTCGCTCCAGATTCAGGTTGGACACGACAGGACCCATGTCGGGATGTTATCGTGCGGGAGCACCCACAGGGAATGGTTTGCGGAAATCCACAATAGGCAGTCCGGCTCTCCCTGCGGAGAATGCGCACCAGAGCATTGCCGGATGTATCGTCCTGCAACGACTTGTTTATAACTTACAGGAGGATTGACAGTGAAACTACGAAACCTATTCATTGGCATGGCTGCTGCTACGTTCTCGGCAATCGCCATGGCCCAGGCACCCATCGTGATCAAATTCAGCCACGTCGTTGCCGCCGATACACCCAAGGGCAAGGCCTCGGAATTCTTCGCCAAGAAGGCGGCGGAACTGACCAAGGGCAAGGCCAAGGTCGAGGTCTATGCCAACAGCGCCTTGTACAAGGACAAGGAAGAGATGGAGGCATTGCAACTCGGCGCCGTGCAGATGCTGGCGCCGTCGCTGGCCAAGTTCGGCCCGCTCGGCGTGAAGGAATTCGAGGCCTTCGATTTCCCCTACATCTTTGATGACACCGCCGATCTGCACAAGATCACCCAAGGCCCGATCGGCGCCTCGCTGCTGGCCAAGCTGGAGCCCAAGGGCATCAAGGGCCTGGCCTTCTGGGACAACGGATTCAAGTCCTTCTCCGCCAACACGCCGATCAAGACGCCGGCCGACCTCAAGGGCAAGAAGCTGCGCATCCAGTCGTCCAAGGTGCTCGAAGAGCAGATTCGATCGGTGGGCGGCTTGCCGCAGGTCATGGCCTTCTCCGAGGTGTACCAGGCGCTGCAGACGGGGGTGGTCGATGGCACGGAAAACCCGATCTCCAACCTTTACACCCAGAAGATGCATGAAGTACAGAAGCACCTGACCCTGACCAACCATGGCTATCTGGGCTATGCAGTCATCGTCAACAAGAAGTTCTGGGACGGTTTGCCCGCCGATGTTCGCGGTCAGCTTGAGGCGGCCATGAAGGAAGCCACCGCCTACGCCAACAAGATTGCCCAGGACGAAAACGACAGTTCGCTCGAGGGAGTGAAGAAGAGCGGCAAGACGACTGTCTATGTACCGACCAAGGACGAGCGGCTGGCCTTCAAGAAGGCGATGGCTCCGGTACATACCAAGATGGCCGACCGCGTCGGCAAGGATCTGCTGCAGACCATCTACAAAGAAACCGGCTTCGATCCTAACAAGCTGTAAGACGCTTCTGCTTCAACCCGCCGGCGCGATGCCGCCGGCGGTTGCTTTCACCCAATTCGAAACCAGCAGTCCTGCTGTCAATCCGGGGGAGCCTTTCCATGAAATTTCTCGATCATCTTGAGGAGTGGTTGATTACCTTCCTCATGGGCGCCGCAACGCTGATCATTTTCGTTGCCGTCGTCCATCGCTATCTCGCAAGCGCGAGCATTCCCGGTCTTCAGGACTGGCTGTTGTCCTTAAGCCTGAGCTGGGCGCAGGAGCTGACCATCATCATGTTCGTCTGGATGGCAAAGTTCGGCGCCGCCTACGGGGTGCGTACCGGCATCCACGTCGGTGTCGACGTGCTGATCAACCGACTGAACGACAAGATGCGCAGCAAGGCCATTATTTTTGGCCTGGCCGCCGGTGCGCTGTTCACCGGCATCGTCGGCACGCTGGGCGCCCATTTTGTCTGGGAGAACGGCGCGCATTACGCCATCTTCAAGATGCTCGGCATATCAGTCGGCGACATTCCCGAAGGCCCCACCACGCCTGACCTCGAATGGCCGACCTGGATTGTCTATTCGGCGATTCCCTTGGGCAGCAGCCTGATGTGCTTCCGCTTTCTGCAAGTCATGGTGAGCTTCATCCGGACAGGCGACCTGCCGCACCACGATCACGGCCACGTCGATGGTCTTGAGGATGAAACGCCGCCGGTCGACGTCAACCCCTATGAAATGGACGACAACCTGCACATGCGCGATCTCAAACATACGATGGTGGGAGACAACCGTCGTGCGCAGAGTGTTTCGACCGATCCGGATCGGCGCAAGCAAGACCTGGGAGGAGAGCCGAAATGAACGCCGCCATCATTTTTATCCTACTGCTGACCCTGATGTTGACGGGAATGCCGATTTCGATTTCGCTCGGCCTCACGGTGCTCAGCTTTCTCTTCATCTTCACCCAGGTGCCGCTGGAGTCCGTCGCACTCAAGCTGTTCACCGGCATCGAAAAGTTCGAGATCATGGCGATCCCGTTCTTCATCCTCGCCGGTAACTTCCTGACCCATGGCGGGGTGGCGAAACGGATGATCCGCTTCGCGTCATCGATCGTCGGGCACTGGTACGGAGGTCTGGGCCTCTCGGGCGTGCTGGCCTGTGCCTTGTTCGCGGCGATTTCCGGTTCATCGCCGGCAACGGTGGTGGCGATCGGCTCGATCCTGCTGCCGGCCATGGTCAAGGCGGGCTTCCCGAACAAGTTCGGCGCCGGCGTGATCACCACCTCGGGTGCGCTCGGCATTTTGATTCCGCCCTCGATCGTGATGGTGATGTACTCCGTGGCGACCAATACCTCGGTCGGCGCGCTGTTCATGGCCGGCGTGGTTCCAGGCATTGCCCTGGCCATGGTTCTGGGTGGCGTAACCTACTACCGGGCGCGCAAGTTCGACTATCCGCGCCTGCCCAAGGCGACTTGGCCAGAGCGTCTGAAAGCGTTCAAAGAGTCGGCTTGGGGGTTGTTGCTGATCGTCATCGTGATGGGCGGCATTTATACCGGCATGTTTACGCCGACCGAAGCTGCAGCGATGAGCGCTGTCTATGCCTTCTGGGTGGCAGTCTTTGTGTACAAGGACCTTGGCCTAAAAGACGTGCCGCGAGTGCTGCTGAATTCGGCCAACATGTCGGCGATGCTGCTCTACATCATCACCAATGCCGTGCTGTTCTCCTTCATCATGACCAACGAGAACATTCCGCAGGCGCTCGCCGACTGGATGCTGGGCCACGGCCTGGGCATGATCACCTTCCTCCTGGCGGTCAACATCATCCTGCTGCTGGCCGGCAACTTCATGGAGCCATCGTCGATCGTGCTGATCTTCGCCCCCATCCTGTTTCCGGTGGCGATCAAGTTGGGTATCGATCCGGTGCACTTCGGCATCATCATGGTGGTGAACATGGAAGTCGGCATGTGTCACCCGCCGGTCGGCCTCAACCTCTACGTCGCGTCGGGCATTACCAAGATGGGTATCACCGAACTGACGATTGCGGTCTGGCCGTGGCTTTTGTCAATGCTGGGTTTCCTGATGGTCGTTACATACTGGCCGGGCCTGTCGATCTGGTTCCCGAAGTACCTCGGGATGATGTAACGGGTAGCGGCACTCCCGGACTCAGAGCGCGCCCTGCGGGGCGCGCTTTTTTTGGCAGGGACGGCACAGAAATCCACCACCGAGGACATACGAAGCCTTGCCTAAGCTGCTAAAATGCTCGTTTGTCGTATTTCCTAACCCTTTGTCTAATTGGAGTTTTGCAGCATGGCTATCGAACGTACCTTTTCTATTATCAAGCCTGATGCCGTTGCCAAGAACGTCATCGGCAAGATCTACTCCCGTTTTGAAACCAACGGCCTCAAGATCATTGCCTCGCGCATGACGCATCTTTCCCGCCATGAGGCGGAAGGCTTCTATGCGGTGCACCGTGAGCGCCCCTTCTTCAAGGACCTCGTCGAGTTCATGATTTCCGGCCCGGTGATGGTTCAAGTGCTGGAAGGCGAGGGTGCGATTGCCAAGAACCGCGACCTGATGGGCGCCACCGATCCCAAGAAGGCCGCCGCCGGTACCATCCGCGCCGACTTCGCCGACAGCATCGACGCCAATGCCGTGCATGGTTCCGACGCGCCTGAAACGGCTGCGGTCGAGATTGCCTATTTCTTCCCGGCGCTGAACATTTACTCGCGCTAATTTGCAATGGCAGTCAACCTCCTCGATTTCGATGCAGACGGGCTGAATGCCTGGTTCGCGCAGCAGGGTGAAAAGCCCTTCCGTGCGCGCCAGGTGTTGCGCTGGCTGCATCAACGCGGGGAGAGCGATTTTGCGGCGATGACCGACATCGCCAAGCTGTTGCGGGAGAAATTGATCGCCACCGCCGCCGTGTCGCCACCGCCGACTCTCAGTGATCGCATTTCCGATGACGGTACGCGCAAGTTCCTGTTCGACGTCGGCAATGGCAATGCGGTTGAAACCGTGTTCATCCCCGAGGACGATCGCGGGACGCTGTGTGTCTCGTCCCAGGCCGGTTGCGCCCTAGAGTGCACCTTTTGTTCCACCGGGCGCCAGGGCTTCAACCGCAACCTGACGACGGCAGAGATCATCGGTCAGCTGTGGCAGGCCAATCGCGCGCTAGGCGGCGAGACCGGGGGCGAGCGCATCATCAGCAATGTGGTGATGATGGGCATGGGCGAACCGCTGGCCAACTTCGACAACCTCGTCCCGGCCCTCAGGCTGATGCTGGATGACAATGCCTATGGTCTTTCGCGGCGGCGCGTCACGGTATCGACCTCCGGCATCGTTCCGGCGATGGACCGCCTGGCCGAAGCCTGTCCGGTTGCACTGGCGGTATCCTTGCATGCACCGACCGACGGCCTGCGCGACAAGCTGGTGCCGATCAATCGCAAGTATCCGCTTGCCGAACTGATGGCGGCGTGCCAGCGCTATCTGGTGCATGCGCCACGTGACTTCGTCACCTTTGAATACGTAATGCTCGATGGCGTCAATGATTCCGACGCTGATGCACGCACGTTGCTGCACCTGGTGCGCGATGTTCCGTGCAAGTTCAATCTGATTCCCTTCAATCCCTTTCCGGCTTCGGGATTTCGTCGCTCTCCTGCTGACAGGGTCCGCCGATTTGCCTCGATCCTCATCGATGCAGGCATCGTCACCACGACACGGAAAACCCGTGGCGACGATATCGATGCTGCGTGTGGACAGTTGGCCGGCAAGGTCAAGGACAAATCGCGACGGGTGGTTGCGCTGCCCCTAAATGCCGGCCGTGCGCCGCGAGGAATGGAGCTGCAATGATTTACAGACTTGCTGCTTTGATGCTCTCGGCGACCCTGCTTGTGGCCTGTACCACCACCGGGGGTGGTGCCGGTGAAGGCGCCCAGCCAGCCATGCTGGCACAGCCGGCCTCGAACGAATTACAGCAGCGGGCGAAGACCCATACCGAGTTGGGCTCGCTCTACTACCTCGAAGGTCGTGCGGCGATTGCACTTGAGGAGGCGCGATTCGCCTTGGCGTCCGATCCGAATTACGCCCCAGCCTTCAATCTCCTGGGCATGACCCACATGCTGATGAATGAGCCCAAGCTCGCCGAGGAGAATTTCCAGAAAGCAATGCGGTATGCGCCGGGTGATCCGGAGATCAGCAACAACTATGGCTGGTTCCTCTGCCAGAACGGCCGGGAGCAGCAATCGATCGCCCAGTTCATGGCCGCCGCACGGAACCCGTTGTACTCGGCGCCGACCAAGGCCTATACCAATGCCGGCATTTGTGCCCAAAAACTCAAAGACGACAAGACGGCTGAAGACTATCTTTTGACGGCGCTGCGCCATGCACCCTCAAATACCCTGGCTTTGTTTTCGCTGGCTGAGCTGAGCTTTCGCCAGGGAAGATATCCGGCGGCAAAGCAATGGGTTGCTGATATCGAACGGCTGATGGAACCGACAGCGGAAGTCCTTTGGCTGGCCCTGCGCACCGAGCGCAAGCTCGGCAACCGTGACGCCGAGGCCCGCTATGCCAATCAGTTGCGTCGCCGTTTCCCGGGCTCGCCCGAGCAACGGTTGCTTGGCCAAGGACAATTCGAGTGACCCAGGCGCTGGAAGAAAGCGCTGCGGCGGCGGAACCGGCAGAAATTCCAGGCGGACCCGCTCCGGAGGAGCTACGGAGCCTGGGAACCCAATTGCGCCAGGCGCGCGAGGCCAATGGCAACTCGATTGCGGACGTTGTCCAGGTCATACGTTTCAGTGCGCACCAGATCGAGGCACTGGAACGCGATGACTATGCCAGCCTTCCTGGCGCGACATCGGCGCGTGGCCTGGTGAGAAACTATTCCAAGTTCCTCAAGCTGGATCCAACGCCCTTGCTTGCGCTTATGGAGCCTGCGGTACCGGTACCCGAGGCCGACGTTCGGCCACCCGCCAATATGGGCGAAGCGGAACAGCAAACGATTGCCGGACGCGCCCCGTCGCGGGTGCTTTCCGTTGCATTTGCACTAGTCGTGCTGGTCGCGGCAGGATTCTGGTTCCTGACTACCGAGGGGGAAAGTACGGCTGTGAAGCGTGCTACCCCTCCCCCGGTGAGCGCACCGCAGCCCAGCGTATCCACGGGAGATGCCGGAAGCCCGGTGGCCTTGGCGACCCCCTCTGCCACGGTGGTTGGCGACAACGCCGGGGCAACTCCGACCGAGCTTGCCGCGGTGCCTCCGCCGGGTGGTTTGCGCGTTGAGTTCGACGACCGATCCTGGATCGAAATCCGGGATGCGACCCAGAAGGTGGTACTGGTGGGCGAATATGGCGCAGGGTCGCGGCACAATGTCGAAGGGAAGCTTCCCTTTCAAATATGGATCGGCAGGGCATCGGGCGTACGACTATTCATGGGCGAGCGCAGCATCGACCTGAAACCGCATACGCGCGAAGAAGTCGCCCGCTTTACGCTGGAATGAACGTGGCAGACCCTGGTTTGAAACGCCGCACGAGTCGGATGGCCATGGTTGGCGAAGTCGGCGTTGGTGGTACGGCGCCGATAGTGGTCCAGTCTATGACCAATACCGATACCGAGGATGTATTCACTACATCGATGCAAGTGGCGCAGCTTGCCCGTGCTGGTTCGGAGCTGGTAAGGATCACCGTCAACACGCGTGAAGCCGCTGCGGCCGTGCCAAAAATCCGTGAGCGCCTGGCGCAGCTGAATGTCGAGGTCCCGCTGATCGGCGACTTCCATTTCAATGGCCACAAACTGTTGACCGAGTATCCGGAATGCGCAGAGGCCCTGGCCAAGCTGCGCATCAATCCGGGCAATGTAGGCAAGGGTGCGCGTCGTGACGAGCAGTTTGCGCAACTTATAGAAATCGCCTGCCGCTTCGACAAGCCGGTCAGGATTGGCGTGAACTGGGGAAGCCTTGATCAGGCTCTCCTGGCGCGAGTGATGGACGAGAATGCGAAGCGTCCGGAGCCGAAGAATGCCACGGAGATCATGCGCGAGGCGATGGTCACCTCGGCGCTTGAGTCTGCCGCCCAGGCCGAGCAGCTGGGGCTTCCCGGCAACCGGGTTATTCTGTCCTGCAAGGTTTCCGGCGTTCAGGATCTGATCGCCATTTATCGTGAACTGGCAATCCGTAGCGACTACCCGCTGCACCTCGGCCTTACCGAGGCGGGCATGGGCAGCAAGGGCATCGTTGCCTCAACGGCCGCATTGAGCGTGTTGCTGCAGGAAGGCATCGGCGACACGATTCGTGTGTCGCTGACACCGGAACCCAATGGTGATCGCACGCGCGAGGTGATTGTTGCCCAGGAAATCCTCCAGACCATGGGCTTGCGCGCATTCACTCCCCTGGTCGCCGCGTGTCCGGGGTGCGGACGCACGACAAGTACGGTGTTCCAGGAACTGGCGCAGGACATTCAAACCTATGTCCGCGAACGCATGCCGGAATGGCGCCTTGCTCGCGTCGGCGTCGAGAACATGACCCTCGCCGTCATGGGGTGCGTGGTAAACGGGCCGGGTGAGAGCAAGCATGCCAGCATCGGAATATCGCTACCTGGCACAGGGGAGGCACCGGTCGCGCCGGTCTATGTCGATGGCGAACGCGTTGTCACCCTGCGTGGCGACAAAATCTTGGCGGAATTCCGCGACATCGTCGAGGGCTATGTCGCCCGGAAATACCCCGAGAGGCAGAGTCCTTGACCGCAAAGTTTGCGGCATTGAACGAATGACATGAGCCAGACCTTGCAAGCCATTCGCGGCATGAACGATATTCTGCCGGCCGAAGCTGAACTCTGGGAGCAGTTTGAGGAAACCATCCGCGACTGGCTCCGTGCCTACGGCTACCGGCCGATCCGCATGCCCATGGTGGAACCGACGCCACTGTTCGCCAGGGCCATCGGCGCGGTCACGGACATCGTCGAGAAGGAAATGTATTCGTTCGAGGATGCCCTGAACGGAGAAAGTCTGACGCTGCGTCCGGAAGGTACGGCGTCTTGCGTGCGTGCGGTATTGCAGCACAACATGCTCTATGACGGTCCCAAGCGACTCTGGTACATGGGGCCGATGTTCCGCCATGAGCGTCCGCAAAAGGGACGCTACCGCCAGTTCCATCAGGTGGGTGTCGAGGCGCTCGGTTTCGGCGGGCCGGATGTGGATGCCGAACAGATCGCCATGTGCGCGCGCCTGTGGGATGACCTCGGCCTGGAGGGCATCCGGCTCGAGATCAATTCGCTGGGTCAGAGCGAGGAGCGTGCCCGCCATCGAGCCGACCTCGTGGCGTATCTTGAGCAGCATCAGGGTATGCTGGACGAAGACGCGAAGCGCCGGCTGCACAGCAATCCATTGCGTATCCTGGACACCAAGAATCCCGCCTTGAAAGGAATCATCGAGGCGGCGCCCAAACTGATCGACTACCTCGGCGAAGACTCTCTGCGTCACTTCGAGGGCGTGCAGCAATTGCTCAAGGATGCGGCGATTCCCTACCGGATCAATCCGCGGTTGGTGCGAGGACTCGATTACTACAACCTGACCGTGTTCGAATGGGTGACCGACCAACTTGGCGCCCAAGGCACGGTATGCGCCGGCGGCCGCTATGACGGTCTGGTTTCGCAGCTTGGCGGCAAGCCGGCTCCGGCCTGTGGCTTTGCGATGGGTATTGAGCGCCTGCTTGCTCTTTGGCAGGATCAGGGCCATCAGCACGAGCTTGTGGCGCCGGATGCCTATCTGGTGCATCAGGGTGAGGCGGCCGGACGTTTTGCTTTCCGCACGGCAGAAGCCTTGCGCAGTGCCGGCTTCGCCATCCAGCTGCATTGCGGCGGGGGCAGTTTCAAATCGCAGATGAAGAAAGCCGATGGATCCGGTGCGCCCTTGGCGCTGATAGTCGGCGATGACGAGGCGGCGGCGAATGCCGTCAGCGTCAAGCAACTGCGCGGTGGCTTCGAAAAGCCACCGGCGCAGGTCACGGTAGGTTTTGATGATCTTGCCGATCACCTCGGCACAATCCTTTTCCCGGTGGAAGACGACGATGGCAGCTTATGATCTTGAAGAGCAGGAACAGCTGGACGAGCTGAAAACCTGGTGGAAACTGCATGGCAATCTGGTAACCAACATTCTGCTTGCGATCGCGCTTGTGGCTGCCGCCTGGCAGGGTTGGAACTGGTGGCAGCGCCAGCAGTCGGCCCAGGCCTCGGCGGTTTTCTCCGCCCTGCAGACTGCGGCGATGCAGCGTGATGCCAAGCGCGTACGCGAACTCGCCGGCGAGCTGGTCGACAAGTATTCGATTACCGATTACGCCGGCATGGGTGCCCTGTTGGCAGCGCGGGTGCAGGTTGACGCCGGTGATTCGCGCAGTGCCAGGGTGCAGCTGGCCTGGGCGGTAGATAACGCCAGGGATGCCGGGTTGCGCGATCTGGCGCGTCTGCGCCTGGCCACACTCATGCTTGACGAAAAGTCCTATGACGATGCCCTGAAACAGCTTGCTGCCGAGCCCTCGCCCTCGTTTGCGCCCCGCTTTGCCGAGTTGCGGGGTGACGTGTATGCATCGCAAGGCAAAATGCCTGATGCGCGCGGCGCCTATGAGGCCGCGCTTGCGAAACTCGATGCCCTGGCCAAGGATGACGAAACACGTCAGCGCGGCGGTTATCGCGAAGTTCTTCAGGTAAAGCGTGACTCCATCGGAGCCGCGAAGTGACGCTGGCCCGTATTTCAGCTGCGCTGTCAACCGCAGCGCTATTGGTCGCCGGGGGTTGCTCTTCGGTAGAGAAGCTCAACCCATTCGGCTCTAGTGGGCCGAAGGTAAAGCCGACCGAGCTTGCTTCGATTCAGCCTACTGCCGAGTTGAAGACATTGTGGCAGGCGAGCGCAGGCAGCGCCGGAGAATATGCCTTCTCGCCGGCCGTGGTGGGGGAAAGCGTGTATGCCGCTGCGCGCGATGGAACCCTGTCGCGGTTTGACGGCGGGCGACAGGGTTGGCGCGTTAGCGCAGGCCAGGTTATTTCAGGCGGTGTCGGCGCCGATGGATCGGTGGTTGCGGTGGGAACGCCCAAGGGGGAAGTCCTGGCCTTCGACGCCGCGACCGGCCGCGAGATCTGGAAGGCCCGTGTCAGTTCCGAGGTTCTTGCCGCACCGGCGGTAGCCGATGGACTGGTTGTGGTCCGCTCGGGCGACTCGCGGATTTTTGCCTTTGACGCCGCGGATGGCAAGCGGCGCTGGGTCTATCAACGCAGCACGCCTGCCCTGTCGCTGCGCTCCAGCGTCGGGGTGATGCTTGCGGGAAAGTTCACTCTGGCCGGTTTTCCCGGAGGAAAGCTGGTTGCGATCGCCAACAATAATGGTGCGGCGGTGTGGGAAGTTACCGTTGCGTTGCCGAAGGGGTCGACCGAACTCGAACGCGTGGCTGATGTGACGAGTTCGCCCGCCGTCAGCGGCACAACCATATGTGCTGCTGCTTTCCAGGGGCGAGTCGCGTGTTTTGAAAGCGGCACGGGCAATACACTTTGGTCGCGCGAAATGTCTTCCAACGTCGGTCTCGACGTTGACGATCGCTACGTGTACGTCACGGATGACAAGGGGGCGGTTCACTGCATGGCCAAGAGCAGCGGAGCGAGCGTCTGGAAGCAGGACAAGCTCGGCCTGCGCAGCGTTTCGCGTCCGCTGGCGATGGGCAGCCATGTAGCAGTGGCCGACTATCAGGGAATAGTGCATCTCCTGCGGCGGGAGGATGGCGCTTTTGCCGCGCGAGCCAGCACGGACGGCAGCGCAGTGCGCGCCGACCCGCAACGTTTCGGGAACAGTCTGCTGGTGCAGACGGCCAACGGCAGCCTGAATGCCATCGAAGTCCGCTGAACAGATGACAATGCTTAACCTGCATCAGGTTTCTCAAAGCCCCCTCGACGAAGTGGTTCGTCGGTAACCGCCGCCATGAAGCCCACCCTGGTCATCGTTGGCCGACCCAATGTCGGCAAGTCGACGCTGTTTAACCGGCTGACGCGTTCACGCGATGCGCTGGTTGCTGACCAACCCGGCC